>CAIYYW010000197.1 GCA_903930515.1 uncultured delta proteobacterium | reverse complement strand
ATAACTGGTGGGTCTGGGTGCCTTGTCTGCCTGATGTCGCCACTATCGGCCCGGGAGTGGTTGATCCCTATAACTTCGGCCATCATGTTTTCCTGACCACCCCTCCCAATGTGTTCGCGGATTTTTTCGCGCAATTTTTCCCGAATGGGATGAGATATCCCACCAGGGTGATCGGCATCCCCCTGATCAACTTCATCGCCTGGTTCGTGTTCGTCTTTGTCTTTACCATTGAGTTTCGGTTCGTGGAGTGCCAAGAGCAATGGGGCGAGCTGAAAAAAACCGCGGTGTTATGGGGCCTGATCCTGATTGATATCCCGGTCCTGGCGATTGTTCTGATCGTGCCCAATATTTGAGGAGGTGACGCAATGAACAGTTTGATCGCTAAAGTCAAGGTTTTTCTTAAATATCATTTTCACATCGTGCTCTACACTTATTTCTGGTTCGGCCTTTTTGTTTGCGGGCTGGCGGCGCCGGATGCCCGGGTGGCGCAACTCCACAGTTCCTTGATCGCCAAAGGCTGGCATTTGTCCCTGCTCAGCCTCGCCCTGATCCTGCCGGTGCCGATCATTTATTTGATCAGGATGAGGGGGGGCGATCAGGAGGAGAAGAGGACTTAAGCGGCGCGATTGATTGACCATTCCAATTTTGTGCCGCAAGAATTGCGGAAAAGGCCGCCGCAACATATAATGTAATCAAGGTGTTTTCGCAAGAGGAATGGGCATTGAAGGATAAATTAAGGAGCGGTTTGATCAGCCGGCGTGACTTCGGAATCCTAAGTATGATCGGGACCGCCGCGGCATTTCTGCCTTTTAAAAGTTCAGCGTCGTCCTTGAAATTGCCCGGGATCGGACCAGAAGCCAAAATTGCGATTGAAGCATTGGCCAAAGGCGCGTCCGGCCATGCGATTATGGAAGCGGTCCGGAACGCCGCGCTTGCCGCCACTGATTTTTCCTGGCTTTCAAAGGGCGACCGGGTCCTGATCAAGCCGGCCTGCAATTCCAACCAGCCTTATCCGGCCACGACCAATCCCGCGGGCCTGACCGCGATGATCCGGCTGCTCAAGGAAAAAGGCGCGGGCCGGGTGATCGTGATGGACATGGGCGGGATCCAAAAAGTAAAGCTCAGCCCGGACGGGATGCGGGGCAGCACCCGACAATTGATGAGGGAAAACGGCTTGCTCGCGGCCGCGGAAGCGGGCGGAGCGGAATTGTATTTCCCGGAAGAGGAAGGCTGGGAGGCTTTTTTTGAGGACGGCCCGGCCTCCGGCTCGCACTGGAAGAACGGGATCATGGTCCCGAAGAAATTAAAAGAGGCCGATCATCTGGTACTGATGCCCCGGGTGGCCCGGCATATGATCCTGGGAACCACGCTCGGACTTAAAGCCGTGGTCGGGTATATGCGCTTTGACTCGCGGCTGGAATATCACCGCGACGCCGCGACCATTTACGAAAAGACCGCGGAGGCTAATTCCATCCCTTCGCTCAAAAACAAACTGCGGCTTATTCTCACCGCTTCCACCAAGGTCCTGACCACCTTCGGCCCGGACAATGGCTATATCACCGAGCCCGAAACCGGGATCGTGTTCGCCTCCGACAACCTGGCCGGCAACGATATGGTCTCCCTGGCCTGGTTCCTGATCAACCGCGAGCTCACCCCGGATTCGGAAAAACGCATTTACCGCGACCCCTATCTCGCAACCAACTCCGCTTTCAACCGCGGCGTGGTCTTGCTCCTGGGCGGGATTAGGGAAGCTGGCAGGACAGAGTCAATGAACAGCTATGATTTCCAGACCATCTGGCAAGAGCCGGCGCTCAACCGGGCCTTTCATCTCTTCGGCGGAATTCCCAAAATCAGCCTGGCCGATGTTTCCGGCAAGCTGCCGGCCGAACTGAAAAAGAGTCTGAACGATAAACTTAAAATCTGAGGCAAGAATGAAACGACTTGGCTTAAAAATCTCTCTCGCCGCAATTTCCCTTCTGGCCGCCCTGGTCGCCCCCGGTCAGGAAAAATCTGTCCCGGTCATTGCCGGTCCTTACCGGGTTCTGTTCCAGCCGGTCAAATCGGGCGACGCCATCAACGACCACGCGGTTTTCCAGGACGCGCAGGGAAACTGGAGACTGGTCGGGATTGTTTCCCGAGGCGACAGCCTGCTGGATACTCTTTATACTCCGGGCTTTGCCCACGCGGTCGGGCCTTCGCTCAATCAGGAAATGAAAGAACTTCCCGTGATTTTCAAGGACGATCCGGACCAAAAGCCGAAATGGGCGCCGCATGTGATCAAGGATAATGGGGTTTACCATCTTTATGCCGGTCCTGACAAGATCCGGCATTATACCTCGCCGGACGGAATCAATTGGACTTTCCAAGCTTATGTAATTGACCGCCCATTCTCCAATCTGCGGGACACCATGGTGATTAAAATCGCCGATCAGAAATGGCTGATGTATGCGGTTGACTCGCAAAACACCGTCTCGGTTTTTGAGTCAAGCGATTTCAATCACTGGACTTGGAAAGGAACGGCCTTCAAGGCAATCAAGCCGGCGCCGGTTTATCCGAAATGGATCAACATCTCCGCCTGCGAGTCGCCGTTCGTTATATATTTCAACGGCTATTACTATCTCTCGGTCTGCCTCACTGCTTCCACTCAGCCTTCAACCTATTCCAACACCGTGATCATCCGCAGTAAAAATCCCTACGACTTCGGGATTTACGCTGGTGGAGGAATAGGAGCTGAGACAGGAGTGTCCGCGGCTCAGGGCCAAACCGCGGAATATGTGACCACCTTGTCGGCCCACGCCGCGGAATACATCCAAGATCAGGACGGAAACTGGTATATCACCAGTTGCGGATGGCGGGGCTGGAAAACCCCAATTGGCGCAAAACCCGGCTCCCTTTCCATCGCCCCGATCAAATGGGTTAAGCAATAATCCCCGTCCCCGCCTTCCAGGCGAACCTCTCCGGTAAAATCGCTTTTGATCTTTCAAGGCCAGGGCGGCTCTTCCCCTTCTCCCCTTCCCCATTTGCCTCGCCGCGGGGATTGAAAGCAACCCAAATGAGTGTTAAAATCACTAAAATACGGCGGTAAGCAAGGACCTTTTAAGGAGGAATCGGTATTGAAGAAAGATTTCCTGAAGAGTTTGTTGTCTTTTGTCTTTCTGTTCGCGCTTTCAATTATGATCTTTTGGTTCTGGAAGACCTCGGGCCAGAAGAAAGTGACCAGTATTGACTATACCACCTTTTTCAACTCGGTGAAGAGCGGCCAGGTCTCCGAAGTCACCGTGATCGGGAACCGGATTGAAGGCAAGTTCACCAACGGCGCCTTTTTCTTGACTTCGGGCCCGAAGGAAGACCCGGAGCTGGCCAAGGTATTGACGGACCAGAACATCAAGGTCAGTTACAAGGACCCGGACCGTAATTCCAATATTATTCAACTGATCACCTGGGTGCTGATCATCGGAGGCAGCGTGGTGATCTTGTATATATTCCTCCGCCAGGTCCAGGGCACCCAGGGCAAGGCCATGACCTTTGGCCGGGCCAAGCCCCGGCTGCTGGACCAGGCCGCGAAGAAAATCACCTTTGAGGATGTGGCCGGGATGGACGAGGTGAAGGTTGAGGTCGGGGAGATCATTGATTTTCTCAAAGACCCTAAAAAATTCACCAAGCTGGGCGGAAAAATTCCCAAAGGGGTATTGATCGTGGGCCCGCCCGGATGCGGCAAGACTTTATTGGCGCAAGGAATCGCCGGGGAGGCCGGGGTTCCCTTTTACAGCATCAGCGGTTCCGAATTCGTGGAGATGTTCGTGGGAGTGGGCGCGGCAAGGGTGCGGGATCTGTTCTACCAGGCCCGGCGCAGTCCGCCCTGCATCATTTTTATTGACGAGATAGACGCGGTGGGAAGGCATCGCGGAGCCGGATTGGGAGGGGGCCACGACGAGCGCGAGCAGACCCTGAACCAGCTATTAGTGGAGATGGACGGGGTGGACAACAAGGAAGGGATCATTGTCTTTGCCGCGTCCAACCGGCCGGACATCCTGGACCCGGCCCTGCTCCGCCGCGGCCGGTTTGACCGGCACATCGTGGTTCCGATGCCGGACCGGAAGGGCCGCCTTGAAATCCTCAAGGTGCATAGCCGGAACAAGCCGCTTGACGAGGATATTGATTTGGATAAAATCGCCCGGGGCACTCCGGGATTTTCCGGGGCGGACCTGGCCAACCTGGTGAACGAGGCCACTTTGCTCGCGGCGCGCAAGGACAAGAAGAAGGTGAGCGACGATGATTTCGAGGACGCCAAGGACAAGGTGATGATGGGACTGGCGCGCAAGAGCGTGATCTCGGATCCGGAGCGCAAGATGATCGCGTATCACGAGGCCGGTCATTCGCTGGTGGCCAAGCTTTTCCCCGAGGCCGATCCGGTGCATAAGGTCAGCATCATCCCTCGCGGAATGTCAATGGGGGTCACCCTGCAGTTGCCCAAGGAAGACCGCTATTTGATCACCAAGACCCAGGCCCGAACCTCGGTGACCGTGCTGGTGTCCGGAAGGGCCGCGGAGGAGATCGTGTTCGGGGAGATGACCTCCGGGGCCAGCTCCGATTTGGAGCGGGCGACCGACCTTGCCCGGAGAATGGTGTGCGACTGGGGAATGAGCAATAAGCTCGGGCCTTTGACTTTTGGCAAGCGCGACGAGCAAATCTTCCTGGGAAAGGAACTCGCCTATCATCAGAATTACAGCGAGGAAACCGCCCTGGAGATAGACCGCGAGATCAAGCGGATCGTCTCCGAGGCCTTTGATAAGAGCAAGGAACTCATCAGCCAGAATTTAGACGCCCTGCACCGGATCGCCCTGGGACTGCTCGAGCGGGAGACCCTGGAAGAGGATGACATCAACCGCCTGATGGCCGGACAGGAATTGGCGCCGATCAAAATAGCGAACGAGAAGGAAGCCCCGGAAAAGGCCGCGGCCAAGAGCGGCTCCAAAGAGAAAAGTCCGGTCCCATCCATCATCAAGCCGGAGCCGGTCCGGGGAACTTAATTTCAATGACCGATTTTAATCCCCTGCTCACGGCGATCCGTGATGGGGAGGAAGCCGAACAGAGATTATCTCAAACCAGGTGCACTCCGATGGGCCTGGACAAAATGGCGAGAAAGGCGCGCCATTACTGCATCCAGATTGATAATCTCTCATCCCCCTCCGCGCTGGTACTGAAGGAAGAAATGCTGGCTTTGGGCGGAGAGGCCGCGACCCCGTCCAAGGCCCTGACCAACCAGGAAAAGAAATGCAAGGTGATCGTGATGGGGACCTACCAGCAATTCCTCAACCTGGCGGAAAAGCTTAAGCCCCAGCCGTTCAAGCTGCCCAAGCTGGGAGAGGAGTTGGTCCGGACCATTGAAAGATCCGAGCGGAAAAAATTCCGACTGGAACTGCCCGGCGGAGTTCTGGAACTGGGAGAAAAACCGGTCCTGATGGGGATCATCAACCTGACCCCGGACTCGTTTTACGACGGCGGAAAATATTTTGACACGGAAAAAGCCCTTGAGCGGGCCGAGGCAATGGCAGTTTCCGGCGCCGAGATCATTGACATGGGCGCGGAAAGCACCAGGCCCGGCTCGGAAGCGGTGAGCCTGGAAGAGGAGTTGAAGCGGCTGATGCCGGTATTGGAGAAAATCAAATCCCGGATCGGCAAGGCCCTGATCTCAATTGACACCCGCAAGGCCGAAGTGGCGAAACAGGCAATGGAAATAGGCGCGAGCATCATCAATGACACCAGCAGCCTGGGATTTGATCCCAAGATGGCCGAGGTGGCCGCGAAGAGCAAAGCCGGTCTGGTGCTGATGCACATCAAGGGCAGCCCCAGGGATATGCAGGAAAATCCGACCTACAATGATTTGTTCGGAGAGGTGGTCGGGTTTTTGCGCGAGCGGATGCAACGCGCTTTGGAGGCCGGGGTGGACGAGGAGAAAATAATTATTGATCCCGGGATCGGCTTCGGAAAAACGGTTGACCATAACCTGGAACTGATCCGGGATTTATGGAGACTGAAATCGCTGGGACGGCCGATTCTTTTGGGACCGAGCAACAAAAGATTCATCGGCGCCGTGCTCAAGGCCGAGAAGGACGACCGGGTTGAAGGCACGGCCGCGAGCGTGGTTGCCGGGATTCTTTGCGGCGCGAATATCCTCCGGGTGCATGAACCTGAAAAAATCAGAGGATTTGCTATAATGGCAGGTGCAATCCGGGCAGGGAAAAACATCTTTGCCTGAGTTTGGGAGGTTACGGGCTTGAGAAAATTATTCGGGACTGACGGGATCAGGGGCATTGCCAATGTGCATCCCCTGACCAGCGAAATGATGATCCTGGTCGGGAGGGCCACCGCATACATTTTCAAGAACAAAAACCACCGGCACAAGATCGTGATCGGAAAGGACACCCGCCTCTCCGGTTATATGCTGGAGCAAGCGATCGCCTCCGGGATTTGTTCAATGGGCGTGGACGCCATCCTGCTCGGACCCCTTCCCACCCCGGCCATCGCCTTCATCACCACGGCGATGAGAGCGGACGCCGGGATTATGATCAGCGCCTCCCACAACCCCTACCAGGATAACGGGATCAAGATCTTCGCCGGAGACGGCTTCAAGCTTCCGGACCAGGACGAGTTGATGATTGAGGAATTGATTTTTTCCGGAAAGATTGACTCGCTCCGTCCGACCGCGCGCGAAATCGGCAAGGCCTTCCGGGTGGACGACGCCCAGGGCCGATACATTGAATTCTGCAAAAGCGTATTCCCCAAAGGGATGACCCTGGACGGGCTGAAAATAGCGGTGGACTGCGCCAACGGAGCGTCCTACAAGGTGGCTCCGGTGATCTTCGCGGAACTGGGAGCGGAAGTGGTTTCAGTCGGGGTATCCCCCAACGGCGAGAACATCAACAAGAACTGTGGCGCGCTCTATCCGGAATTGATCGGCAAGGAAGTCCGCAAAACCAGGGCCGACATCGGGGTGGCGGTGGACGGGGACGCGGACCGGGTGGCGATTGTGGACGAGAACGGCGCCTATTGGGACGGAGATTATATGATGGCGATCTGCGGGACAGAGATGCTCAAGGAGAAGAAGCTGAACAAGAAAACATTAGTCACCACCGTGATGAGCAATTTGGCCCTGAACAAGGTGATTGAAGCCGCGGGAGGCAAGGTGGTGCGGACCCGGGTCGGAGACCGATATGTGGTGCAGGAAATGATTGAAAAGAATTACAACTTCGGCGGAGAGCAGAGCGGACATCTGATCTTCCTTGATCATGCCACCACCGGCGACGGGATCATCGGCGCGCTCAACCTTTTGGCGGTGATGCAGAAGAAAGGCAAAAAACTATCCGAGCTGGCGATGCTGTTGGAGAAGTATCCGCAGTCCCTGATCAACCTTCGGGTGAAAGAGCGGAAGCCGATTGAGAAGATGGAAAAGGTGAAAAAGGCCATCAGCAAGGCCGAGTCCAAGCTGGGAGGGAAAGGCCGAGTCCTGGTCCGCTATTCGGGAACCGAGCCCCTGGTGCGGATTTTAGTGGAAGGCGAAAAGGAGCATCTGGTCAAGGAGTTGGCCCAGGAGATCGCGGACAGCTTCCGCAAAGCCATATCCTGAATGCTTACCACAGAGATTTTTGGTTTGTAGTTTATGGTTGGTTGTTCTTTCTGAAATTTGAGATTTGAGGTTCAAGCAACCGTGTCCCTTGACAAGGAGGAGCAAATGTATCCGAGGCTGGGAGTAAATATAGACCATATCGCCACTTTGCGGCAGGCGCGAAAAACCGTTCCCAACCCGGACCCGGTTTATGCCGCGTATCTCGCGGAGCAGGCCGGCGCCGACCAGATCACCGTGCATCTCCGCGAAGACCGCCGCCATATCCAGGACCGGGACCTGAAAATCCTCAAGGAAACCATCCAGACCCGGCTCAATTTGGAAATGGCCAACACCCAGGAGATGTTGAAGATCGCCCTGTATCTCAAACCCTTCTCCGCCACCCTGGTCCCGGAAAAGCGCGAAGAGATCACCACCGAAGGGGGCCTGGATGTGATGCGGCACCAGGACGCCCTCACCCGCACGGTGAATATGCTGAAGGAAGCCGGGATCCGCTCGTCCCTCTTCATTGATCCGGACCTGGACCAGATCAGAGCCAGCCACAAGGCCGGATCGGACGCGGTGGAAATCCATACCGGAAAATATTGCGAGGCCAAGAGCCTGCCGGAAGAAAACCATGAATTCCAAGCCATCCTCGGATCGGTCAAGGCCGGACGCAAACTTGGTCTTCAGATCTTTGCCGGACACGGACTCAACTATCACAACCTCAAAAGATTGCTCCAGATTGAAGAGATTGAAGAATACAACATCGGACATTCCATCATCGCCCGAGCCGTGTTCGTGGGACTACCCCAGGCGGTCCGGGAAATGGTGGAACTGATCCGGTCCAAAGGGTGATTGGCAAGCCGCGGTTTTGAATCAAGCGAGGGAAAAATGGTAATCGGAGTGGGCATAGACGCGGTCCGGATCAGCAAGACCGAGAAGCTGCTGAAGAATTACGGGGACCGGTTCCTGAAAAAAGCCTTCACTGACCGGGAGATTGAAGAAGGGAAAAGCCGGGCTCGTCCGGGCCAGGAATTCTCGGCCTGGTTCGCGGCCAAAGAGGCCGTGCAAAAAGCCATGGGCGCCGGAGTGTTCGGCGGGATCAGGTTCAAGGAGATTGAAGTGCTGGCGAAACCAGGAAGCAAGCCGGAGCTCAGGCTTTTGGGCCAGGCGGAAAAAAGAGCGGCTGAGATGGGGGCGGAAAAGATTCATCTGAGCCTGAGCCACGAGGATGAATACGCGTTCGCGGTCGCGGTGATGGAGGGATCGGAGGGAAGGAAATGAATCGTTTGTGGAAGAACAAGGTTGTCAGCGCCGAGGAGATGCGGGAGCTGGATCGGAGGGCGATTGAGGAGTTCGGGATTCCCGGAGAGGTGTTGATGGAATCCGCGGGCAAAGGGGCGTTTGAATTTATTGAGAGCAAATTCCCGCTCCTGGAAGACACGGTGATCTTTTGCGGCAAAGGCAACAACGGCGGAGACGGGTTTGTGATCGCGAGATACCTGCTCAACCGGCGGGTATTTCCCACCGTAGCGCTGCTGGGCAGGAAAGAAGCGCTGACGGGAGACGCCAAACTCAACCTGGACCGGTATTTGAAACTGACCGGCGAGTTGATTGAAGTGGAGAACGAGGATCAATTGCGGAACCTGAAGCAGAGGCTTACCGAGACCGATCTGATCATTGACGCCATTTTCGGCACCGGCCTTGATTCCGAAATCAAGGGCCTTCCCCGCGCGGCCGTTGAATTCATCAACGAGATCACCGGCGAATACGCCATCCCCGTGCTCGCGCTGGATCTCCCGAGCGGGGTCAACGCGTCCACCGGAGAAATTATGGGAGTGGCGGTCCGGGCGGAAGCCACGGTCACTTTCGGCCTGGCCAAGATCGGTCATTACTGTTTCCCGGGCGCCGGACTGACCGGTGAACTGGAAGTGATTGACATCGGCATCCCGGCTGCTCTTTCCAAAAATATAAAAACTTTCGTGACCGACCAGGATCTGGCCTTCCCCCTGCTCCTTCCCCGGGCGCCGGACAGCCACAAGGGCGATCACGGACATACCGTTATTTTCGCCGGCTCTCCTGGCAAGACCGGCGCTGCGGCAATGGCCTCGGAAAGCGCGCTCCGCTCCGGAGCCGGGTTGGTCACACTCGCGGTCCCGGCCTCGCTCAACGACATTTTTGAAGTCAAGCTCACCGAAGTAATGACCGAGCCGATCCCGGATCAGGACCGGAAGTTCGGAAAGGTTTCCATCCCGGCCGCCCTGGAATTCATCCGCGGGAAAAACGCGATCGCGCTCGGGCCGGGAATCGGGCAGGGAAAAGAGATTGACCAATTTGTAAAAGAAATTCTGGTCTCGGCAACCGCGCCGGTGGTGGTGGACGCGGACGGATTGAATTCGCTCGCGAACCAGATGGACATCCTCAAGAAAATCCAGGCTCCTTTGATCCTGACCCCGCATCCCGGAGAGATGAGCCGGCTTTGCGGCCTGCCCGTTCCCGAAATCCAGAAGGATCGGGTCGGGGTGGCCCGGAAATTCGCCAAGGACTGGCAGGCGATCGTGGTCTTAAAGGGAGCCAACACCGTGATCGCGGGCCCGTTCGGGGAAGTCTTCATCAACCACTCCGGCAATGCCGGGATGGCGAGCGCGGGAATGGGGGATGTGCTCACCGGGATCATCGCCGGGCTGTTGTCTCAGGAATACGATCCGGTGGACGCGGCGATCCTGGGAGTGTATCTGCACGGCAAGGCCGGAGATTTAGCGGGACAGGAATCGGTCGCGATCGGGATCATCGCCACGGATTTGATCGGGAAAATCCGGCCGGCGCGGAGATGGATCCTGGATCAACATTTTGGAACCGAAGAATGAATTGGGAGCTGAAAACCGGCTGCGCGAAACATACCATTCAATTCGGAGCGGAGCTGGGAAAGGTCTTGGCCGAGGGAGAGTTGGTCGCGCTTTCCGGAGAACTGGGAGCGGGAAAGACCGAGCTGGTCAAGGGGATCGCCTCCGGACTGGGTTGCGATTTGAGCGTGCCGGTGGCAAGCCCGACTTACATTTTGCTCCGGGAATATCCGGGCCGGCTCTGGCTTTATCATTTTGACCTTTACCGGATCGGCTCCGCGGACGAGCTTTCCGGGATTGGGTACGAGGAATATTTTTTCGGAGACGGGGTTTGCGCGGTGGAATGGGCGGACAAATTCCCGCTCATTGTCCCAAAAGGCGCATTATGGATAAAATTATCGGTGATCGGAGAAACTGAGCGGGGATTGAAAATTGAAACCGACGACCCGGCAAAATGGCAGGAGCGGCTTATCCGGGTTATCACCGAAGATCAAAGGAGGTAGGATCAGTGGCTTTGATTGTGCAGAAATATGGGGGGACCAGCGTGGGTACCCTGGAGCGAATCCGGAATGTGGCGCAGAAGGCGCTTTCGAGACAGCGGCAGGGGGACCAGGTGGTGGTGGTGGTGAGCGCGATGGCCGGGGAGACCAACCGGCTGATTAAGCTGGCGCTGGATTTGACCGAACTGCCGGACCTGCGCGAATATGACGCCCTGATCTCCACCGGAGAGAATGTCTCGGTGGCGCTGCTTGCGATCGCGATCCAGAGTATCGGCGGGAAGGCCCGCTCGCTGGTGGCGAACCAAATCCCGATCTTTTCCGAGGGGGTTTACAAGGACGGCCGGATCAAAAAGATCGGAACGCAGAAAATACGGAAATTGCTTAATCACGGATCCATCGTGGTGGCGGCCGGGTTCCAGGCCGTGGACCAGGAGGGCAATATCCATACTTTGGGACGGGGGGGATCGGACACCACCGCGGTGGCTTTGGCCGCGGCCTTGAACGCGGACTTGTGCGAGATTTACACGGATGTGGACGGGGTTTACACCGCGGACCCGAACATTTGCCCGGACGCGCGCAAGCTGGACAAAATCAGTTACGACGAGGTGATGGAGATGGCGAGCGCGGGCGCCAAGGTGCTGATGATCCGGTCGGTGGAACTGGCGAAGAATTACAATGTCAAACTGGCGGTCCTGTCCAGTCTGATGGACCTGCCGGGAACTTTGGTGGTAAAGGGGGACAAGGAAATGGAAAAGACGGTTGTCAGCGGAGTGGCTTATGACAAAAACGAATGCAAGATCACGGTATCCCGGGTACCGGACCAGCCCGGGGTGGCCGCGACTGTTTTCAAAAGCCTGGGAGACGCCCACATTATCGTGGATATGATCGTTCAGAATGTGAGCGAGAAGGGTTACACCGACCTGACCTTCACCGTGCGCAAGGAAGATATGGCTCGGGCGAAGAAGCTGGCCGATGTCGCAAGCAGGAAACTAGCCGCGGGCGAGATCAAGATTGACCCGAATGTGGCCAAAGTCAGCATCGTGGGCGTGGGGATGAGGAGCGCCGCGGGGGTGGCCGGCCGGATGTTTGAGACTTTGGGCCAGGCCGGGATCAACATCCAGGCCATCTCCACCAGTGAGATCAAGGTCTCCTGCCTGATTGACGCCAAATACACCGAGCTGGCCGTGCGCGAACTCCATTCCGCATTCAATCTGGCCAAGGCGCCGGCCGGGTCCAAACCGAAAAAGCGGGCGAAGAACTGAATGAGCCAAAAACGACAAATATTGATCTATGACACCACGCTTCGGGACGGAAGCCAGAGCGAGGATGTGAATTTCAGTTTCGAGGACAAGCTTCGGATCGCGGAGAAGGTGGACGAGTTGGGGATCCAGTATCTGGAGGGGGGATGGCCGAGCGCTAACCCCAAGGACCTGAAATTTTTCCGGCAAATCCTCGGGCTGGGCTTGAAGCGGACCCGGCTGGTCGCGTTCGGGTCCACGGTGAAAAAGGATCTGACCCCGGGCAAGGACCCGCAATTGAGTTTGCTGGGAAAACTCCCGGTAAAAATCGTGAGCATCGTTGGCAAGACCTGGGAGCTTCATATCCGGGAAGTGCTCCGCGCCGGCTTGGATCAAAACCTGAGAATGATCGCAGACACCATTGACTATCTGCGCCAGCAGGGCAAGCAGGTTTTTTTCGACGCCGAGCATTTCTTCGACGGGTACCGCGATTCCCGGAGTTATACCCTGGACTGTTTGGCCAGGGCCTTTGAGGCGGGCGCGGAATTGATCTGCCTCTGCGACACCAACGGCGGGGCTATGCCGGGGGAGGTGGTCCGGTCCTGCCAGGAAGTGATCCGGATATTCCCAGCCCGGTTCGGCATCCACAGCCATAACGATTGCGGATTAGCCGTGGCCAATTCCATCCTCGCGGTGGAGCAGGGAGTGGAGATGGTCCAGGGCACGATCAACGGCTTCGGGGAGCGCTGCGGCAACGCGGACTTGTGCGCGCTGATCCCGGACCTGATGCTCAAGCTCAACTACCGGGCGATCCCGGTGGGGAACCTCAAGCAACTCCGGGAAATTTCCCACCTGGTCTGGGAACTGGTGAACCGGCCTCCCGAAAACCATCAGCCCTTTGTGGGAGACAGCGCCTTCGCTCACAAGGGCGGGCAACATACGGACGCCGTTCTCAAAAACAGCAGGACCTATGAGCATATTGATCCGGCCCGGGTGGGGAACCGGAGACGGATTTTGATCTCGGACCAGGCCGGCAGGAGCACGGTTTTATACAAGGCCCGGGAAGCCGGGCTTCGGCTGGACGCCCAAAGCCCGATCGCGCGGATGATTCTCAAGGAAGTGAAAAAGCTGGAGCGCCGCGGATATCAGTTTGACGGGGCCGAGGCCAGCTTTGAACTCCTGATGAAAAAGGCGATCGGGAAGAGGAAGAGGTTTTTCAACTTCAAAGGATTCCGCGTGATTGACGAGAAGCGGTCGGAGGACAAGGTGCCCCGGGCCGAGGCGACCATAATGGTGGAAGCGGAAGGGGCGGTTGAACACACCGCGGCTTCCGGGGTGGGGCCGGTCAACGCTCTGGACGCGGCTTTGCGCAAGGCTTTAGAGCGTTTTTATCCACGCTTGAAAGAGGTGAGCCTGGTGGATTACAAGGTGCGGGTGCTTCCGGCCGGGCTGGGAACCGCGAGCCTGGTCCGGGTCTTGATTGAATCCACCGACGGCAAGGATCATTGGGGAACCGTGGGGGTTTCGGACAATATCATTGAGGCAAGCTGGCAGGCATTGATTGATAGCATTGACTATAAACTTTATAAAGATGAAAAAAGAAGGGCAAGAAAAAAATTCCGCCAGGGCGAATAATGAGTTGATCCTGGTTTTGGCCGCTTTGCTTTTGATCGCGGTCCTTCCGGCCGTTCTTAAATCTTTTCCCTCCCGGAAAAGCCGGCCGGGCTTGGAATCATTTGCCGAGGCGGTCCGGGAAGATCAGGAATATCTATTGGACCTGGGCCGGATTCAAACCGCGGGACAGTTCGCAAAATCCTGCCCGGAGCAGCCGTTGAAGGAACTGGATTTGCTCAGGGTTTCCGGCGCTCAATGCGAACTAATCCGCCGAGGGGCCTCCAGTTCGGTCCGGTTGGCGAGCGGCAAAAAAATGCTGCTCAACCAGGCCGGCGCGGTCGACTTTGAATTGCTTCCCGGGATCGGCTATAAAAAAAGCGCGGAGTTGTTGAAGCTCAGGGGGGGGCTGGGAGGCTTTGAAAATTTCGAGCAGTTGAAACAGCTTCCCTGGATCAAGGAAAAAATGATGGAGCGGATCCAAAACTATTTCACGATCCGGGACCAGGGATGAACCAGCCGCAAATATTATTTCAAGGCGAGTTGGGCGTTCACCCGGTCCCCAGGCTGCTCAACCATCTTTACGACCAGGAGCAGACCGGGAGACTGGCCTTGGCGCAGGAGGGGATCAGCAAGGCGGTGTTCCTGGTGCAGGGGATTCCGGCTTATGTGGAAAGCACGCTCCGGGACGAGACCCTCGGGAGGTATTTGGTCAAGCAGGGAAAGATCAGCGAGGAGGATTTTGAAAAGAGCCTGGAGCTGATGATGAGCGAGAACCTCCAGCAGGGAGCCGCCCTGGTCAAGCTGGGCAAGCTCAAGCCCAAGGAGCTGTACCAGGTGATGAAGTCTCAAACCCTTCATAAGATCAGCACTGCGTTCAGCTTCCAGGAAGGACAATACCGGTTTTATTCCGAGACTGAATTCCTCTCCAGGATCACCCGTTTTGAATTCGCTTTCCATCATTTGCTCAAGGACGGGGTTTATCATTACTTTCCCGAGGAATCGCTGGACCGGGAATTGAACTTGCTGGGAACCCGGCCCCTGGACGGGCTGGAAAACTATCGGCAACGGCTGGAGTTGTTCAAGCTGACCGACCCGGAGCTGGAATTCTCAAAAGCAATTGACGGCAGCAAAACCCTGGCCGACCTGATCAACCTGGAACCCGCCTACCCCTTTGCCCGCAAGCTGATCTATCTCTTCGCGCTCTGCGGACTGATCGGACCGGAGGGCAAAACCGTTTCCCGGATCCGGGAATTGGCTCCGGCGAGGAGGAGGTTTTGGTCCGAACCGAAGGGATCGTGATTTCCGCGGAGGCGCCGGAAGCGGTTGAGATGGAGGAGACGGAAGAGGAAAAAGAATCCCCGGACCAGATCGGGGAGTTTTATCTCCAGATGAAAGGGATGAATTATTTCGGCCTGCTCGGGGTGGAGCAATCCGCGCAGGACCCGGAAGTGGAACAGGCCTATCGGGACCGGATGAATGGATTTGAGCGGGCAAACTTTTCCGCCCGGATGGACCCGGAGCTGGAAATGAAACTGGAGGAGATCAATACCGAGATCATCAAGGCCTACGAGTCGCTCCGGAACCAGGAGCGGCGGGAGCAATACCTGGCCAAGCTGCGGCCTCCGGAAAAGTCGGGAGCTCCCTCGCGAGGACTGGAGGCGGAGAAATATCTCCAGGAAGGGATCAAATCGGTCCGGGCCCGGGACTGGGGGAATGCTCAGAAGATGTTTGAAAAAGCGGTGGAGCTCCGGCCGGACGAGCCGGAATACTTCGGATACCTGGGCTGGAGCATCTATTCCAACCCGGAGTTCAAGCTGGAATCGCGCAGGGAAATGGCCAAGGGAAAGATCCGGCAGGCGATCAAGATGAACCCCAATATGGATTCCGTGCATGTGTTCCTGGGAAAAATCCTCAAGGATGAAGGCAAAAAAGATCAGGCGATCCAGGAGTTCCGCGAAGCGCTCCGGTGCAACGCCAATTGCCGGGAAGCCAAACGGGAGCTGGAAGCGCAGGGCCTGAAGGGCTGATGGATAAACTGGAGCGAAATTTTTCCAACTGGGATGAGTTCCGGCAGGAGTTTGAGTCCAACCTGAAAAATTTCGGCCTGTTCCTTCCCGGAGAATTCCAACTCGAGTTGCGGAAAAAAATTCAGGTGGAACTCCGACTGCCCGGAATAGAAAACCCGGTCCCGGCCCGGGCCGAAGTGGTCGCGATTTTTCCCGCGGGGGTCGCGCTTAATCTTGAGGAAAACGCGGATTGGCTCAAACAGTTACAAGAGAAAATCCCGGCCGCGGCGCCGCCGGAGCCTGAGCCGGAACCCACGGCCGAGCCGGAAGCGGGAGAGGCTGGGCCGGCGGACAAAGAATTGAATGCGCTGGACCCGGAGCCGGATTCGGAAGAGGAAGTCAAGGCGATTGAGAAGAAGATTTCCCTCGCCGGGATGGATATGTCCAACCTCTACCAGGCGGTCCGGAAGCTGAGCAAGCTCGAGAAGATTTCCCTGGCCAGGCGCGGCAACCGCAAGGCGCTCTCCATCCTGATCCAGGAAGGCGACCGGATGCTGTTCCGGTTCATCATCCAGAACCCGCATCTGACCGCGGGAGAAGTGCTCCAGATGTTCAAGCATCCCTCAATCACCGCAGAAATCATCTCCGAACTGTCCCGCAACGCGTCCTGGGGGCAGAACGAGGAAATCCGGTACCAGATGGTGGTCCATCCCAAAACCTCGCTCCCGCTTGCGCTCACCCTTTTGAACGGCCTCAACCAGCGCCAGCTCGCGGTAATCGCCAAGTCCCAGAACCTCCGCAACCAGATCAAATCCAATGCCCTGAAACTCCTTTTAAAAAGACAAAGCGGGGCGTTCTAGTTCGCGCGACCGGAATGTCGCGCCCCACGAGATTGGTTTTTGGAGCAGAAGGCGCGAGCGGATATAATAAATTGATGGTCTCGTTAAGAGCAATTCCGAAAAGGCAATATCTGAGCGCATTCCTGATTCTGTCTTTGCTGGCCACGCTTGCCTTCAGCACCCGCTGGATTTCAGGAAAAAAAATGCTTTTTGAAATTGTCTGGGATCCGATTCCGGTTCAGCTTTTTTATCCGGGTGACCGGGTTGAGGCCTCCGCGCTTCAGCAGGGCAAATTCGCCCTTTGGGACCCCTATCGCGGGTTCGGCTCGCCGTTGGTGATGGCCACGGCCGCCACGATCTTTCATCCGATCAAGCTCCTGTCCTTTCTGTGGGGAACGGATTCGGGATTTGAATTCGCCCTGCTTTTAAAATTCATCCTGCTGGGATTTTTTACCTACCTGCTGGCCCGGGGTCTAGGGCTTTCCCATCTCGCCGGGCTGTTCTCGGCAATCGGATATATGTTCAGCGGATACTTCCGCCAATTCCATAACTTTGTCGACCTTAATGTGGAGATGTTTTTCCCGCTCACCTTGCTCTTCCTGATCCGCCTGTTCCGTAATCTGAAATTAAGCGATTTGCTCTGCTATCTCGGAATCAAATTTCTCCAACTCGGAGGCTTTCATCCCGAGCCGGTTTTTGCCTTTGAAATTTATATTTTCGCCTTTGCTTTTTTTTCCGCGGCCGAGAAAATATCTGATCCGGACAAAATCTTCCCCCAAGCCCGTCCCCGGATCTTTCTGGCGTTTTTCCTCTTCCTGCTCACTTTTCTGATTCATCCGGCGTTTCCCCGGGTGCTGGAAGCGGTCTTTCAGGGATGGAGTTATCATCCGGAAGGACTGGGAAGACTTTATTTTGACCTCAATCATCTGATCGCGCTTTTCACCCCGATTTTTGATCCCTGGCTAAGCCCGCCGCGCCATTTCAGCGCCGAATTCCTTCCGTTTATGGTGGTTCCCTCCTACCTGGGATTTTTCCTGGTCTCGCTGGCGCTCTTCTCCATCCTTAACCTGAAAAAATCCGCCGGCATCCTTGTTTTCTTCTGGCTGTTTTCCTTGTTTCTGGCGGGAATTTTATTCGGCTTGCCCGGCTTCCATTCTTTGTCCTCCATTTTCTTTATCAACCGACTTCAAAACTTCCGGTATCTTCAGCCGGTAATGGCGCTCTCGGTGGTGATCGCGGCCGGATTCGGCCTGGACCAGATCAAAAACGGGCAAAAGCTCAAAGCCTATTTTGTCCTGCTCGCCGGCATATCGCTCTGGCTATTCCTTCATTTCTTCCGGTTCCGCGGCCATTTGCCCACCAGGCATTTTTTGCTCCCCATTTCGGCTTTCTTGATCGCCTCCCTGATGCTTCTGATTTTATCCTGGCGCCTTTCCCGCTCCAAAAAAACCGAATGGATCGCGGTTTCCTTAACGCTGATTTCCAGCCTGGAACTCTTTTCCTGCTTCGTCCTGACCTCGCCGTTTTACGGCCCGGAAGCCTTTAAGATTCAGCGGCCGAAATTTCTGGACCGGGTTGAGTTGGACGCTCATCGCTGGCGATTTTA
Source organism: uncultured delta proteobacterium (assembly GCA_903930515.1). Lineage (GTDB taxonomy): Bacteria > RBG-13-61-14 > RBG-13-61-14 > RBG-13-61-14 > DRUE01 > CAIYYW01. The sequence continues at coordinate 3,608 of CAIYYW010000197.1, read as the reverse complement.
CAGCCCGGATCAAAATATTCTACCCCCGGATACCGCGTCGATTTTTCAGCTCCGGGACCTCCGCGAGCGAGGTTCGCTCTACCCGCGGCCATATTACGAGTTTCTCTCCGCGCTCAATCAATGGAAAGATCAAGGCGAGGCGGTCCGGGATTTTCTGGAACAGGGGAGATTTTATTTGCCGTTGAAGCTGGATAAAATTTCTTCCCCGGGACAGGATTTGCTTTTCGGATACTTGCTGAGCAATCATCGGCAGGGGAACTTCAGCCTGCTTGATCAATTCCAAGCCGGGAAATTGCTGGCGCCGGCCCGGAATTATTTCGCCCGGAACGATTTTTCGCTCGGGGGAAAAACCCGGGCCGGGATTTTAATTCATCCTCCCGGCCGGCTTCAGCCGGATCAGCCGATCGGCCCCGGCGAACTGATTTTTGAAACCGGGATTCAGCCCGGAACGGATTCCAGATCCGATGGCGCGGAATTTATTATTCTGGGCCGATCGGAAACCGGAGCGCGCCTGCTTTTCTATCGCTTTTACTGTGATCCGGAATCGGAACGAGCCGGCTGGCGAGAATATCCGGCGATGATTCCGGAGCGGATGACGATCCGACTCGCGACCCTGCCCGGCCCGAAGGGAAATTCCGTTCAGGATTATTCGGTTTTCGGGTCGCTGGAACTGGCGGGCGAACCTGACCCGAACTATCGTTTGCTGGACGACTCCGGGCCTTTTCTCTATGAGCGAGTTAATAAAGTTTCCAGATTTTTCCTGACCCGGAAGATTGAATGGGTGGAGACCGAAGGACAAGCCCTGAGCCTGATCCGGGAGGGAAAATTTTCCCGGGAACAAATTTTCTTGATTGGAAAAAATCCCGGGCAGGAACCGGAGCTAAAGACCGCGGGCCCGGCTGAGCGGGATCGCATTGAGATTTTGCGGGACGAGACCGACCTGGTGGAGATTGAGGTGAATCTGGAAAAACCGGCCTGGCTGATTATGACGGACGCAAATCTTCCGGGCTGGCAGGCAATTCTGGATGACGGACCGATCCGGATTTATCGCGCCCAGTATCTGTTCCGAGCGGTGCGGGTTAATCCGGGCCGGCACCATTTAAAATTCGTGTTCCGCCCCTGGAGTTGGAGAATCGGATTGGGCCAGTTTTACGGGTTCGGTCTGCCGATGATTTTTTTAACCCTGCTCGCAATTTTTAAGAAGAGCTCTTGGACTCGGTATTTTTATCCGGCTCCATCTCCTCGGGATTGATCCCGAGCTGTTTCATTTTCCGGTAGAGGGTGGTGCGGTCCATCCCGAGCGATTCCGCGGTGGCCGGGACATCGTAATTATGCTCAATCAACTGGCGCAGGATGAACTGTCTTTCAAAAATTTTCCGGGCGTCCTTGAGTTTGGGCTGGGAAAAAACATTGACCGCGGTATCCCCTTCCCCCATCATAATTCCGGGCGGAAGGTCTTTGAGGGTAACCACCTCGCCGCTGGAAAGGATGAGCATCCGCTCAATGATATTTTTCAGCTCCCTTACATTGCCACGTAATTCACTCTGCATTATATAGTCCATAAAACCCGGATCCACTTTCGTAATCTTTTTTTCGAATTTTCTCGAAAAAAGCTTTATAAAATGGTCGGCAAGAATAGGGACATCTTCACGCCGTTCCCGTAATGAAGGAACCATTAATTCGAATGTCGAAAGTCTGTAGTAAAGATCTTCTCTAAACTCCCCCCTTTCGATCAACTCCCTGAATGTTTTATTAGTTGCTGCGACGACTCTGACATCAACATCAATCTCTTTTCCGCTTCCCAGGGGCCTGATCTTCTTGTCCTCGAGAAACCTCAGCAGTTTTGCCTGAAGAGAAAGCGGCATCTCGCCGATCTCGTCTAAAAATAGAGTCCCGCCGTCTGCATCCTCTATCAAACCCCTCTTGGAGGCATAGGCGCCGGTAAAAGCACCTTTAGAATATCCGAAAAGCTCGCTTTCAAGAAGTTCCGAAGGCAAGCTCGCGCAGTTTATGGCCACGAGCCGCTTATTGGCCCTCCTGCTTCCGTTATGCAGAGCCTTTGCGACAAGTTCCTTTCCGGAACCACTCTCACCGATAATCAATATATGGGAATCAAATGGTGCCACTTTATCAATTACTTTGAAAAGCCGCTGCATGGCCTCGGATTTGCCGATCATGTTCTGATACTCATCAGCATATTGCTGAAGTTCTTTGACCCTGTTTTCGAGCAATATTTTTTCGCTGATATTCTTGAGGATTATCCTGATCTCATCGAGATTGAAAGGTTTCGTCACATAATCATAAGCCCCGGCTTTCATAGTCTCAACAGCGGTTTCAGTTGACGCAAAGGCAGTAATTACCAATACGACTGTTGCAGGGCTATTCTCTTTTATCGTCCTGAGCACATCGATACCTGATCCATCCGGCAACCTGATATCGATGATCGCTACGTCAAAATAATTTTCCTTTATTGTTATGACACTATCAGAAACATTTGCAGCCTCGTGGACCTCAAAATCGCTCTCTTCGAGTATCACTCTCAAAACTTTACGGATGTTTATCTCATCATCAACAATCAATGCCCTCATATGTCAGCGTCCGTCCTTTTCGTTTTGTCTGTTTTCATCCGGCAAAACAATGGTCAACTTCGCGCCGCCATGAGACGACACATCAGCGACAATATAACCACCGAAACTTGTTATAACACGATACGTGATCGCAAGTCCGAGGCCGGTGCCATTCGGCTTGGTCGTAAAAAAAGGCTCGAAAATCCGGTCTCTAATCGATTTGTCGATGCCCTGCCCGTCGTCTTCAACTTCTAAAATAACTTCTCTTTTATTTCTTCTCATATCAGAAAACAGTCTATTGAGTTTCACAAACACAGCTGACTGTGCCGCCTCCATAGCATTTTTGACTACATTGGTCAGTGCCACCTCAATTAACATCCGGTTTGCTGAAATAATGATACCATCTTCAATATCCGACACTATTTGTTTACCGTTATCATTCCGCGAAATGATGATCCTCATCATATCAGACAAATCTACCTCTTCTTTGGGAGCATCCGCTGGTCTCGAAAACATCAAAAAATCGTTAACAAGATTCGACAACCGCGCTGTCTCGGTACTGAGCATTTCGACAAAGTCGTTGCTATTCTTTCCCTCCTTCAGAAACTGGGCCACAGCCGAAATAGCAGCAAGGGGATTTCTCAATTCGTGCGCGAGATCAGCACTCACACGATAGAGCCTCTCATATCCCTGCATCTTTATCTTTTCTTCTTCAAGGCGTTTAATATAATTTTCTTGCTTATCCAGCTTCTCCTTTAGATTATTCCCGGCAAAGGCTATCAGAAAAAATGAAAAGGTGTGCAGAGACAAATTAAGGATATTTTCGCTTTCAAATAATGATCCATTGATAAACAACACTATTCCGTAAAATATCGCTGCTATCATGGGAAAAAGAAATATTTTCTTGTTACGAATGACAATTGATAAGAAAAAAATAGGGAATAAATAGAAAAGTGTCATATAGGAATAGACACCGAAGCTTACATGCACCACGGCGGAAATAAAAACGATATCGAAAAGAAAATCAATGTAACCGAGGGT
>CAIYYW010000196.1 GCA_903930515.1 uncultured delta proteobacterium | reverse complement strand
CTCAAGTCTCAGCCTCGCATCAAGGTTTGAGAGCGGCTCGTCAAACAGGAACACATTGGGCTGCTGGACCATTGCCCGGGCAACCGCGACCCGCTGCTGCTCCCCGCCGGAAATCATACTGGGCATCCGCTCAAGCAGATGCCCGATCCGGAGCCGGCCCGCGGTTTCCTTCACCCGCTTCTCCTGTTCCTCTTTCGGAAACCGGCGCACCTTCAAGGGATACGCGATATTACCGGCGACCGTCATATGCGGATAGAGCGCGTAGTTCTGGAACACCATCGCCACCCGGCGCTCCTGGGGAGGGACCGCGGTGACATCTTTCCCGGCGATAAATATTTTACCCTGGTCCGCGGTTTCCAAACCGGCGATCAATCTCAGGGTGGTGGTCTTGCCGCATCCGCTCGGGCCGAGCAGGGTGAAGAACTCTCCCTGTTCTATCCTGAGGTTCAGGTCAAAGATGGTCCATTTATTCCCGAATTTCTTGCCCGTATTTTCAAAAACAATCCAGTTCATTTTAACTCCTTAATGCCTGTCCGCCATAGCTCGGTAATCCGAGCGGAGGCGGATGCGAGCGTCCTGTCTCGCTCCTCTCCTGTCTCGACTTTGTCGTGACAGGATGACAGGATCAGGCGCGACAAGGGCGTAGCCCTTGACCTCTTCGCGCGAGCGACTTCCTCCTTCGCTAAAGCTACGAAGGACAAGTTAGTCCCGATTCTATTCATCCCTTCAACCCTCCGAAGAATCCGAACCCGTATTTTTTGCTTACCCAGAAATAAATCACCAGCACCGGGAGCGCGTAGATCAGGGAGTAGGCTGAGATCAGTCCGATCCTGGGGATGCCGACCTCGGTGAAGAACTGGTAGATGGCGATAGAGATCGGGGCCTTGCGGTTGGTCCGGATCAGGATGAACGGGACCAGGAAGTTGCTCCAGATGTTCACGAAGCAGAGCACGGCCACCACCGCGGCTCCCGGACCGATCAGCGGGAACACGATCCTGCCGAACAAATCTGTCCCGCGGCTCCCGTCCACCAAGGCCGCTTCTTCGTAGGCCCTGGGCACGCGGTCAATGAAATCCTTGAGGATGAAGATGGCGGTTGGTAGGAACCCGGCGGAGAACACCAGGACCACTGCGAGCAGGCTGTCAATCAGGTGTAGTTTCTGGCAGAGGGCGTAGATCGGGACCATGGCCGCGACCCCGGTGACCACGCTGGAGAAGATCAGCAGCAGGGTGATCAGGGCGTCTTTTCCGATAAACTCGCTCCGGCTCAAGGCGTAACCGGCCAGGCTTGCGAGCAGGACCACCAACGCGACCGATCCGATGGAAATAATCAGGCTGTTCTTGAAGGCGAGCAGGGCGGTCTTGGCCTGGGCAAGTTCGTAGAAATTTTTCAAGGTCGGAACGGTCAGGCTGATCCCGAGCGAAGGCTCTTTGGAAAAGGGGGTGACCAAAAGCCAGAGCAGGGGCAGGAGGAACCAGAGCGCGATCAGGGTCAAAAAGATCAGCAAGACCGCCCGTCCGTATTTAGGCATGTTTTTTCCTCCCTCGCGCGAGCAGGTAGAGAAGGGCGAAGCCGAGGTTGATCAGGAGCAGGATGGAGCTTACGGAGGAGCCGTATCCGAGCTTGAAATATTTAAAGCTGGTGCGCCAGATGTAGATCGGGAGAATTTCGGAGCGGAAGCTGGGCCCTCCTCCGGTGAGCAGGAAGGGGGTGAAGACATTGAAGGTCCAGAGCGTGATCAGGATCAGGTCGGTGAGGAGGATGGCTCGGATCTGGGGCAGGATGATCTGGAAGAATCTCTGGATCAGGCTGGCGCCCATCACCTTGGCGGATTCAATGAACGCGGGCGGGATGGTCTCCAGGGCGGAGCTGAACAGGAGCAGGGAGAAGGCGGTCCCGCGCCAGGTATTGAAGATCACGATCGCCAGCAGCGGGTGGGTGTAGAGCCAGTTGATCCGGCTGAACCCGACCGCCCCGAGCATCTGGTTGAGCAGTCCGAAATCCTTGTCCAGAAAAGCGATCCAGAGATAGGCCACCACCACTTCGGGAATGATCCAGGCCAACACCGCGGCGCCGCTGACGAAATTCCTCCAGAAGCCCTTCAACTCGTAAAGGGATATCGCGAGCACCAGCCCGAGCAGGGCCTGTCCCAGCCAGGCCGAGCCCAAGCAGAAGATGAAACTGATTTTCAGGGCGTTGTAAAAAAAGCGGTCGCCGAGCGCGACCCGGAAATTTTTCAGGAACACGAACGAGGGCAGAACCGCCTTGATCCCGGTCAGGGCCTGATCGGTCAGCCCCAGGTAAATCACCCAGAAGGCCGGGAAAACCAGGAACACCGAGATTAAAATAAAAGCCGGCGCCAGAAACGCAAAAATGGTTTTGCGGGAAAGAAACTGATTTGATCCCGGCATCAGAAAGATTATATCAGAGATTATTGGAAAGCGCGTCCGGCCAAGACAAGGGGGTTGGAGGGAAGGGGCCGAACGGCGCCTATGCGGAGATAAATGAATTACGGATAAATCCGCTCCAGCATGCGCGGAAAAGGAATCGTCTCCCGGATATGATGGATGCCGCAAATCCAGGCCAGAGTTCGCTCCAAGCCCAGGCCGAATCCGGAATGAGGCGCTGCCCCGAACCGGCGCAAATCCAGATACCATTCAAAGGCCTCTTGGGGCAGGTTATTTTCCTTAATCCGCCGGGTCAGCTCCTCATATCTCCATTCCCGCTCCCCGCCTCCCACGATCTCGCCGTGTCCCTCGGGCGCGAGCATATCCACGCCCAGCGCCAACTCCGGCCTCTGCTCGTCCCTTGCCATATAAAAGGCCTTGATCTGAGACGGGTAATGATGGATCATCACCGGCCTGTCATAGTTCAGGCTCATCACCGTTTCCTCGTCCCCTCCCAAATCGTTTCCCCATTCAATCTTGATCCCCTTCCCCTCCAAGATTTTCAAAGCCTCGTCATAAGTGATCCTGGGAAAAGGCTTCCTGACCTGTTCCAGCTTTGAAATGTCCCGCTCCAGAATTATCAACTCCCGCTTTTTTTTCTCCAGAACCCTCTCCACAAGATAGCAGACCAAATCCTCGGCCAGGTCCATCATATCCGAAAGATGATACCAGGCCGCTTCCGGCTCCAGCATCCAGAACTCGGTCAGATGCCTGCGGGTCTTGCTCTTTTCCGCCCGGAAGCATGGCCCGAAGCAATACACCCTTCCCAAGGCAAAAGCCCCGGCCTCCATATAAAGCTGCCCGGACTGGGTCAGGTATGCCGGCATCCCGAAATAATCGGTCTGGAACAAGGTGCTGGTGCCCTCGCAAGCGGCCGGAGTGAAAATAGGCGCGTCCAGCATTATAAATCCACGCCGGTCCAAAAAATCGCGGCAGGCCTTGATCGCCTCGTCCCGGATCCGCATCAGCGCGGTCTGCTTGGGAGAGCGGAGCCAGAGATGCCGATGCGTGAGCAGGAAATCCACCCCGTGCTCCTTGGGCTGGATCGGATATGGCTCGGCCTGATGCACCAGGATTAAATCCTTGACCCCGATTTCAAACCCGCCCGGCGATCTCTGATCCTCCCGGACCGTCCCCTTCACAATCACCGAGCTTTCCAGAGACAGCTTGTCCGCCAACTCAAAAACTTCCGGACTGACATCTCCCTTGAAAATCACCGCCTGGCTGATCCCGGTCCCGTCCCTCAGCACCAAAAAATGCAACTTGCCCGAACTCCTCCGATGATGCACCCATCCCCGCAGCTCCACTTCCTTGCCGACATGCTTGCCCAGGTCCTCAATGTAGGTCCAATTCATTGTGCTTTCTCCTTATGAGCATTATAACAACAAAGTCGCAAAGGAAAAATGGATTGCTGTGGGCAGTTAGGTAGCGGATGGAAGATGAAATCCGTGGGATCGGACGCGATTATGAGCCAACCCGGATTCTGATCAAGCCGGGCTTAACTACCGTAAATGCCTCGGAAAGCCTTTCGCCGTGCTCCGAAATCACCCGCGAGACAATGGCAACTTTTTCCTGGAGCGGCAATCCGCTCAGCCGGATCAAGATCACTCCAAAATGGGCCTTTTTCAGACGGAAGACCAACTCGCCAAAATCCCGGTCCGCGGTGATCAGAATCGCCCGATGCTGATTGGTCAGGGACAAAACTTGATCGTCCGAAGCGCTCCGGGAGGTTTCCCAAATGCAAATTACCTTATGCCCGTCCTCCCTCAAACGGACCGCGATCGGCGCATCTACGCTTTCGTCCAGGACAAATTTCAATCGCCGACTCCGGAAACCGGATAGACCACATCGGCCCGCAGGGTCTTGGCCGCAAACGCCAGCGCGGTATGGATTGCCGCGCGGGTCAAGCGCGGATGCTCCGCCAGGATCTGGGCCTCGCTCTCCCCCATCGCCAGCTTTTCCAGGATCAATTCCACCGGAATCCGCGTGCCCTTGATCACCGGCTTGCCCATCATGATCTTGGGATCAACCACAATCAACTCTTTCTTCATCGGCTTGCTCCTTGACCAATATCATAATCCTTCCGCCCCCCAAATTCAACCCCGGCGAATAGCTTGCCCACCTTGTCTCTGACACGAGTGTCAGACCCCCTCCTCCGGGAAACCAAGCGCGAAGAAGTGATCCCGCGTATTGCGCGGGACACACCGGGCTGAATCCTGGTGTAGCAAATCCGGACCGGGGGAACCGTGGAACCATTAGGGGGATTGATCCCGCATTTGGGCGGGACCTAGAGAAGTGACCCCAGGAATTCTATTTGATGTTGTACTTCTTCCTTCGTCTGTCAAAAGCTTCTTTGCCGCCTTCAAGTATCTTACAGACGCT
>CAIYYW010000195.1 GCA_903930515.1 uncultured delta proteobacterium | reverse complement strand
TTTTTAAAAATATCAGATAAAGCTATTGCCGACAAACCGGGAATTTATTTTATGGAAACCACCGAACCCAAAGCCATCAAAATATAGGCGAGGATGACGATAATCTGGAAAAAAATTCCGCCCCAAGAACCCAGGCTGAAAGCGGTTTCTCCGGCCGGAGCGAGTTTCCTTGATTTGCGCAGCGCCGGGATTACCATGATCGCGACCATCACGGCCATGGCTCCGCCGGTGATTCTCATGAATCCGAGGAACCCGGTGATGCCGGAGAGGGCGATGATTAAAGAGGGCAAGGTGGCGGAAAGCCAGGATAGGCGGTATGGCCATTTCAGCCGCTGCTGAATGATCACGGCCAGGGCATAGGACACGGCCCAATAGCTGGTGAGCATGGCGAGGAGGGCGAAAACAGATCCGAGGATGAGCACCCATCCGCCCACTTCCTTACCCCAGCCGATCACGGCGACCGGGGTGACTTGCTTGGAAAGGGAAAGCGCCATCAGGGTTATGGCCAGGATGCAAACCAGGTTGATGCCGATCCCGATCAGCACGGACCAGGGCACCAGCTTCGGTTTCCAGATCAAGCCCTCAATGGCCTGCGGGATGGAAAAAAAACAGGCGAAGCTGAACATGATCATTCCGTAGAGCGCGAGCCCGGCCCGGAGGTTGTCGGAAAAAAGCGGGATCGGATGGAGCGGGTGTCCGAGCGACCCGCCGGCGAGCACGGCCATGATCACGCCGAAGCCTAGGATGGAATATTTTTCGCTCAAGCCCACGGCTTTGAGTCCGAAGAAGACCACTCCCGAGGCCGCGGCGTAGGCGATCAACTCTCCCGCCCATAAGGGAATCCCGAGCAACTCCTTGAGCACCTCTCCGCACCCGGCCACATATCCGGCCAAAAGCGAGTAAAAGCTGAACACGATGAGACCGAAAAAGGCCCAAGTCAGGACCGAGCCGAGGCGGCCATTAAACAGGTATTTGCCGAACAACTCCACCAGCTGGCTCCGGCCGGGATCGCGCAGGGCCATTTCCGCGACCATCAGGTGAAGCAGGACGCTGATGAGATAGGCGGCGGCGAGGATGACGAGGATGGGGATGAGACCGTTCCGGGAGGAGAGATAGGGCACGGCCATGATGCCGCCGCCGATCCCGAGCCCGGCGATCACCGCGGATGCCTCGAATAAGGTGAGCCGCTTTTTGTCAGGGGTCATATTCAAACCAGCCAAGTCCCGGTTCCATTGTATAGGAAATTAGCGATGCGGGGAATTCGCTGCTCGCGGTTCGCTTCTCGTTTTTCGCCAATTCCCCCCAAGTTGACGGGGGCATTCCTGTCAGTTAGAATTAAAGCCATAGATGGCTCAAGCATTTGAGCACAAAAGGCGATGCCCAAGAGCTAGCTACCCGCTCAAGGTATCTTGTCTCGGGGAATATCAGGTCTTTGAGGCCCGGACGGACAATTTTTCCCTTTCCGGGGCGTGCCTGAGGTCTCCGGTGGAATTTTCTCCGGGCAAGAGCCTGGGGATCATCGTCAAGCTACCGGGGTTGCGCAAGTTTTCGGTGATCCCGGCGGAGGTGATCTGGGCCAACGCCTTGGATGGTTCGGGCGGGGAATACCAATATCAAATCGGGATTAAATACCTATACCTGTTGCCGGACTTGGCGGACAATTTCCGGGAATTGTTCAGGATCCTGAAGTAAGCAAGACTGGAATCAAGATGTCAAAAACGGCTTTAATCATAGACGATGACCGGAAGGCTCAAGCCGAGGTGAAGCAGATTTTGAGCCAGGCCAACCTGTTTGACCAATACCTGGAGGCCAACGACGGGATTGAAGGGTTCAAGATCCTGCTCAACAAGGAAGTGGATATAGTCTTGTGCGATGTGATGATGCCGGGGATAGACGGGTTCAAGTTCCTGAGTATGAAGAGGGCGAGGCCGGAGTTCAATGACATCCCGGTGATTATGTTGACCGGGGCGGAGGATGTCAAACTCAAGGTCAAGGCTTTGGACCAGGGCGCGAGCGATTACATCACCAAGCCGT
>CAIYYW010000194.1 GCA_903930515.1 uncultured delta proteobacterium | reverse complement strand
TGCTTTTTTTCAAGGAGGGCAAGCTCAAGGCCCAGACGGTTGGGGCCCAACCCAAGGAATCGCTCAAGGCGTTTATAGATCAGAACCTCTGAAACGAAGTGCGCGGCAAGCGGCTGCGAGACTAAAGTCTCGCGCACAGTTCGGAAGAAGCCAGCGGGCAGGCTGCGCAGAGCGGCTTTTTGCGGCAATAATTCTTTCCCAGCTCAACCAGTTGCGCGTGATAGTCGTTGTACAGGGCGGCCCTGCGGGGCAGGTTTTGCTCAAAAAAATTTCTCAGGTCTTGATAGCTGATTTTTTCGGGCGCAAGTCCCAGCCGGGTGAAAATCCTTCGGGTATAAGCGTCAATGACAAAGACCGGCTGGTCCAGGGCGTAAAGGAGAATGGAGTCCGCGGTTTCCGGTCCGATACCCTTGACTGAGAGGAGCCTCTGTCGCATCAGCGGGGATGGGATTCGTTTCATTTTTTTGATTGAGCCGGAAATGGGCGGAGCGAGGAAGAATTTAAGGAATGCCTTGAGCTTGAGGGCTTTTTGATTGAAGTAACCGCTGGGCCGGACCAGGGAGGCCAGGGCCGCCAAATCCAATTCCGCCATTTTCCCCGGGCTGAGCAAATCCCGATTTTTCAAATTGGCAATAGCGCGTTCCACATTTTTCCAGTTGGTGCTCTGGGTGAGGATGGCTCCGATCATCACCTCAAAGGGGGTCTCTCCCGGCCACCAGTGGCGATGCCCGAAATGATCAAGCAGGGCCTGATAGATTTGCAGGAGATCGGCGCGAATTTTATCCGGCGACTTCTTTCCAGGCATTCAAGAATTTCTCGGCATCGGAAATAGTATTGTATCCGTGCGGGGCCAGGCGGATGGCTCCGGCCCGGACCGAGCAGACCACCTCGCGGTCTTTGAGGCGGGACCAGATCTCTTCCAGGTTCCCCTGCGCCGGAGCTATGCTCAGGATCGCGCTCCTTGATTCCGGCTCCATTGGGCTGATAATCCTGGCGCCCAGTTTGACCAGTTCTTCCGCCAGAAACTGCGTGATCTCCAGGCTGCGGGAGAAGAGCAGGTCTATTCCGGTTTCCAGCAGGAGCGAGACGGAAGCTCCCAGGCCGATGATGGAAATGTTGTTATAACTGCCTTCCTCAAACCTCCTCGCGTCCGGCCTCAGCTCCAGTTTGTAATTCAAAAAATCCCGGGCATTGTTCACGCTGTTCCAGCCCACCACCTTCAGGTCCAGTTGATCCATCAGCCCGGGGTTGACATAAAGGATCCCCAGTCCCTCCAGACCCATCAGCCATTTATGACCGTCCGCGGCCAAGAAATCCACCGGGGTTTCCTTGAGACTGAACGGCACAATCCCGAGCGACTGGATCGCGTCCACCAGCAGCAAGACCCCTTTTTTGCGGCAGAGCAGAGACAGGGCGTTAAGGTCCATCCGGAAGCCGTTGGTGAACTGGACCGAGCTGATCGCGACCAGGCGGGTTCTGGAATTGATCAGCTTCTCTAAATCTTCCACCAATACCCTGCCCTCGCGGTCCCGGATCATCCGCACTTCCACTCCCTGCCGGACTAAATTGAGCCAGGGATAGATGTTGGCCGGGAATTCCTGGTTGTAGGTGACGATATTGTCGCCGGGTTTCCATTTCAGGCCCGAGGCGACGATTGAGATGCCGTGGGAAGTGGACCGGACAAACGCCACACTATCGGCGTTGGCGCCGATCAGTTGGCCGCAGCTTTCCCGCGCGCTTTCCACCTGGCGCATAAATTCCGCGCAGTCAATTTTGGCGGGATCAACGGCCTGTTCCAAAAACTCCTGGACTTTGGATTTGGCGCGCCGGGTGAGCGGGCTGACCGCGGCGTGATCTAAAAAGACCACCCGCCCCTGGTCCGGAAAACCTTCTTTCAAGGAAGGGGGGATTTCATTCATGGATTGACGCTCCCGGTTTTTGCTTGTTGAATTCCTGGTAAAGATCGCGCAGTCTTTCGTCGTCCAGGATGAAATCCTTAAGCTTCTGCTCGCGCCGCTCCGTCTGCTTGCGATACAGATAATAATAAACCTCGCCGCTCACCAGCAGTCCGACCAAGACCCAGACCACCATTTCCATTTGATCTCCTCAGTTTGCGCCCTTTTCCGCGGTTTTTTCTTTCCCCGCCCCTTGCTCCATTTTGAGCGATGTCCCGACATTTTTTTCCAGGTTCGTCAACTTTTCCAGGATTTCCGTTTGAAAAACGCGAACCGATTTCAGCAGGTCCAGGTATTGCAGAAACACATAAACCGCGGCCAGGCCGAGCAGGAAGGTTCCGATCAGAAGCACCATCCCGATGATTTCCATCTTATTCTTCCTTTTCCGTGTGCGACTTGCCCGGTTTTTCCAACGCTTTTATTTTTTCCTCCAGATCCTCCAGCCGAGAGATGACCCGGCGGGTCTGGCTGCCCAACCCCAACAGGCTGTCCTTGAGCCCGGCCAGGTCCATCAGGCCCTTGACCAGAAGGATGAAGAGCGGGACCACGATCAGGATCAGTTGGAACCAATATCCGGGCAAATGAACCGCAGCCGCGCTTTCCGCCTTTTGCCCATGGCAGGCCGCAAGCAGCAAAAGCGGGATCATCCCGCAGAGACCGCGACCGGCCCTGAGCCTCATCTGCCCGCCTCCATAATCATCTGCTGCATTTTCGGAGAGGCCTTGCGGATCCGGCTGGATAAAATCTGATACATCCCCAGGATAACCTGCAGCGCCAATTTCGGCTCGTCCTCCAGCAGCTTGCGGAAACCGCTCCGCTTGATCACCAGGACCTGGCTGTCCGCGGCCACAATCGCCGTGACCGTCCGGTTCCCTTCCTCAAGCAGGGCGTTCTCGCCGAAATAATCGCTCGGGCCCATCACCGCCAGGGTCCGCTCTTCCCCCTCCGCCAGCATCTTGCTCAGCTTCACCTGGCCGCTGGCAATGATATACATCGCCTCGCCCTTCATATTTTCGTAGAACAGGGGAGTGCCCGCAGAATAATGTTTTTCCTCAACATAGGTCGCGAGCGTCGCAATCTCCTTGTCGGAGAAAGCTCGGAAAATTTCATTGTCCTTCAGCGCCTTGATCTTTGCCACCACCAACCTCCTGAAACAGACTCAATCTCCATTTTAATTTTTATCCCTTTGGCCGCAACCCGAGCAACTCCCTGGCCTCGGCCGGACTGGCAACCTCCCGGTCTATAATCTGCGCGATCTTAACCGCCCATTCCGCCTGCTCCCAGCTTCCCTTGGCCAAAGCCCCGCCCGGAACCCTTACATTATCCTCCAACCCGATCCGCATATGCCCGCCCATAATGCATGCCTGCATAATGGCCGGGAACTCGTTGGGACCGACGCCGCAGGTTGACCAGGTATGTCCCTTCGGGATCAGGCTCACCATCAGGTTCAAGGTTTCCGGGGTGTAAACCATTCCGCCCGCAACCCCGAACACGCATTGCCAGTGCATCGGCTCCTCGAACACATCCCCCTGTTTCCGGATCAACAGCGCGTTCCAAAGTCCGCCCGGATCATAGGCCTCCAATTCCGGCTTCACCCCCGCGGCCTTCATCTTCCGCGCGAACTCTTCCAGCATCTTGAAGGTGTTCAGAAAAACGATCTCCGCGAAAATCTTGCCCGACTTATGGTCCGCGATCGCGAAATTCATGGTGTTGGGGTTCAAGCTCGCCATATCCGGCTTGAAGGTCTCCGTCGGAGCGATCCTCTGCTCCGGAGTCACCCCCGGCCCGATCGCCGTGCTCAAATTCAAAATCAGCTCCGGAGCTTTGGCCCGGATCGCGTCCACCACCCCCTTGATCACCTTCAGGTCCGGGTTGCCGCTCCCGGTCTTGGGATCCTTGGCGTGAATATGCACTATACTCACCCCGCTGTTCCAGCACCGATAGGCCTCCTCCGCGAACTCCTCCGGCGTGTAGGGGACCGCCGGGTTATTGTTCTTGGTGGTGCCCGCGCCGGCCAATGCCGCCGTGATTATTACCTTATCCGCTTTTGCCATTTTACCCCCCTTGGGAATTTAATAATCTATTTTATACCATTCCCCCAAACCGAGCAACCAGGTTGTCTCCCTTGACCACTCCTATCAACCGATCAATCGTTCCTCGGATAGCTGTATCGTTCCCCGCTTGGCGAGACCACCAGATAATTCCTCTCTCCCCGCTTGATCCTCCAACCCGCCCCTGGAGACACCTTGCCATAACCCGGAAGCTCAAACGCGAACCTGGGAACAATGATCCCGGAGTATCGGTTCAACTTCTCGTAGATTTTAAGCGAGGCGATCAGGTCGGTTGCAAAATAAGCCGCTCCCGGAACCGGGTCGCATTGGAAAAGGTAATAGGGCTTGACCCCCAACCCGGCCAGCTCGCGGAAAAGAGAGAGCAGGGTTTTCACCCGGTTATTGATCCCCTTCAGGAGAACGGTCTGGTTCAGGATGGGAATCCCGGCCTCAAAAAGACGCTTGATCCCCTGCCTCGCGCCTGAATTTAATTCTCCCGGATGATTAAAATGACTGATGAACCAAATCCGATTGTGGCTCTGCTTAAGAATCCGGACCAAACCAGAATCAACCCGGTCCGGGCAAAAACTCAGCGCCCGACTCGCAAGCCTCCCCAATTTCAACTGCTGAAACAAATTCACCACTTTAATCAGCTTGAACAATTCCTGATTCGTGAGCGTAAGCGGATCTCCGCCTGAAATAATTATCTCTTTAATTTCAAAGTGTTTTCGTAAATACCTGACAATTTGCCTTAAATCTTCGGAACCGATTTTCCATGGTTTTTCCAGCCATAAATTACTCCGGAAGCAGAAGCGGCAATATTGAAAGCATTGATTGGTCGCCAGGATCACTGCCCGGTCCGGATATTTATGGATCAAAGATCGTCCCCTCTGATACTTTCCCTCCTCGCAAAAATCCGCGATACCCCTGCCCACTTGCTCTTCCGGGCAAGTAATAATCTGCCTCTCCAAAGCATCCCCTGCTTTTATTGCCTTCTTTACCATCTTTACCAGATTGACCGAATCTACCAGTTTCACCTTTTTTACCGATTCCACCTATTCTTACCACACAAACGGCGCCAGCCGAGATCGGACCTTGGCCGCATATTCTCGGTATCCGGGCAATTCTTCAATCAAAGCGCGGTCTTCTTTGATGGTTCGCGCGACAAACAATGCGATCAGCAGGCTGGACAATGCCAATCCCCACCAGGACCCCAGGATCAGCGGGTAACTGATGGAGCCGACGATTGCAGCGGCATAGCCCGGATGCCGGAGGTATTGATATGGGCCAGTGGCGCAGACCTGTTGGCTGCCGTCGGTTTTGACGATCACCGTGAATTCAAAGTGACGATTGACCGACATCGCCCATAAGCCGAAGGCGCACGCCGCCAGAAAGATCGCGACTCCGACAAGATTGATAAATCCGGGCATCTGGGACCATCCGAACCGGACCGCGTCCAGGCCGGAGACGATGGAGATGGAAATGGCCAGCGGCAGATAGAGCAGGATAAAGACCTTGTCAAAGGGTTTAGTTCCCTTCTGAATCAGACGGCTTCGCTTGGCCGGAAGGCCGGGGTTGTATTTTTTTAAAACCGCGGCATTGATTCCCTGATATGAAAGATCCAGCCCGAAACAGACCCAGGCGTTGAGCCAGTCCCATTTGCCCGCGGCAACCAGGAGCAGGCCGAGATGAAGCAGGCTGTGAGCTAACTCCCTTAAAAAATACCTTAACTCGGCAAGGCTGATTTTAGATTTTTCCGGGCCAGGTTGGTTCATCACAAGATCGCCTCCGCCTTTCTTCATTTTTGGATTCCGATCTATTTCCCAATCTCTTCTATTATAGCAAGCGATGATGCGCAGATCAAAGATTTCAAACGCGGGCGGTTTTCCGGATTGATCGGACAGTTTGGCTATGCTAGGATTTTTTGATGAAAAATAAAATAGCCGTCTTATGGCTGCTGATTGGCCTGGCCGCGATTGGGTCATCAAGGGCTGCCGGGGAAAATAAACCCCTGCCCCGCTTGCGCGCGGGCGAGCGATACCTCTATGACGAGCATAACCGGGTCGCGCTCCTTCGGGGAGTGAATGTGCTGATGGACGGGACCGGCTACGGGGAGGAAGACGCCCTGGCGATCAAGGAATTGGGCTTCAACTTCATCCGGATTGGCGTCCTCTGGGACCGGGCCGAGCCGGAGCCGGGTAAATACGACCAAAAATATTTGGAGTCGGTCCTGGGTTTTATGCAAGCCGCGGAGCAACAAGGAATTTATGTGATGCCCGAGATTCATCAATATGTATGGGGATCGCCCGGAAGCGGCATCCCGGCCTGGCTGTTGAGCAAACCGGTCAAGAGCGCCGGAGATATTTTCGGGATGTTCCGCGAGTCCAGCCGGTTCTGGAAAGAGCCAAAGCTTCAAGACCGGATGCTCGGTTTCTGGAAATACCTTCAATTCAATTTTAAGCCTTACCACAATATCTTCGGCTACAATGTGCTCAACGAGCCGGTCTCTCCCAAATGCTTTATCAGCGGCTGCTTTGAGCGCGACTTGGTTCCCTTTTATGACCGGGCCGCAAACGCGCTCCGCGAGAGCGACCCTTCGGCCGTGATCGTCTTTGATCCCTGCACCTTCGCGGTGATGTTCCCGACCGATACCACGCGTTTCCCCCGGGGAAATGCGGTCTATTCCACCCATCCCTATTTCGCCCATTTCTTCCTCGGCTCCTCCGGAAAGCTCTTGATGGAGCGCGAGCCGCCTGAGGAAGTCCGGTTCAAATACCAGCGCTATTACGCGGAATCCCAACGGATGCACGCCCCGCTCCTGATCGGAGAGTTCGGCGCGCTCCCGGAATATCCCTTTACCCGCAAATGGCTGGACGAAAATTTCAAGATGCAGGACCAATTGTTTTTGAGCTGGACCATCTGGGTGTATTCGCCCAAGGGAAAAGGATGGTCCATTGTTGACGAAAACCGAAGGCTCATCCCATATTTCAGCGCGGCCCAAAGACCCTATCCGCGTTTCACCGCAGGCGTTCCCGATCAATTGGAATATCAACCCGGCCATTCCTTCCTATATATTTATCAACCATCTCCGGAGATCACTGCCCTGACCGAGATTTCCATTCCGCGGGAAATGATGGAAAAGGCGGAGGTCAAGGTCACTAACGCCCAGTGGAAATATGACTCGCAAGAGCAACTGATGATCCTGGAAAACGATCCGGGGAACAAGGAAGTCCGGCTGGAAATCCGGTTCTGAGCAACTGATTAAAAAAGGTCGGTTTTACCTCCTCCATCCCAACCCCCTGAATAATATAAACTAATCATACCCCAAGGGGATGACATTATCGCTTTGGCGCCACCGGGAGGTGCCTTGACAGCCGTCTTTTGGATGCTTAAATTTATAATCGCAATATTTTGGGGCTATATCTTAAGGAGGTAGATGAAGATGTCAAAAACAATAGGCATTGACCTGGGAACCACCAACTCGGTGGTTGCGATTATGGAGGGCGGAGAGCCGAAGGTAATCATCAATGAGGAAGGCAGCCGGTTGACTCCGAGCGTGGTTGGTTTTACCAAAGATGGGGAGCGGATGGTTGGCCAGATCGCCAAGCGCCAGTCCATCACCAACCCTGAGAACACGGTTTATTCCATCAAGCGATTGATAGGCCGGAAATATGGAGAAATCGGACAGGAAATCAAGACGGTTCCGTTCCGGGTGGTTGACGGGGCCAATAACGACGCCTGGGTGGAAGCCCAGGGGAAACGGTATTCTCCCGCGGAAGTCAGCGCGATGATTTTGCAAAAGCTTAAGAAAGCCGCGGAGGCCTACCTGGGCGAGGAGGTGAAAGACGCGGTGATCACGGTCCCGGCGTATTTCAACGATTCCCAGCGCCAGGCCACCAAGGACGCGGGAAGAATCGCGGGACTGAATGTCAAGCGGATCATCAACGAGCCGACTGCGGCCGCGCTCGCTTACGGCCTGGACAAGCAGAAGATACATACCATCGCGGTTTATGACTTCGGGGGAGGAACCTTTGATATTTCCATCCTGGAAGTGGGCGAGAATGTGATTGAGGTGAAATCCACCAACGGCGATACCCATCTGGGCGGGGATGATATTGACCAGCGCATCATTCAGTGGCTGACGGACGAGTTCAAAAAGGATACCGGGATTGATGTGAGCAAGGACCGGATGGTGATCCAGCGATTGAAGGACGCGGGGGAAAAGGCCAAGATTGAGCTAAGCTCGGTGATGGAAACCGAGATCAATCTTCCCTTCCTGACTGCGGACGCCTCCGGGCCCAAGCATCTCAATGTCAAGCTTTCCCGCAGCAAGCTGGAGCAGTTGATGGACGACCTGATTGAGCGCTCGCGCGGACCGGCTCTGCAGGCCATGCAAGACGCCAAGCTTAAACCGGAACAGGTGGATGTGGTGGTGCTGGTGGGCGGGTCCACCCGGATCCCCAAGGTCCAGCAATTGGTCAAGGAAATTTTCGGCAAGGAACCATATAAGGGGGTCAACCCGGACGAAGTGGTGGCGGTGGGAGCGGCGATCCAGGCCGGAGTGCTTACCGGAGAAGTGAAGAGTATCCTGCTGTTGGATGTGACTCCGCTGAGCCTGGGTGTGGAAACCCTGGGCGGGGTGATGACGGTTTTGATTTCAAGGAACACCACCATCCCGACCCGCAAGGCCGAGATTTTTACCACTGCGGAAGACGGCCAGACCACGGTGGAAATCCATGTGCTTCAGGGAGAGCGGCCTTTTGCCCGCGACAACCGGACTTTGGGAAGGTTCCACCTGATCGGACTCCCGGCTGCTCCGCGCGGCATTCCCCAGGTTGAAGTAGCCTTTGATCTTGACGCCAACGGAATTTTAAATGTCGCGGCCAAGGATATGGCCACCGGCAAGGCCCAGACCATTACCATCACCGCTGGTTCCGGCCTGACCGAAAGCGAGATCAAGAAGATGGTCAACGACGCGCAGAGTTTCTCGGAAGAAGACCGGAAGCACAAGGAGTCGGTTGAAACCAAAAACCGCCTGGATACCCTGATCTATAACACGGGAAAAATCCTGAAAGAAAATCGGGAGAAGCTGAATCCCACGGAGGTCAGCGCCCTGGAAGAAGCCCTGAACGAGGGCGCCAAGGCGGTCCAGGGTGATTCCAAGGAGCAGATGGAAGCCGCGATAAATAAAATCACCCAGGCTTCCTATAAGATGGCCGAGTTGCTGTATCAAAGCCAGGGAGGCCCCGGAGCGCCGCCCCCTCCTCCTCCGGGAGCGCCACCCGGACCGGAGGCCCAGCCGGAAGCGAAACCGGAAGGCCAGGTGATTGACGCGGAATACGAGGATACCAACCGCCATTGATTTCAAAAACCGATTGCGAAACAGCCGGGCGAAAAAAAGCCCGGCTTTTTCTTTTATATTTCGTAAATTTTTGCTATGCTTATTTTAGGAAGGTGCAAAAATGGTGAGACGCGCGGACCCGTTTCGGGACTTGGTAAATTTGAGCGCAATGATGAGCCGGCTGCTGGACGATGAAATCCGGAACCGGCTCGGGCATCGGGCTTCGACCCAGTCCGACTGGATGCCCCAGGTGGACTTGATTGAATTGGACGATAAAATCATCCTCAAGGCCGACCTGCCGGGAATGGACAAAAAGGATATCAATATTGAGGTGGTGGACCGCCAGTTGATCCTGAAGGGAGAGCGTCGGATGAAGAAGATTTCCGAAGAAAAATATCACCGGCTGGAATGCGCCTACGGGAAGTTCTACCGGGTGTTCCCGCTCTCCGCGGAAATATCCTGCGCCGCGGTCAACGCGGCATATTTCAACGGGATCTTGGAAGTGACCCTGCCCAAGGTCAAGACCGGCCATCCCAAAAAAATCTCCGTCCGCTGCGAGATTGAATAAGCGCGGAATCGCGGCCCTTTCTCTTCAAATCAAACCTGATCTTGATTTGATAGGCCTAACTGGATATAATTGCTACCAGGAATGGAAAAGCGTTTCCCAGCTCAATGGATCAATCTGGGCCGGATGGAATATGATTCGGCCTCGCGACTCCAGGTTCAACTCAGCCGCCGGCTGCAGCACGGCTCCGATCTATCCGGCTATCTCCTGTTCCTGGAACATCCTCCCACCATCACCCTGGGATATTCAATGCGGGAAGAGCAAGAGCGGACCTGGCTCCGGGTGAGCGAGGAATTCCTGAACCGGCGCGGAGTAAATTTTTTTTATGCCGACCGCGGGGGCAAGGCCACCTATCACGGCCCGGGCCAGTTGGTGGTATATCCGGTTCTGAACCTGGCCCATTTCGGTTTTTCCGGAAGGCAGTATGTGGCCAAGCTGGAGCAATGCGCGATCGGCTGGCTTGCCCGGATCGGGATCAACGCCCAGCGCGACCCGGACTATCCCGGGGTATGGGTGGAGAAGAAAAAAATCGCCTCGGTCGGGGTCAGGATCGAGAACCGGGTGAGCCGGCACGGGCTTGCGGTCAATTTATCCCTGGAACCGAACGGCTTCAACTGGATCATCCCCTGCGGAATCCAGGGCCGGGGAATGACTTCGGTTCGGGAACTGGCCGGAGTGACCATTGATCCGGATCAGGCAATAGCCGGCTTGTGTTCCAGGTTTGAAGAGTTTTTTTGTTTAAATTTAAAACCCGCGGACCAAGAAGAGATCTTGGGCAAAGGAGGAGCGGATGACGATCAAGGAATGGTTGACGCCCGAGCTGTTTGACATCAATGTCATTCTGGTGGCGTTGTTGGTGAACTGGACCCTGTTCAGCTTCGCGTCCAATTTCCTGGAAGACTTCCGGGTGCCGGAAAAAATTCAGAACCTCAACTATACCGCGGTGGTGTTAATGAGCCTGGCCTATGGAATCCTGATCCTGCTCGGTTTCCAGGGCATTCTCAATAATCAACCCACACTATATCCCAACCGCTATGATTTTCTGCTGATGGGAAATCAGCGGGCCTTTGCCTGCATTCTGGCCGGACTATTTCTGGGCGGACCACTGGGGTGGCTGTTGGGGAACCGGAGCAAACTACGCTGGGCAATGGCGGTTCTGGCGATGTTTTGCGAAGCGTTGATCGGGATCGGCACCCTGCTCTGGATTCTGGCTCAGGAGTAAAGTGGGAGGAAAGGGATCAATGGCAAGCCAAGATTTACGACTGAACTCTTCGGCGTTTTTGCGCAAAATCAGCTGGGCGATTCTGAGCACCAATTTATTCGGAATGCCCCTGATCCTGATTTTTGTCGGCGGAATTCTGAACCTGGAAGTCAGCCAGATCTGGGATTCTTTCACGCGAGACCCCTATTTTTTTGTCCTTTCCTTCGGCCTGATCATCGGCATCGGAGCTATCTTCGTGGCCATCCATTATTTCCTGGTGTTACGCTATCTCAAGCCGCTGATTGACCTGCTCAAGTCTTGGAGGGAAGAAAAAGCCGGACTCAAGGACCAGGTTGATAAAGCCGTACGGGTCGCTTTGCACACCCCTTACTTCACGATGTACCTTTCCATTATTCTCTACACGGCCGGGATCGCCGCCCTGATCTTGCTGATTGTCCTGATCTTTAGGCTCACCCTCGGCCAAATCCTCTCCCTCTTCTTC
Source organism: uncultured delta proteobacterium (assembly GCA_903930515.1). Lineage (GTDB taxonomy): Bacteria > RBG-13-61-14 > RBG-13-61-14 > RBG-13-61-14 > DRUE01 > CAIYYW01. The sequence continues at coordinate 4,299 of CAIYYW010000194.1, read as the reverse complement.
ACCGTCATCTCCTTGGGAGTCCTGATTTCCTTCTTTCAATATTTCACCACCCGCCGCGTCCTGATCAACCTGATTGACGCCCTCCTGATCCGGTTCCCGGAGTTGGTGGAGGATGAGAGTCTGAACGACGCTAAATTCAGGATCCGGAACAAGTTGCTGCTGGTGATCGTGACCCTCTGCGTGTCCATGGTGATCATCACCGGCTTGCTGGGCTATAATTACGCGCTCCGGAGTTTTCAAGTCAATAACGGACGGCTCTACCTGGACCGGATGCAACTGCTGGGAGAATTCTACCAGACCGAATCCGAGCAATATTTCCAGCTCTTCGTCAAAAACCTCCGGATCAACTATCCGGATTATTTCGTGCTCACCAACCAACAGGGAGAAATGATCAACGGAGAGGCCGCTCCCGGCCTGGAGGCGGTCTGGAAATCGGTGCTCAAGGTTTACCCCAAAAAAGCCGTTTTCCTGAACCGGCCGATGGTCTTCCGGATCAGCCAGGAAGGGATTTACAGCGCGGTGGTCTCCCATCAGCTTTACACGGTGATCCACAAGCAGATTGACCCCGGGCATAACCTCTTTATCATCTCCCCGGAAAAGGATACGGAAACTGCGCTCCATTTCCTCTGGGTCTTCAGCATCATCGCCGCGGTCTTCGCCCTGATCCTGGGATTCCTTTACACCCGTTTCGCCATTTTTGATTTTGATTTGCCCCTGCGCAACATCACTCAATCCATCCAACGGGTCACCCAGGGCAATCTCCAGGAAAATGTTCGGGTGATTTCCCAGGATGAAATCGGGACGGTGGCCTTGAACTTAAGCAAAATGATTTCCAACCTCAGGTCCATGCTGGGAAGAATTGATTCCGCCAGCGGCTCGATCGGACAGACCAGCGACCATCTCACCCTTCACGCGGAGCAGATTGAGCAAGGGGCCGGGATGCAAGCCAGCTCGGTGGAAGAGACCAGCGCCTCCATGGAAGAAATGAGCCAGTCGAACAAGCAAATCGTGGAGAGCATCGAAACCCTGGCCCGGAGCGCCGAGGAATCCAGCGCTTCCATTTTGGAAATGAGCGCCACCATTGGCGAGGTGGCCAAGAATGTGGAGGTGCTTTCGGAGGCGGTGGAGGAGACCACCAGCTCGCTCCAAGAGATGAACGCCTCGCTGCAGGAGGTTGCGACCAATGCCGAGCAATTGAGTTCCCGAAACGCGGAGGCCATGCGCTCGCTCAAAGAAATGGAGAACGCCATTTATTCCACGGGCGAGAGCGCCGATCATACCGCGAAGTTGAGCGAGCAGGTGGCCGAGGACGCGGAACAGGGCGCCAAGGCAGTGGAGCTGACCATCACGGGGATTGAGCGGATCCGGTCTTCGAGCGAGGAAGCCGCGCTGGTGATTGACCGTCTGAGCGAGCGGGCTCAGGAAATCGGCAATATCCTGAATGTGATTGACGATATCACCGAAGAGACCAACCTGCTCGCGCTCAACGCCGCGATCATCGCGGCCCAAGCCGGTGAACACGGCAAGGGATTCGCGGTGGTGGCGGACGAGATCAGGGATTTGGCGGAGCGGACCAGCGCCAGCACCGAGGAAATCGGGGACCTGATCAAATCGGTGCAGGAAGGCGCGCAAAACGCGGTGGCCACCGTGTTCAAGAGTTCCAAGGATGTTGAGGACGGGGTCCGGCTCAGCCAGGAGGCTGGCGCCGTGCTCGGCCAGATCCTCAAACGCGCCCGCCTCAGTATGGAGCGAACGCGGGAAATCGCCGAATCGGTGACCCGCCAGAACGAGCACGCCAAGGAAGTGATGGGCTTTTTCGGAAACATCAACGCGATGATCACCCAGGTGGCCCAGGCGGTCCAGGAGCAAACCAAGGGAGGCGACCTGATCTTCAAGGCCTCCACGCGGATGGAGCAGGTGGCCCGGCAGGTGCAGCTGGCGACCAAAGAGCAGACCCTGGGGAGCAAGCAGATCACCCGGGCGGTGGAAAACATCGCCCAGATCATCAACTATATTAACAGCGCTCAGGGCGAGCAGTTGAAGAACAGCCAGACTGTTTTGGATGCGGTCCGGCACATCCGGAAAGTGGCCGAAGAGAATGCGGGCCAGGTCAAGGAAATGAAAAATGTGATTGAAGGGTTGAGCTTCCTGTCACGGGACTTGAACGAAATGGTCCTGCAGTTCAAAATCGGAGTAAGCAAAGAGAACTCGGTGAAAGTGGAAGAGGTTTTCAAACTTTAATCCGACCGATAAAAAGAGCGGGAAGCCGCTTCCGGCTTCCCGCTCTTTTTATTTTTTAACCGCTCATCTTTTCCGGGCTTTCCTTCCCCAGAGCCGGATCAGGATCAATCCCGCCAGGGGAAGCAGGAGCAAGGCGCCGGTTCCGATTTTGAAGAGGTTCTGGGAGGATTCCATCTGCCGGGGGTTGATCCGGCAGGAGATCAAGCCGGCGAGGCCTCCGCTGAAAACCGATCCGGAGCGGAAGGCCACCCCGAGCCATTCCTGCTTGCTTTTCAAGGTCAGGCTCAATTTTCCGATCGCGGTTCCAGCTTCATCGATATTGGAAGGGTAAATATTCTTCATGAGCATGGAAAAGCTGTCATCCGCTGATTCAAAGACGGTGGGATTCATGAACGAGGCCCGATCTTTGCCCGAGAACATCGTGGTTCCCAAGGCTGCGTCCAGGTCTTCATTTAAATTCCCGAGCACGATCAGGGGATTGATGTCGTTGGCCAGGTCAAAATGAATCCCGTCTATGCTCCGGGCCATTCCAATTTGATATGCCGGCTTGATAAGACCGGCGTTAAAAGCATCCGAGCCGTAAACTCCGCTTGACTTGATGGAATAAATTCCGTTCAGAAACATTATGAAAATAGGTTGGTCGTCCGACTCGTTATACTTGATGAAAATATCAGGGGAGAAACTGCCCGCGTAGTTGAATACCGGCGGAAAGGGCGTATCGGAAGTAGATCCCAAATCTCCTCCCATCAGGCCGCCCACGATGCTGAGCAGATCCCCGGAGATCATATTCTGGCAGATTCCTCCCACATCAACCGCCGGCTGCAGGACCCGGTCCCAGTCGCGGGGATCCTGATTGATCCGGTCAATCGAACTGGTCGCCACGCCGATCCTGGGCGCCAGGATCACTCCCTGATTATCGTCCAAGGCGGAAATGGTGGCGACACTCAAACTTCCCGAGGTGTTGATAAACGAACGGGGTGTCACAAATTGCGGGCTGGTGCTCCAGCCATAATCAAGATTGCCCCAGCGGTTATCCAGACCCGGCCGTTTGCACTCCCCGATGGAGGCCAAAGCGCCTCTCCCGGGTGGAACCGACTTGGGCGCATTCAGCCATCCCAGGCCGGAGTAATAAAGATAAAGTTTATCATGGTCCTTGGCCACCTCGGGGGTGTCAACCTGGAACGCGTCAAACCCGGTCTTTTCCCCGGGAAGATAAAGCTGGCTATCATTGCCCTGGGCGTTGGTATTGGCATAGCCATTGGGGCCGGCCTCCACACAAGCATAGTCCGGAGCGCCGGTTCCAAAGAAAATCTCCACCCGGTCGTCCCCGATCCGATAACTGTTGCAGATCCCATCGCTCCCCGAACGGATTTTGGGAATAGGCCGCTCATTTTCCAATTCTTCAAAATAGAGTTCGTCCTTCATCGCATCGCTCTCGAGTTTTCCATTGGACCCGGGCTCGATAATCCGCTGGTAGCGCATTCCCTGGTACCTCGGGATGGTTTGGTTATCCGACGGATTGGAACAACTCTGATTGATGCCGTTGGTGCCGGTGCTGACCTGGTATTGATTCAAACGGTCGTTCCAAACCACCTGGTCGTCCCCCATCACCCCCCGGTAAGAATACTGGATATATTTTGTCACCGGGGTTTCAAAGAACCCATCCTGATCGTCGTTGGTTTCCAGGATATAACAGGGATTATCCGATTTTTTATAATTGAACATCAGATCATCTATCCCGTCATACTCCGACACTTTCACCTTCTGCCAGAGCTGATAAATCTGAAAATAACCGTTCCCGCCCGGACAAAGCGCGAGCTCGCCATTAATCGGACAGAGCCAATCGTCAAACTGCCCGGATAGGTCAAAATGGTTGGGCTTGACATAAGGCATATTGGCGGGGGGAAAGGGCGGCCAAGCATAAGTGCCGTTGAGGGTTTGAAAAGTTGTCCAGGCCAGCGAACTATCCAGGACCCAGGCTCCGTCCAGGCTGTTATCACTGCCCGGAGCGATCGGGCAGTCGCCTCCTGCGCAGACAAAGGCCAGCTGGCCGAAATC
>CAIYYW010000193.1 GCA_903930515.1 uncultured delta proteobacterium | reverse complement strand
TGTCAAAGACACCTCCCTCCGGGTGCCACCCGGGGTGGAAGGCGTGATCATTGACGCCAAGGTCTTCTCCCGTAAGGGTCAGGGCAAGGATTCCCGCGTCAAGTTTATCAAGAGCGCGGAAGAGGAGCGGCTGATCCAGGATCGCAAGGACGAGATCCGGATCATCAAGGAACAGATCCTGCGCCGGGTGCTCAAGAAGATCGGGGGCAAGAAGCTCAGCGTCAAGTTCTCGGATCCCAAAGGCAAAATTAATTTCAAGAAAGAATCAGAAGTCAATGAAGTGATGCTGCAGGAACTCCCCCTGGAATTATGGGCCAAGCTGCCCCTGGAGCTGGAAACCGAAGGTGAGATGGACCTGACCAACCTGGTGGACCAGGCCCTGGACCAGATTGAGTTGGTGGAAAAGCTGGTCCAGGACAAGATTGACCGGCTCTACAAGGAAGAGGATTTGCCTCCGGGCGTGCTCAAGATCGTCCGGGTCTATGTCGCGATCAAGCGCCAGTTGTCCGTGGGAGACAAGATGTCCGGCCGCCACGGCAACAAGGGCGTGGTCAGCCGGATTCTTCCCGAGGAAGAGATGCCATACCTCCCGGACGGGACCTGCATTGACATTGTGCTCAATCCCCTGGGCGTGCCGAGCCGGATGAATGTGGGACAGATCCTGGAGTGCCATCTGGGGTGGGCCTCCCGCAAGCTCGGCGAGGAAATTGAGCGGATGCTCAAGGACAAATGGGACGCGGATCAGGTCCGCAAGCGGCTGAAAAAAATTTACGGGACCAATCGGGTCAACGGCTGGCTGGACGAGGCCGACAACGGGCAGATTATGACCATCGCCCGCAACCTGACCCAGGGGGTCTGGATGAGGAGCCCGGTGTTCGACGGCGCCAAGGAAAGCGAGATTAAGGATTTGCTCCGGGAAGCCAGCCTGCCCGAATCCGGACAGACCGTGCTCTTTGACGGACGCTCCGGAGAGCCTTTTAACAAGGAAGTCACCGTCGGCTATATGTATATGATGAAGCTCCATCACCTGGTGGCCGAGAAGATCCACGCCCGGTCCATCGGCCCCTACTCCTTGGTCACCCAACAGCCCCTGGGAGGGAAAGCCCAATTCGGCGGACAGAGACTGGGAGAGATGGAAGTCTGGGCGATCGAGGCCTATGGAGCCGCTTATACCCTGCAGGAATTCCTGACCGTGAAAAGCGATGACATTCAGGGGCGGACCAAAATGTACGAGAACATCGTCAAGGGCCGGAACGAGTTTGAGGCCGGCCTGCCCGAGTCGTTCAATGTGTTGGTCAAGGAGCTACAGAGCCTGGCCCTGAATGTGGAGCTGCTGAAAAAGAGTGAGGATGAAAGCGCCCCTCAACCTAAAAAGGAGGTTTGAGCAGTGAAACATCTTGCGTTTGGACTGTTTGAAGAGCCGAAAAAGCCTCTCAGCTTTGACGCGATTCGGGTCAGCCTGGCCAGCCCGGAAAAAATCCGGGAGTGGTCTCACGGCGAAGTCAAAAAGCCCGAGACCATCAACTACCGAACCTTCAAGCCCGAGCGCGACGGCCTCTTCTGCGCCAAAATCTTCGGCCCGATCAAGGACTACGAGTGCCTGTGCGGAAAATACAAGAGGATGAAACACCGCGGCATCACCTGCGAAAAATGCGGAGTGGAGGTCATCCCCAGCCGGGTGAGGAGAACCAGGCTCGGGCATATTGATTTGGCCACACCTGTGGCCCACATCTGGTTCTTCAAGAACCTTCCCTGCTATATCGGACTGCTCCTCGACATCTCCACCAAGGAAGTCGAGCGGGTAATCTATTACGAGGCCTATGTGGTGGTGGATCCGGGGAATTCCGATCTGGAAACCGGAGAGGTCATCACCGAGGAACAGTATCGCAAGGCCCTCTCCGAAGGAGCCAAGCTCGACGCCGGGATGGGCGCTGAGACTTTCAAGAGAATGCTCGCCAACCTGGACTTGGAAGCCCTCCGCAACAAGCTCCGCAACGAACTCCATAATACCCGCAGTGAGGCCAAGCGGATCAAGATCGCCAAGAGGGTCCGCGTGATTGAAGCGTTCCGCGCATCCGCCAATCGTCCCGAATGGATGATCCTGGAAAAAATACCCGTCCTTCCCCCAGACCTCCGGCCCTTGGTGCCACTGGACGGCGGAAGGTTCGCAACCTCCGACCTCAATGACCTCTATCGCCGCGTGATCAACCGCAACAACCGACTCCGCCGCCTGATGGAACTGAACGCTCCTGAAATCATCATCCGGAACGAAAAGCGGATGTTGCAGGAGGCGGTGGACGCACTGTTTGACAACGGCCGGAGAGGCAAGGCCGTGGCCGGCCCCAACAAGCGTCCATTGAAGAGCCTGTCGGATATGCTCCGGGGCAAGCAGGGAAGGTTCCGCCAGAACCTGCTCGGAAAGAGAGTGGATTATTCAGGCCGGACCGTGATCGTGGTCGGACCCGAGCTCCGGCTTCACCAGTGCGGACTGCCCAAGAAAATGGCCCTGGAATTGTTCAAGCCCTTTATCTTCAGCAAGCTGGAAGAGAGAGCCTTGGCCACTTCGATCAAGGCCGCCAAGAAGATGGTGGAAAAGGAAGAGCAGGTCGTGTTTGACATCCTCGATGAAGTGATCCGGGAGCATCCCGTGCTTTTGAACCGCGCACCCACCCTGCACCGGCTCGGCATCCAGGGCTTTGAGCCGCTCCTGATCGAAGGCAAGGCGATCCAGCTTCACCCCCTGGTCTGCCAGGCCTTTAACGCCGACTTTGACGGAGACCAGATGGCCGTGCATATCCCCCTGAGCCTGGAAGCCCAGGTGGAAAGCCGCGCCTTGATTATGAGCACCAATAATATTTTGTCCCCCGCTAACGGCAAGCCCATCATCGGGCCAACCCAGGACATCGTGCTCGGGATTTATTATATGACCCGCGAAAATCAATTCGCCAAGGGAGCCAACAAGGCCTTTGCCACTTCCGAAGAAGTCCAGATGGCTTACTCCCAGGGAGACCTCGATCTCCACGCCACCATCCGCATCCGGCGCAACGGCAAGCTGGTCAAGACCACCACCGGAAGGATTCTGCTCGCGGAAATCTGTCCCAAACAAATCCCCTTTGAAATGGTGAACAAGGTGATGAAGCGGAGGGAATTGGACGACCTGGTTTATTTCTGCTACCGCCAGGCCGGACTCAAGGAGACCGTCCTGCTCTGCGACCGCATCCGAACTCTCGGCTTCCGTTATGTTACCATTTCTGGAATGAGCATCGCCATTGACGATCTCAAGACCCCGGTGGAAAAGAAAGAAATCCTGGACAAGACCTATGGCAAGGTCCGCGAAATTGAGCGCCAGTATCACAACCAGATCATCACCTCCGGCGAGCGTTACAATAAGCTGGTGGACCTCTGGGGAAAAGCCACCGAGGAATTGGCAGACGCCCTGACCAAGGGGCTTTCCAAGGACAAGGTGAAAATAGAGGATGGCTCCGATAAGGAGATTGAAAGCTTCAACCCGATTTATATGATGGTGGACTCGGGCGCGAGAGGATCGGGCCAGCAAATCCGGCAACTCTGCGGGATGAGAGGACTGATGGCCAAACCCAGCGGGGAAATTATTGAAACCCCCATCACCGCCAGCTTCCGCGAGGGACTGAGCGTGCTCCAATACTTCATCTCCACCCACGGCGCCCGCAAGGGTCTCGCCGACACCGCCCTCAAGACCGCCAACTCCGGATATCTGACCCGACGACTGGTGGACATCGCCCAGGATGTGATGATCACCATCCCCGATTGCGGCACCCTGGACGGCATTGAAATGACCCCCCTCTACGAGGCCGGAAAGATGATCATCCCCATCTCCGAGCGGGTGAACGGAAGGACCGCCTTGCGGGAAATCCGCGACCATCTCGGAAAGGTGATCGTGAAGGCCGGAGAGAACATTGAGGAGGATGCCGCCAAGCGGATTGAAGAGGAAGGAATTGAGCGGGTGCTGATCCGGTCCGTGCTCACCTGCCAGGCCGCTTGGGGAGTCTGCGCCGAATGTTACGGTTTAGACCTCGCCCGCGGACACCGCATCCATCTCGGAGAAGCCGTGGGAGTGATCGCGGCCCAGTCCATCGGAGAACCCGGCACCCAGCTCACCATGCGGACCTTCCACATCGGAGGCGCCGCGGCCGGACAAGCCGAGCAATCCACCCATGCCGCATCCGCCTCCGGAACCGTCCAATTCACGAACCTCAAGACCGTGACCAAAAAAGACGGCTCCCAGATCGTGATGAACCGGAACGGACAGATTTCCATCCTCGACGAGAATGACCGGGAGCGAGACAAATTCCCGATGGTTTACGGCGCCCAGATCCTGGTCAAGGACGGACAGAAGGTCAAGGCCGGAGTCCTGCTCGCGGAATGGGATCCCTACGCCACCCCCTTCCTGACCGAGGTCAACGGCAAGATCAAGTTCGGAGATGTCATCGAGCATGTCACGATGGAAGAACAAACCGACGAGCGCACCGGTTTTTCCACCAAGGTGATTATCCCTTCCAAGCGCGGAGACCTTCAGCCCAGGATCTCGCTCAAGGACCCGCGGGGAAAAACCATCAAGCTCCAGGGAACCGATAATTTCGCCCGCTACTATCTCCCGATCGGAGCTCATTTGATCGTGGTGGAACAGCAGGAAGTCAGCGCCGGAGATGTGATCGCCAAGATTCCGCGGGAAACCGCCAAGACCAAGGACATCACCGGCGGTCTGCCCAGGGTGGTCGAACTGTTCGAGGCCCGCAAGCCCAAGAAGGCCGCGGTGATCAGCGAGATTGACGGGATCGTCGAATTCGCCCCCGAGCAAAAAGGGAAACGCACCGTGGTGGTCCGGCCCGGAACCGGAGAGCTAAAGACCTACCTGATCCCCAAGGGTAAGGCCTTGGCCGTGCATAGAGGAGATTTCGTCAAGGCCGGCGATAAGCTCACTGAAGGATCTCCCAACCCCCATGACATCCTCAGCATCAAGAAGGAAAAAGAATTGGGTAAATTCCTGGTGGACCAAGTCCAGCAGGTATATAAGCTCCAGGGAGTCCGCATCAATGACAAGCATTTTGAAACCATCGTCCGCCAGATGCTCAAGCGGGTCCGGATCGTGGACCCCGGAGATACCCAGTACTTGGTCGGAGACTTTATTGAGAAATACGCCTTCAACAAGGCCAACGAGGAAATGATCAAGAAGGGACAAAAGCCCGCAACCGGAGAGCCCTCCCTGTTTGGAATCACCAAGGGAAGCCTGATCACCGACTCCTTCATCTCCTCCGCCTCCTTTCAGGAAACCACCCGGTCCCTCACCGAGGCCGCAGTGTTCGGGAAAACTGATTATTTAAGAGGTCTGAAAGAGAATGTGATCGTGGGAAGGCTGATCCCGGCAGGGACCGGAATGGAGAGCTACCGCGATGTGGATATTGAAGCCGCAGAGTCGCCTGCGGAAGAAGCAGAAGCCAATGGTTGACAAAAATGAAAAATTGCGTAAACTAGTTAGTTTAAATTTGCAAAAGAGGTAAAGAATGCCGACCATTAACCAATTAGTGAGAACCGGACGGGAACGGGTTTTCCGCAAAAGCAAGTCGCGGGCTTTAAAGAGTTGCCCCCAGAAGCGCGGCGTATGCGTGCGCGTGACCACCATGACCCCCAAGAAGCCCAATTCCGCGATTCGGAAAATCGCCCGCGTCCGTCTCACCAACAGCCTGGAAGTGACTTCCTACATCCCCGGGATCGGACATAACCTCCAGGAGCATTCCCAGGTGCTGGTGCGCGGCGGCAGGGTCAAGGACCTCCCGGGAGTGCGTTACCATATCGTCCGCGGGACCCTGGACGCCGCGGGAGTGGAAAATAGGAAACAGGGGAGAAGCAAATACGGGGCCAAGCGGCCGAAGTAAAGGATGACGGATTATGGCTAGGCGAGGAAAAAATTTCGAGCGCAGGATTATTTCGGATCCGGTGTATCACGATCCGCAGGTGGCGAAGTTCATCAACCTGTTTATGCTGCGCGGAAAGAAGAGCATCTCCGAGAAAATCTTCTACCAGGCGATGGAGATCGCCCGGGAGAAGACCAAGGAGAATCCGCTCGAGGTGATGAAGAAGGCGATCAAGAACGCCAGTCCGCTGCTGGAAGTCAAGAGCCGGCGGGTGGGCGGCGCCAACTATCAGGTGCCGGTGGAAGTTCCTCCCAAACGGCAGGAATCCATCGCCATGCGATGGCTGATTGAATTCTCCCGCGGGCGGGCCGAGCACACCATGGCGGAGCGGCTGGCCTTGGAGATTATTGACGCCGCGGGGAACAAAGGCAACTCGATCAAGAAGCGGGACGAAGTTCACCGGATGGCGGAAGCCAACCGCGCGTTCGCTCATTACCGCTGGTAGATTTTTATTTAACCGATTATGGAGACAAGGGGAACGGGTATTTTCAAATGAGGGCGGTCGCGGAAAGGATTACATTGACCAGACAAGTGCCGATAGAAAGGGTGCGGAACCTCGGGATTATGGCGCATATAGACGCTGGCAAGACCACTACCACCGAGCGCATCCTGTATTACACCGGGGTCACCTACCGGATCGGGAATGTGGATCAGGGAACCACGGTCACCGACTGGATGGAGCAGGAACAGGAACGCGGTATCACCATCACTTCCGCCGCGGTCACCACCAACTGGCGCGATCACCGGATCAATATCATTGACACCCCCGGCCATGTGGATTTCACCATGGAAGTGGAGCGCTCGCTCCGGGTGTTGGATGGAGCCATCGCGGTTTTCTGCGCCTATGGCGGAGTGGAGCCTCAGTCCGAGACCGTCTGGCGGCAGGCCGACCGTTACCAGGTGCCCAGGATCGCGATGGTCAACAAGATGGACCGGCTGGGGGCGGACTTCGCACTCGTGCTCAAGATGATGAAAGAGCGGCTGAACACCGTCCCGCTCGCGATCCAGATTCCGATGGGCGCGGAAGAAAAATTCGTCGGCGTTATTGACTTGGTCAAGATGAAAGCGATCATCTGGGACCAGGAAACCCTGGGAGCCAGGTTCCGCGAGGCCCCGGTCCCGGACGAATTCCTGGAAGCGGCCAGACACGCCCGCGAGGAGATGCTGGAAAAACTCGCCGAGGCCGACGACCAGTTTTTGCGTCTGTACCTGGAAGAAAAGGACGCGGATGAGGACACCTTAAAAGCCGCGATCCGGCGCGCTTCCCTGAGTATGAAACTGACCCCGGTGCTAGCCGGAGCAGCCTTCCGCAACAAGGGCATCCAGCCCCTCCTGGACGCGGTGGTGGATTTCCTGCCTTCCCCGCTCGACAAACCTCCCATCAAGGGCCTTCATCCCAAGACGGAAACCGAAGAAATCCGGCACCCGAACGATGACGATCATTTTTCCGGGCTGGTGTTCAAGATTCAAACCGATCCTTATGTCGGTTCGCTCAGTTATTTGCGGATTTACTCCGGATCCTTGCGCAAGGGACAAAATGTTTACAACCCCAAATACGGCAAGCGCGATCGGATCGGAAGACTCCTGAAAATGCTCGCCAACAAACGCGAGGATATAGAAGAAGCCTTTGCCGGAGATATTGTCGGAGTGGTCGGGCTGAAGATGGCCAAGACCGGAGACACCCTTTGCTCCGAGAATAAACCAATTTTGCTCGAATCCATCGAGTTCCCGGAACCCGTGATCTCGATCGCGATCGAGCCCAAAACCCAGGCCGATCAGGATAAACTCAGGTCTTCCCTCGCCCGGCTGGAAGAGGAAGACCCCACCTTCCAAGTCCGATTTAACGAGGAAACCAACCAGACCATCATCTCCGGAATGGGCGAACTCCACTTGGAAATAATCGTGGACCGACTGCTCCGGGAATTTAATGTCCAAGCCAAGGTGGGTACGCCCCAGGTGGCTTACAAGGAAACCATCCGCCAGACTGTGGAGACGGAAGGGCGGTTCGTGAAGCAGAGCGGAGGCCACGGACAATTCGGCATCGTCAAAATGCGCTTCGAGCCCAGCGAACGCGGAGCCGGGGTGGAATTCGAGAGCAAGGTCCGGGAGGGAAGGATTCCCAAGGAATATATCGCGCCGGTGGAGCGCGGAGTAAGAGCTGCGGCCGGGGTCGGAGAACTGGCCGGGTTCCCGGTGGTGGATTTCAAGGCTGTGCTTTTGGACGGAAAATATCACGAGGTGGATTCCAGCGAGTTTGCCTTTGAAGTCGCCGGATCGCTTGCGTTCAAGGAAGCGCTCCGGAGCGCCAAAGAGGTTTTGCTTGAGCCGATTATGAGCCTGGAAGTGATTGTTCCGGACCAGTATTTCGGGGAAGTGATGAAGAATTTGAATTCCCGCCGGGGAGAAATCACTTCCACGGAAACCAGGCCCGGAATCCAGATCGTCCGCGCCACGGCGCCGCTCGCGGAAATGTTCGGGTATGTCAACTTGCTTCGATCCCTGACCCAAGGCCGGGGCACTTTCACGATGCAGTTCTTGCGCTACCGGGAAGCGCCCGAGTCGGTCAAGGAAGAAATTCTATTGAAAGTCAGGGGCTATTAAAAAGGAGGATGGGAGATGGGCAAGGCAAAGTTTGAACGGAAGAAGCCGCATGTTAATGTCGGCACGATCGGTCATATTGACCACGGCAAGACCACTTTGACCGCGGCCATTACCAAGGTGATGGAGGGGCAGGGCTTGAGCAAGTTCATCAGCT
>CAIYYW010000192.1 GCA_903930515.1 uncultured delta proteobacterium | reverse complement strand
CCTTGCAGATCGCGGTGCCCTGGGTCTTCTTATAGGTCAGGCTGTTCTTGCGGAAAATATTGGTCGCCGCGATCCGGCCCTGGCGGTTGGCCGGACCGGCCAGCGGGATCACGGCTTTGAAATCCCCCACCAGGTGCGTAACTTCCACCGCGTCTCCCACCGCGTAAATTTCCGGATCGCTGGTCTGCAGATATTCATTCACCAGGATTCCGCCCGAGGATCCGATTTCCAGGCCCGCTTCTTTAGCCAGCTTGACTTCCGGACGCACTCCGATCCCAAGGATGGCCAGGTCGGTTTTCAGCTTTTGACCGTCGCTCAGCTCCAACTCCAGTTTCCCGGCTTTCTCTTTGATCCCCTGGACCGAAATGTTGAGCCGGAGATCAATCCCTTTCGCAACCAGGTGCTGATGGATGAACCAGGCCATCTCCGGATCCAGCGAACCCATCACCTGGCCCGAAAGCTCAATCAGGCTCACTTTTAGCTTGCGATCAACCAGCGCCTCGGCCATTTCCAGGCCGATATACCCGCCCCCGATGATCGCCGCGCCGGATGATTTAGTTCCATCCACGAAATTCTTGATCCGGTCGGTATCCCACACCGAGCGCAAACTAAAAACCAGATTGCTCTCAACCCCGGGAAAATTCGGCCGAACCGGTTCCGCGCCCGGACTCAGGATCAGGTAGTCATACCCCTCAAGCTTTTCCTCCCCGGTCCGCAGGTCTCGCGACAATATTTCTTTTTTATCACGATTGATTCTCACCACCTCGGTCCGGGTCCGGATTTCAAGATTAAACCTTTTTGACATCCGATCCGGGCTTTGAACAAACAGGGACTCCCGATCCGGGATCGAACCGCCGATGTAATAAGGGAAACCGCAGGTCGCCGCGGAAATATCCTCCCCACGCTCAAACATAATAATCTCCGCATCCTCCGAAACCCTCCGCGCCCGGGCCGCGGCCGACGCCCCTCCCGCCACCCCGCCGATGATCAAGACCCTTTGCTTTCGGTTCATTTACGCCTCCCCTGATATTTTCCGGTTGCCCTTGCGGATTTATTATCGTTTTATCATTATATATAATTACTCAAATATGGCAAATCCCCAAGCGCTCGGGTTCGGTTGAGCCTTCGGGGATTTTAAGTTTAGCCATTGCGGATTTATCCCGCGGGCTTTTGGGCGGTGAGGAACCGGGGCATCGGCATCCGGAGCAATTTTTTATTTTTGGGGTTGGTGAATCTTGCGGCGGAGAGCCAGTTGCGGATCAGGTCTTGCGGATAGACCTTGGTTCCGTTGATCAGGAAGAAGAAGAGTTCGTTGAACCCGGCGGTGGCGGAGAGGTTGTTTTCTTCTCCGCTATGCTCGGAGTCCAGGATCACCACGGTTCCGGCCTGGTCCAAGGACTGGAAGGCGCGGTTGATGATTTTCGCGGCTTGCTCCGGAGGGACGGTACGGATGATGTTGAAGAGGGGAGTGGGAACCAGCCCGCTGAACAAGGCGATCCGCTCCAGCAAATTTTCCGGCATCACCGCGGGTCTCATTTTGCCTCCTTGGTCCGACGCGAAAAAGTCCGCTAGGGCTTCAAGGTTTCTTTCGCAATCAGCATCCGCTGGACTTCGCTGGTGCCCTCATAGATGGTAGTCACCCGGGCGTCTCGGTAAATCCTTTCAATCGGGAATTCCTTGGTATAGCCGTAACCGCCGTGAACCTGCAAGGCCTGATACGCGCAGCGGTTCAGGGTTTCCGTGGCAAAGAGCTTGGCCATGGACGCTTCCTTCATATAAGGCCGGCCCGCGTCTTTCAAAGCCGCGGCTGAAAGTGTGAGCAGGGTGGCTGCTTCCAGCCCGGTGGCGATCTCCGCGATCATCCATTGGACGGCCTGATGGCCGGAGAGGAATTTATTGAACTGCTGCCTCTGAAGGGAGTAGGTTTTCGCCTCTTCCAGGCAGGCCCGAATCATCCCCACCGCCTGGGCCGCGATCCCGATCCTGCCCGAGGCCAACGCCCTGATCACGATCATCATTCCCTCTCCCTCTTTGCCGATCCGGTTTTCCTCCGCAACCTCGCAATCCTCGAACAAAAGCTCAACCGTGTTGCTCGCCCGCAGCCCCATTTTCTGGATATTCTTGCCAACCTTCAGGCCCGGAGAATCTTTCTCCACCATAAACGCGGTCAGGCCCCGGCCCCCGCTCTCCCCGGTCCGGGCCAGCACAAAAATTTCTCCGGCATACGCTCCGTTGGTGATGAAAATCTTGGAGCCGTTGATCAGATATAAAGCTCCTTTGCGCCGGGCCTTGCATCTGATCTCCGCCAAATTGGACCCGGCCTCCGGCTCGGTTAATGCGAACGCCCCCAAAAACTTTCCCGATGCCATCGGGGTCAAAAGCCGGATTTTTTGATCCTCATTCCCGAACAGCGCCAACGGCTCACAGCTAAGGTTGGTCACGCTCATCGTCACCGCGCTGGACGCGCAAGCGGAGGCGATCTCCATCAAGGCCAGGACATAAGCCACGGCCCCGACTTCGGATCCGCCGTATTTGACCGGGGACATCATCCCGCAAAGACCGAGTTGCGCCATCTTCCAGACCAGGCTTTGCGGGAACTCTCCGGATTCATCTCGCTTCGCGGCTCCGGGAGCGACTTCCCTGGCGGCGAACTGCTCCACCATCACTTGGATCATTTCCTGCTCGGGGTTCAACGGGAAATACATTTTCACCTCACGGGTTATAGATCACGACCAGGAGATTGGTCGGATCCTTGCCGGGATTTTTCAGCAGATGCTTATGGCTGGAATCAAAATGGATGCTTTCTCCCGGGCCTAAAAAGCCGGCCTTTTGGTCAACCTTGATTTGCAGCTTGCCGGAAAGCACATACACGAACTCTTCGCCCGGATGCCGGTACGCCACTTTCCGGTGATAACTATTCGGATCAATCGTCACCTTGAACGCCATCAGGTGATGCTCGTGGCCTTCCCGGGTCAGAAGCCGATAGGCATAATCGCGGGTTCGCTGCTCCAGCGCCTTTTTACGGCTGTCCCGGACGGACTCCGGAGCGGAGCCGCCCATAAAGATGGACGGTTCCACGGCCAGATGCCGGGCAATCGTGATAATCTCGGCCACCGGCGGCAAAACCTCATCCCGCTCCAGCTTGCCCAGGTATGACGGCTTCAGGTTTAACTGAGCGGCCAATTCCTCCAAGCCCAATCCCTGCTTTTCCCGCAGCCGCTTCAATTTCCTTCCAAAAGTCAACGGCTCAGCTTTTTTGGACATCCTAAACCCCCTTAACCGATCCGGTAATTTTATGGCATCAGCTTACCACAGCGGCAGCGATCGGACAAAACCCTGCCAACCGCGGCAATGATTTCGGACCGGATTTGCGTGCAACCCTTGGATAGCTTTAGGAAATCAACCATCAACTTGACGGCGGATTAAATCTTTTTTATAATAGTATTGAATGGGAGAT
>CAIYYW010000191.1 GCA_903930515.1 uncultured delta proteobacterium | reverse complement strand
TTTTATTGGCGCTCGCTCAACCGGGAGGAGAACCCGCTCCGGCTGGAAGAAATTGAGCAGTTGAGCAAGGGGATGGGGAGACTGCTTCAGCTCACGCTCACCGGGGGCGAGCCTCTGTTACGGGAGGACCTCGGGGAAATCTTCAAAATTTTTTACCGCCATAATCAGCCGTTCAATTTCGGCCTGGCCACCAGCGGCTTTTACCCGGACCGGCTGGAACGGGTGGCAGGGGAAACGCTGGGCTTCGCCCGCAACAGCAATTTCACCGTCGGCCTTCCGGTGGAAGGCCCGGCCGAGCTGAACGATTCCATCCGGGGGGTTAAAGGCGCTTTTGACCGGACCTGCCAGAGCTTGAAGATTTTGAAGCAACTGAAGCAAAGGTTCCCGCGGCTGACCATCCTGGTGGACCTCACGGCGTCTCACTTCAACCAGGACCAACTTGAGGAAACTTACCGGATGGTAAGAGACGACTGGAAGCCGGATTTGATCAATTTGATCATCACCCGGGGTGAACCCAAGGAATCGGAAGCGAAGGAAATTGATCCGGGAAAAATCCGTCCGGTGATCGATTTGATGGAGGATGACCTTAAGTCCGGAAAAATCCCGGGATACGGCTTCAACCGGCGGGTCTTGAACGCCAAGGATATCCTGGTCCGGAGGATGGCGCTGGAATTTTTTGAAGGGAAACGCGGCCGTCTGAATTGCCAAGCCGGGAGATTGATCGGGGTGATCTATCCGGAAGGACAGGTTTATCCCTGCGAGCTTTGGACCGAGCCGATCGGCGATTTGAGGGAAGCCGGGTATGATCTGGGAAAAATCTGGCGCTCTGAAAAAGCGGGCCGGATCCATCGCCAAATTGAGGATCGGGATTGCCGGTGCTATCATCAATGCTTCCTGAGTCCGAGCCTGTTCTACGATCCGGGCTATTTCCGGAAACTGTTTCAGAACCTGTTCTGAGGGAGCGATGAAAATTCTGGACCGATATATTTTAAGGGAGTTGTTTAAATTATTCGGGGTGGCCCTGTTCGTGATCAGCCTGGCGTTCGTGATCCAGCGCCTGATCTTTCTCACCGAATGGTCTATGCACCGCGGGATCGGGATGATCGGGGTGTTGCAGTTGCTGCTCTGCCTGTTCCCGGGACTGTTTTTAACCGCAGTGCCCCTGGTCTGCCTGTTCACCATCATCGTGGTGCTGTCTCAGATGACCGAAGAGAACCAACTGGTGGTGATGATGTCGTGCGGAAGGGATTTGGGATCGCTTTCCCGGCCGGTGATTATTTTCTCGCTGGTCGGCGCCATCCTAACCTGTTACCTGTCTTTTTTCCTGACCCCGGCCTCGATCCGGCGATTTGAAATCCTGCGCTGGGAATTGATCCAGGCCAAATCTGAAAAAGCCATTATGACCCAGCGCTTCATCGAATTCAGCGGGGACACCATGATCTATGTCCAGGATAAAGACGAACAGGGGCTGGAGCATGTGATTATCTACAAAAACTCCTCCCGCGGTTTTCTGGAAAAAGGGAAACAAGGAGGGGGATTGATTTTCGCGGCCAAGGCCCGGATCCTGGCCGGGGACAAAAACC
>CAIYYW010000190.1 GCA_903930515.1 uncultured delta proteobacterium | reverse complement strand
CCACACGCTTCATGGGAATATCTCGAAGACGCGGATATGAGAACAACTCGCCCATATTAACGATCTTGACACCCGAACCGTGAAAAGCCTTGCCCTTATAAACGCCATTGCGGGTTCCGTTCAAGAGCAAGTCGCCGAATTCAACAATCTGCCACTCACCCGCCATATCCCAACTCCCTGACCAAATTACGAAACATTACTTCCCCTTTACGGCTAATTGAAGTATTACAGCAGTTAGCGAGATAATAGCTTTTGCATCTTCAAGCTCCCATTCTATCTGTGCCGAGACTTCATCTGCATGTCGTGCAGGGTGAGTAAAGACGCGCAAAGCCCTTCTGACCAGTCTAAACCTTTTTTCCTTATCTAATTCCCGCAGGTTTTCAAAAGGGATTGAATTGGTTTCGGCTTCATCCCCAAGGGCTTTGGCCAAGGATTCCAATACATCTCGGCAAGCGCCGACCGATTCTCGGAAATGACCATTTAATAACATCGTTTGAGCTTTCTTGAGATGCTCTGAAGATTCTGCAAATGAAGGACTAATTTCTTCGCTCAAGACAGGAATTTCCAAAAGCAAAGTCTGCCGATATCCCATTTGCCCAAGTACTTCTATCCATGTGCTTTGATTAGCGCGATATTGCAAGGTTGCATTAACGGGCTGAAATGGCGTTTGCCTGCTTCTGGCAATGCCATAAAGCTCTAGCCGGAAAGACAAATCTTCGCCAAGCCTGATCTGTTCAATCGCTTCCATCCTCCTTGAATCCAATTCCATCTCAAGCTGAATATTACTTGTGAATGTATAGTCATAGGTTTCAATCGGGTTATCCGGCCCCGGCCTTTGAGCACAACCAAGGAAATATTCTTTATTATTTTTCCCTTTTACCCATAGCTCGCCTTTTATGGTATTCACCATAACTCTTGCCTCTTTGGACCTGCTATGTTGGGTGATATCCACCTGGAAAATCAGTCTATAGAATGCGAGGCCGGAATTTCCGTGAATAGATTTAACTTCCAGTTCCGCGAAGGTCTCTGAACCAATATCCCATCTTTCACTCATGCTAGACCTCCTCTTGAAGTGGCGATTTGCGTCATCAAATTTTTCCTATTTGCCATACCCCATCTCCTTGCGGTTTTTTCTGGACTTATGTTTCATTTCCGGCCCTCCTGACCTGCTCTTTCAGGAATCGCTGGATTTCCTGTTTGCTGGGCAGTTCCACCTGGTATCGGGATACGAACAGGGCGTTGTCCATACCGGCCAGGGCGTATTCCACGAGGGAGTGGTCTTTGTGGGTGCAGAGGAGGATTCCGATAGGCGGATGGTCATCCTTAGCCATGATATTTTTCCGGCACCAGTTCACATAGGTGTTAAGCTGGCCGAGGTATTCATGTTTGAATTCGTCAACCTTGAGTTCTATGAGCACATGGCATTTGAGAATGCGGTGGTAGAACAGCAGATCAATGAAGTAATGCCTGGCTCCGATCAGGATCCGCTTTTGCCGGGCCTCAAAACAAAAACCGTAGCCCAGTTCCAGGAGGAATTCCTGGAGCTTATCCAGCAGGGCGGTTTCCAGGTTCGCTTCTTCCATCACCTCTTTTGCCTTGAGTCCGAGGAACTCAAAAACATAGGGGTCACGGATGGACAACTGGGTTTGCCTTTTTTCCGCGCCTGCCTTCACCAGGGCCGCCAGTTTCTTTTTGTTTTTGGAAAGGCCGGAACGCTCAAAATAGAGAGTGGCGATCTGGCGCTTAAGCTCCCGGACCGACCAATTGCCCCTGATACATTCTACTTCATAGAAGGCGCGTTTGAGGGGGTCTTCCTGTTCCACCAACAGCTCCAGGTGGCTGTAGGAAAGCTGATTGAGCAGCTTTTGCGCGGGCAGGCCGAATTGTGCGGACAGTGTCCGCACTTTTCCGGTTTTTGCCTCCAACGCCGGCATCAGGCCCGGGGATTGTGCGGACAGCGTCCGCATTATTTGAGGATAGGTCTGGTAAAAGGACAGGTAGTTGTAAAGCTGGCGGCGTCCGGTATTGCTTACCTTATACCGGCGGAGCGCCTTGGACAGTTCAGACAAAAGCCGGTCCCCGTATTTGGCCCGGTCCTCTCCATGCAATTCAAATTCAGCAATATGATACCCGATCAGCCAGTTCCGAAGCGTCAGGCTGACATTGACCGCCCTGCCGGCCTGGCCGGCGAGGTGTTCGTGGACTTGCCGGATGGCGTCAACCAGCGCCGCGAAGTCAAGTCTCTCCTGTTTACCCGTCATACCCCAGCTCCTTGATATTTTTCCTGATAACTTTTTCCAGTTTGGCGGATTCTTCAAACTGTCCTTCCAATTGGCTCACCAGCCGTTTCATCTTGTCGGCAAACGGCTCTCCATCATCCTCAACCTCTTCCGCGCCCACATATCGGCCGGGCGTGAGGATATGGCCATGACCGCGCATCTCGTCAATGGTTGCGCTTTTGCAGAAGCCGGAAACATCTTGATATTTCGCGGCATTTTTTTCTCCACGCCAGGAATGATAGGTATCGGCGATTTGTTGGATTTCCTGGTCGGATAATTCTTTATGCTTGCGGTCAACCAAGTGGCCGAGCTTCCGGGCATCTATGAACAGGGTTTGTCCCCTCCGGTCCCGGAACTTTCCATTCTTTTTACTGCGGGCGATAAACCATAGGCAGACCGGGATCTGGGTGATGTAAAAAAGCTGGCCCGGGAGCGCAATCATACAATCCACCAGGTCAGCCTCAATCATGGCTTTTCTGATCTCGCCTTCGCCGGACTGGTTACTGGACATAGAGCCGTTGGCGAGCACAAACGCGGCAATGCCTCCGGGCGCGAGGTGGTGGATGAAATGCTGGACCCAGGCGAAGTTGGCGTTGCCTTCGGGCGGAACCCCGAATTTCCAGCGGACATCTTCCCTCAATTTGTCCCCGCCCCAGTCGCTGTCGTTAAAAGGCGGATTGGCCAGCACAAAGTCGGCTTTGAGGTCTTTGAACGAGTCATCGTGGAACGACCCGCCGGTGTTGAATCCGATCTTGGCGTCTATGCTTCGGATGGCGAGATTCATCTTGGCCAGTTTCCAGGTGGTGTAATTGGACTCCTGGCCGTAAATGGAAATGTCGTTTTTCCTGCCGCCGCGCGCTTCCACAAATTTCTCCGACTGCACGAACATCCCGCCGGAGCCGCAGCAGGGGTCAAACACCCTGCCCTGATAAGGTTCTATCATCTCCACCAAAACCCTGACCACGGAGCGGGGCGTATAAAATTCTCCTCCCCGCTTGCCTTCCGCCTCCGCGAATTGACCGAGGAAATATTCATACACCCTTCCGAGGATGTCCTGGGCTTTGCTTTCATTGTCCCCGAGCGCAATGGTCCCAATCAGGTCTATCACCTCGCCCAGCATCTGCTTGTTGAGCGATTCCTTGGCGTATTCCTTGGGGAGAACCCCTTTGAGACCGGGGTTTTCTTTTTCAATCGCTTCCATCGCGTCGTCCAGCATCTTGCCGATTAAAGGACTTTTGGCGTTGTCCTGCAGATACTTCCAGCGAGCCTTTTTAGGGACCCAGAAGATATTGTCCTGGGCGTATGCGTCCCGCTCTTCCGTATCCCCGTATTTTTCATTTTGTAGCCGATGAAAGCGTTCCAGGAACGAGTCGGAGATATATTTAAGGAAGATGAGACCGAGCACGATGTGTTTGTATTCAGCGGCGTCAATGTTTCCGCGCATCTTGTCCGCAGCCTGCCAGAGCTTGGCCTCAAACCCGAGGTTGGCGCCGTTATTATTGGATTTTTGCTCTGGTTTCCCTTTACCCCTTTTCATCCCTTACCCCCCTGTCGCCATTATGCCGGAACATAATATCTTAATAAACAATTATAGTCTATTTCAATGTCAGGGGCGGTCATTCTGCTCTGCTAAAGCTACGCAGAACAGCTTTTGCCTTTGCGGTAAATAAATTGTTTCGGGTTCCGGGCTAAAAACCGGAAACCGTAAATTATAAACTGTTTTTTAGCGGATATTTTCCGTATTTGAGGAAGAGGCTGATCGCCAGCTTGTGATGTTTTCTAGTCACCCCCAGCACCCAGTATTCGGTGTAGGGCCAGCCGGCGAATCCGCCGGTGGAACCGGCCAGCTTGAAGACCATCTCCCTGATGTATGCTTCCAGCAAAACCGGGTCGTTCCGATAATAAACCTCCTGGATGTCCGGAGAGCAGAACAGCGCGACCTTGCCCGCTGCGTTCTCCGCCAGCCAATCCAGCCCGCACATATTGGGCGAGTCAATCTGGATGAAATCAAACCCGGCCTCAATCAATCCCGGAATCACCAACCGGATGTTGCCGCACGAATGAATCCCGATCTCCATTCCCAGTTCGTGGCAACGCGCAGTCATTTTCCGGTAGCAAGGGAAGAAAAAATCGTTGAACAATTTCGGCGAGATAAAGGTCCGGTCCTGGGTGCCCCAGTCGTCCAGAAGCATAAATCCGTCCGCGCCCGCTTTCTTGAAATTGGCGATCACCTTCAAATGGCAGTCGGTCAGGATATCCAAAAGGCGCCGGACCTGTTCCGGATATTCAATCAGGTCAATCATCGCGTTCTGGAATCCGCGCAAATAGCGGAAGCGTTCCCAAAGCGAATTGTCATTGGAGGCCAGCCGATATTTGTTCCCGCCGAATAATTTGCTCCAGCGCGCGAACCTTTTAAACCGGTTCCAGTCCGTAAAATCCGGAGGCTGAAATTTTTCCAGCAATTCCCAGGAATCCTCCAGCGGACATTTCATGGTCTCGCCCTGGGTGGAGATCGGGGAGATCCGCCAGACCGTGCCCCATTCGTCAATCGCGGTCCGGGTGGTATTGAGCCAGCCCTTGGGCAGCTTCCGCTTTGACCTCCACAGCCGCGCCTTGATCATCAGCGGATGCAGATAGGGAAGATACGGCTCCGGAGGCTGCCAACTCATCGGCGGAATATGGAACAACGGGAACACATCCTTGAAGCTCACCGGCACCCGGTCCGGCCCCTGAAAATGGATCGCCCGCTTTAATCTTTCCCGACCGTTCATTTATTCCGGAAACAATCCGAAGTTTTTATTGAGGAATTTTCGGAGGGGCCGGAAGAGTGTTTCCATCTTATAGAACGAGGTGATCACGGACCTGAGTCCCCACCACATCCCCCGGAGGAAGAAGATATTTTTGGGGAACCACCAGACGATTTTGAGCAGCAGGAGGGGCCGGAGGTAGAACCTGCGGTAGGCGTCTCGCTGTATTTTGAAGGCGTCAATCCCGGTGACCCTGGTATAGAAGGGGATTTCGGACCAGTAATTCAAATCAACCCAGTCATAGTTGGAAAAATCGAAATCCGGGTAATGTTGCTTGGCGATTTCCAACAGACCGGTCCGGGGATAGACCACCACGGTGAAGAACCAGCCCCGGAGCAGCCTGGAATTTATGGTCCAGTCCACGGTCATTTTCAGCTCCTCCCGGGTCTCGGTCGGGAACCCCAGCATAATAAAGGCCTGGGGGATGATCCCTTCCTGGTAGGTCCATTCAATCACCTGCTTGGTCTTGTCCAGGTCCAGGTTCTTGCGGATCATTTTCTGGAGACGGGGCGAGGCGGTTTCAACCGCGTAAGTGATGGTGTAACATCCCGCGGCCTTGAGCTTCCGGATCAATTCCCGGTCCATCATATCCGCGCGGATGCCGTTGGGGAACGCGATCTTGACCTTGATCTTTCGGTCCACGATCTCGTCGCAGATTTTTTTCGCGCGGGGAAGGTCTATATTGAAGATGTCGTCAACAATATGCAGCTCCTTGACCCCGTATTTCTGGGTGAGCAGCTCAATCTCCGCGAGCACATTTTCAACCGAGCGTTTCCTTACCTTCTTGCCGAAGATGGAATGGCAATAGGCGCAATGGAACGGACAGGCCCGGGTGGTGAAGATCATCGCCCAGGGCGTGGAATGACAATATCCGTTCATCGTGATCTGGACCGAGTATGGTTTAAAATCTATCAGGTCCCAGGCCGGGAAGGGTATGGAGTCCAGGTCCTGGATGAATTCGCGCTCCGGGGTCTGGAACAATTGCCCTTCCTTCATAAACGCCAGCCCGGCCACCCGGTCCATCGGCTCATTCCGCTCCAAGGCCTCCAGCAATGCCGGAAAGGTCTCTTCGCCCTCGTTCAGGACCACATAATCTATGTTGCCGTTCTTGAGCGCCCAATCAAAAAAAACCGAGGCGTGCGGCCCGCCTAAAACCGTCTTGCACCCGGGCTTCTCCTCCTTGATCATTTTCGCCGCGCTTTCCATCTGCCCGGCTTCCATGCTCATTGAGCTGAACCCGACCAGGTCCGGATTAAAATTACGAACCCGCTTCCGCAGGTCTTCGGTGGTCAGGTCGTAAAGGGCCTGCTCCACGAAATCTATTTCATACTTGCCCGGATAGCGCTCCCGCAAGACCGAGATCAGGGAAAGCAGCCCCAAAGGCTGGCCGAATCCCATCCGGCTGAACCGCTTCCCGCTCTTGATCAACATAATCCTGCGAATTTCCATCTTCGGCTTTTAACCGAAATTTATTATAATCGGTTTTTCCGGAATTTCTAAACCCGCTGAAATTCCCGCAAAATCCCGCGATCCCTCACGCACAGCTTGCCTTCAATCTGCGACTCGGCAGTGAAAATTCAGCGGGACTAAAGTCACTCGCACAGAAAGGGATTTTTACAAGATTTGGCTGGAGCAGATTGTATCCCGAAATT
>CAIYYW010000189.1 GCA_903930515.1 uncultured delta proteobacterium | reverse complement strand
TCCTCCAGTCCAACCACGAGGGCGAGTTGGTGGAAAAAATACAGAACGCCCAGAGGAAATTCGACGGCATCCTGATCAATCCCGCGGCTTACACCCATACCAGCATCGCCCTCCGAGACGCCCTGGCCGCGGTGGAAATTCCCTTCGTGGAAGTGCACCTGTCCAACCTCGCCCGGCGCGAAGAATTCCGCAAGCGATCCCTGGTCTCCGACCTGGCGGTCGGGGTCGTCTCCGGCTTCGGACCGGATTCCTATGCCCTCGGACTCGCCGGCCTGATCAAATTCCTGAAAGCGCGATGACCCAAAAATTCCCCAGGAAGCGGGCTTTAGAGTTCCTCGCTCAGCTTGCCCGCGAAAACCGCCTGGACGCCCTCCTGATCACCGACCTTGCCAATGTCTGGTACCTAACCGGTTTTCGCGGAAGCGAAGGGACAGTCATCTTCAGCCCGGACCAGCGCTGGTTCCTGTCCGACTTCCGCTACCAGGAACAGGCGGCGCAAGAGATTTCCGGATTCCGGATCAAAATCTTCCGCAATAAGCTCAAAGAGATTAAAAAGCTGCTTTCCCGGCTCAGGGTCCGGCGGCTCGGTTTTGAGCCATCCGGCTTGAGTTTCCAACTGTACCAGGCCCTGAAAAAAGAATTGAAAGGCATCAGGCTGGTTCCGCTTAAAAAATCCCTCCTTGAAATCCGGTCCGTCAAAGACCCGGACGAGATTGAAAATATGAAAAAAGCCGTTAATATAGCCGAAGCAGCTTTAGCCCAGGCTCTTTTACATTTTCGGGCCGGAATCCGGGAGTTGGATTTCGCCGCCGAGTTGGAATACCAGGTGCGCAAGATGGGAAGCGATTGGTATGCCTTTGATACCATTGTCGCCAGCGGGTGGCGAGGAGCCCTCCCCCACGGGAAAGCCACCGGCAAGATGATCAAAAAAGGCGAACTGGTGGTGATTGACTTCGGAACCATTTGCCACGGCTATCATTCCGACCTGACCGTGACCGTATCCGCAGGCGATCCCGGCAAAAAAGCCCGGCGGATTTATCAGATCGTCTCCCAGGCGCAACAGCTGGCCATTGCCGCGGTTAAGCCGGGAAAGACCGCCAAGGAAATTGACCAGGCCGCCCGCGATTATATCGTCGCCCAGGGCTACGGCAAATTTTTCGGACACGGTCTCGGACATGGCCTGGGACTGGCCGTCCACGAAGAGCCCGGGATCAACTCCCGCAGCCTGACCCTCTTGCAGCCCGGAATGGCCTTCACGATTGAACCCGGAATTTATCTCCCCGGAAAATTCGGGGTCCGGATTGAAGACGATCTGATCGTGGAACCGGGACAGGGCCGGGTCTGGAGCCGGAGCAATCAGCCCTTAAAAATTATTGAGTAAATTGTCAGGAGGTTTCGGCAATGTATGATACCAATGAATTCCGGAAAGGATTGAAAATAGAGTTCAATGGAGATCCCTTCATCATCGTGGAGTTCCAGCACATCAAGCCCGGAAAAGGAAACGCCTTTGTTCGGACCAGAATCAAAAACCTGATCAACGGAAATGTCATTGACCACAACTTCCGCGCCGGAGATACCGTGGAAACCCCCGACCTGGAACAGCGCAACATGCAATATCTCTATCGCCAGGATGACGATTATTTTTTTATGGAAGCCAAGACCTACGAGCAGGTGACGGTCAGCAAGGACCACCTGGGAGAAGCCCCTGATTATATGATGGAGCACAGCGATGTATCCATCCTCTATTACAAGGGACAGCCGATCGGGGTGGAAATCCCCAATTTCGTGGAACTCAAAGTCACCGAAACCGAGCCCGCAACCCGGGGAGACACCGTCTCCGGCGCCAACAAGAACGCCATCCTCGAGACCGGCAAGATGATCAAGGTCCCCCTCTTCATCAATGTCGGGGATCTCCTCAAAGTGGACACCCGCTCCGCGCTATATATCGAGCGGGTAAACAAGTAACCGCCGACCCTGCTCCCAATCACCCGACCAGGATATTTTCCAGGCCCCGGTTGCGCCGGGCCGGCCAAATCCCGGGTTTATCCTAAAAGTTTGGAGTAGTTGACTATTAACTTGATAATTAAGAAAGTTAGGTCAAACTAATAAATATGGAGCCTAAGAAAATGGTGTCGGCCAGTCTGGAAGATTATCTGGAGGCGATCTATCGGATTTGCCGGGAGAGCCAGGTGGCTCGGGTAAAGCAGCTGGCGGCCCGGCTGAAAGTGACTAACGCCTCGGTGGTGGGCGCCTTGCGGGTATTGCGCGGGAAAGGCCTGATCGAGCAAGAGCGTTACGGCTACATCCGGCTGACCAAAGCCGGTCGGGAGTTGGCCCGGGAGGTGAGCAACCGGCATCAGGTCCTGGCGGATTTTTTTCAGCAGGTGCTGGGTCTCCGCCGTTTCCGGGCCGAGCAGGACGCCTGCCAGGCCGAGCATTTGTTGGGATCGGAAACCATTGAGCGGCTGATTTGGCTCAAGGAATTTATGTCTCGCAAAGGCGCGAACCGGGAGGCCTGCCTGGAGCGGTTTCAGAAGTTCATCAATGAAAGGGAGTGACCGGAAATGACTTTGGCGCAAGCGGATGAAGGGCAGCGGGTGATGATCAAGAGCCTGGAGGGCGGGTTCGGGTTCAAGCGGAGGCTGCTCAGCCTGGGGATCCGGCCCGACCAGAAGGTTCGGGTGCTCAAGAGCGCGGCCTTTGGCGGGCCGCTCTTGGTGGAAGTGGAGGGTTCGGAGGTTGCCATCGGCCGGGGCGCCGCGGACAAGGTTGAAATTGAATTGCTGAAGGAATGAATAATTGTTAGAGGTTTTCCCATAAATACTCATCCCAGGCTGGTCCTGGTCGGCCAGCCCAATTGCGGCAAGAGCACCCTGTTCAACGCCGTGGCCGGATACCGAACCATTGCCAGCAATTTCCCCGGCACCACCGTCAGCCTGACCCAAAGCCTGGTCCGGTCCGGCGGCCGGGTTTTTGACCTGATTGACCTGCCCGGGACTTATTCCCTGTCCGGTTGCGAGCCGTCGGAACGGGTCACCCGCGACTGGCTCGCTGAAAACCAGGCCGACCTGGTGATCAATGTCATTGACGCTTCCACCCTCGGCCGCAGTCTGGACCTGACCCTGGAGCTATTGGAACTCGGCCTGCCGATGATGGTCTGCCTGAATATGCTGGACGAGGCGAAGCGCAAAGGCATTGAGATCAATCTCAATCAGCTCTCGCAAAACCTCGGCGTCCCGGTGGTCGGGACCATTGCCAACAAGGGCCTCGGACTGGACCAGCTTTTTCAGGCCGCGCAAAAAGCGCTCTTCCACCCGGAAAAATCACGCGGCCTCCCGGTCAGCGCCGATGTGGAGCTTGTGCTCGCCTGCCTCAAGCAATCATTGCAGGCGGTCGCGCTTCCTCCCGGGGTGTCCGAGCGCTTTTTTCTGCTCAAGCTTTTGGAAGGAGACCCGGACGCGATCAACCGGCTCAGCCCGGAAAAAATCCCGATCGTTGCCGAGTGCCAGAAGATGCTCAAGGACCAGCACAACCGCGAGGCCAACGAGGTGATCTGCTCGGAGCGGCACGCCCTCGCGCTTAACCTGTTTGAGAAAGTCGCCAAGGTCCTTCCCCGCAAGCCCCAAACCTTGACCGAAAAAATTGACGACTGGGCGATGCATAAATACCTCGGCTACTTCTTTATGGCCGCGATCCTGTTCCTGCTCTTTGCATCGGTCTTCTGGATCGGCAAAATCCTGGAAGCGCCCTTGCTGGTCTTTTTCAACCGGCTCCAGTCCGAGCTTTCCGCTCATCTCGGTTCCGGCCTGCTCAGCGCCCTCCTGATCGGACTGGTCCAGGGAATAGGAGGCGGCATCGGCATCTTCCTCCCTTACCTGGTCCCTTTTTTATTCGGACTAGGTTTATTGGAAGACATCGGCTACCTACCCCGCGCGGCCTTTTTGATGGACAGCTTTATGCACCGGATCGGCTTGCACGGAAAAGCCGTGATCCCGTTCGTGCTCGGATACGGCTGCAATGTCCCCGCGGTGATGTCGGTCCAGACCCTGGAGAACCCGCGCGACCGCTTCATCACCGGCATCCTCTCAACCATGATCCCCTGCGCCGCCCGCACCACCATCATCTTCGCCCTGGTCGGATACCTGCTCGGACCGGGATGGGCCTTGCTGATGTATGTGCTTAATATCTTCGTCATCGCCATCATCGGAAAGGTCCTGACCCTGTTCCGGCACGACCCGGCCGAAGGTATGATTATGGAAGTGCCCACTTACAAAAGCCCGGCGCTCACGCCCCTGGCCCAAAAAGCCTGGTTCCGGCTCCGGGAATTTGTGGTGGTGGCCTGGCCCATCCTGATCAT
>CAIYYW010000188.1 GCA_903930515.1 uncultured delta proteobacterium | reverse complement strand
GGACATGTATCCGTCCGGCGCTCAAACCTTTGTGGAAGTCGAAAAGGTGAGCCAAGGGCTCTGCGGCGAGTTCCGGCCGGGCCATTTCCGGGGAGTGGCCACGGTGGTGGCCAAGCTCTTCAATATCGTGCTCCCGGAGGTCGCCATCTTTGGGCAAAAGGATTTCCAGCAACTCAAGGTGATCGAGCGCATGGTCAAGGACTTGAACTTCCCGATCAGGATCATCGGCGCCGAGACCGTGCGCGAGCGGGACGGCCTGGCCAGGTCCAGCCGCAATGCCTACCTCTCGGCCGAGGAGCGGCGGCAGGGGCTGTCCCTCTCTCGCGCGTTGTTCGAGGCACAGGCCAAGGTGAAGGCCGGGGAGCATGATGCGCAGGCGCTGATCGCCGAAACGCGGGAGGCGATTGGCAAAAATCCCTCGGCTCGTATAGAATATATAGAAGTCCGGGATCCGGAGCGTCTGGACCCGGTTAAAAACATAGATCGGCCCTGTCAAATGATTCTGGCAGTAAGGGTGGGCAAGACCCGCCTGATTGACAATGTTCGCCTTAACCCGCTAACCAAGCGAAGGGGGTAGGGACGATGCAAAGAAGTATGTTGAAGTCCAAAATCCACCGCGCCACCGTGACCCAGTCTCTCGTGGACTACGAGGGCAGTATTGAAATTGACCAGGGCCTCCTGGACGCCGCGGACATCGTGCATTACGAGGAAGTCCAGGTTTGGGATGTGACCAATGGCAACCGCTTCGCGACCTATGCCATTCCCGCGCCCAAAGCCTCCGGTAGAATCTGCGTGAACGGCGCCGCGGCAAGGCTGGTTTCGCCCGGAGACCTCATCATCATCGCCAGCTTCGTCATGCTTGGCGAGCAAGAGGTTGCGAAACACGAACCCAAACTGGTGTTTGTGGACGGGCAAAACCGCATCAAGTCCATCGGCGGGAAAAAAGCCCGGCTCAGTTCGGTCAGCTGAAATCCGTTCTTGATGAAACTCCTAAGCGCGGACCTGATCCTGCCCATCACCCATCCGCCGCGCAAGGATTCCGCGATAGTCATCAAAGCCGGAAAGATCGCCGAACTCGGTTCCCGCAAAAACCTGAAAAAGAAATTTCCCCAAGCCGAGGAATTCCACTTCCCCCTGCTTATGCCCGGCCTGGTCAATGCCCACACTCATCTGGAACTCTCGGGTTTGAAACGGCTTTCCGCCGCGGGCGGCTTCACCGACTGGATCATCCGGCTGGTCCGCGAGAAACGGAAATGGGATTCAGCCCGCTACGCCCGGGCCGCGCAAAAAGAAATCAAGAACCAACTCCGGCTTGGAATCACCTCGCTCGGAGATGTCCTCAGCGACCCGGTCATGCTGGAAGTGCATCATCAAAGCCCGCTCTTCTCCACCGCGTTTTACGAGCTGATCGAAATCCGGGAGCAGGGCCGGAAATTGAAAATGGAGTTGATGAAAACCCATCTGGCCGAATTCAATTTCGCGCTCGGACGGACCAAACCCGGCTTAAGCCCGCATACGCCCTATACGGTCAGCCGCGCGCTTTTTCAGGAGGCCCGGAAATTCGCGGTTGCGCATGAACTCGGACTTTGCACTCACCTGGCGGAGAGCGAAGACGAATTGGAGCTGATCCAGAGCGGCTCCGGCCCCATCGCCACCCGCTTATATTCCCAAGAACTCCTGATGGACATCAAGTTTAAGCCGGCTTCCTGCTCGCCCGCGCAGTATCTCGCGGACTTGATTGACCGCAATATGACGCTTATCCATTGCGTGGAAATCACGGACTCCGACCTGGAAATCATCGCCAAAGCGCGGGCCGTGGTCCACTGTCCCAGGAGCAACCTTCATATCTCCGGAAAGCTCGCGCCAATCCCGAAAATGATTGACGCCGGAATCCCAGTCGCCTTGGGCACAGATAGTCCAGCCAGTGCAGGAGATACTAATCTCTGGAACGAGCTGAAAAAAGTTTATCAGTTGAGAAAGGAATATCCCGGCCGCGAAATCAAGCCCTCGGAGATCCTGAAGATGGCGACTATAAACTCCAGCCGCGCCATCTTCCGCGATACCGAGTTCGGCTCCATTGAAAAGGGCAAACTGGCAAACCTGATCGGATTCCAGCCCGGCAAGCTCTCTGACAACGATGATCAATCAGCCTCCGCAATCATCAATGCCGGCGCTGCCGGGATCCAGGCAGTTTTTCTCAACGGCGAATTGCAGAAATTTTAATCAGCCCTGCCCTGCCCGGATCATTCTCACTGCGGATCCAGGGCGAACTTGATCATCGGCCCGTAACCGCCTTTTTTCCCCTCATCTTTTTCCTGCTGCTTCACCGTCTTTTGGTTGTTCTTCCAGTTCAAATCCAGCATCACCTTTTGGTCCGGGTCAACCGTGGCCTTGACCAGCTTGGCCGGCTTCAGGTATTGATATTTTTTCCATAAATCCTTCCCGTCCCATTTCTCCCGGAGCTTCTCTCCGTTTTCAAACACCACTTCAATTTCCACCGGGAAAGTAAAATCCCCCAGCCTTCTCACCCATACCTCGGTCAGATACATTTTCCGCGTCTGATCTTTTTTCAATTGAGCCGGCTCCGATTTCTTCTTTTCCGCCGCGTCCGGGTCTGAGACCGAGGCGGTAAAATCATAGCCCTCTCCCGGCGCGACTTCTTTGGTGGACGCCCGGGTGACGCTGTAGTCAAGGATGGCGTTGGAATAAAGGGCCTGGTTGAAGAACCAGTCCAAATTTTGGCCGGAGACCTCGTTGGCCGCTGCGACAAAATCTTTGCTCTTCGGGTGCTTGAATTCCCAGCGCTCAAAATACCCGCTCATAACCTTGCGCATCGTCTCCGTGCCCAAATAATTCTCCAGCGTGATCATCATCATCGCCGGCTTGTCGTAACTCATACTCCCATAGCTGGACCCGCTGTAATATTGCCAGGCGTTCTTCACGATCGGGTCCGCGTCCGGCGTCCGGATGTAACCATACCGGCGGGTTTGCAGATCGTCCACCTTGATCCCCATCCAGTCCACGAAACTGCCCTTGGCCCCGTAAAGATCGTGCATAATCTGGATCTCGGAATAGGTGTTGATCCCCTCGTCCAGCCAGCTGTCCTCAAACTCGTTGCTCGCCACCAGCCCGTACCAGAAGTTATGTCCGAACTCGTGGATGATCACCATCTCCAAACCGCGCACCCCCTTGGGCATCCCCACCAAGGTCCCAGCCGTGATCAAAGTCGGATACTCCATCCCGCCGGTCCCGCCCGC
This sequence comes from uncultured delta proteobacterium, assembly GCA_903930515.1. GTDB lineage: Bacteria > RBG-13-61-14 > RBG-13-61-14 > RBG-13-61-14 > DRUE01 > CAIYYW01. Next base: position 983 of record CAIYYW010000188.1, on the reverse strand, counting down.
GCCCTTGGCCGGATCCACCACCGTCAAATTCGGATAGGGATATTTCCCATACCACTTTTCAAAATATTCTATCCCGAGCCGGGCCGCTTCAATATGTCTTTTCCCCTGCGGCCGGTGCTCGCGTTGGACCAAGACCCGGATCTCAACATTGTTCGCCTTGGCCGTGAACTCCACAAAGTCCGGGCTGGTGGTCCAGACAAAATCGTGGACATCCTCCGCGTGATAAAAATGCGTGGCCGTGCCGTCCCCGTTTTTCGTCTTGCTCACCTCCAGGCCGGTGGCTCCCACCAGATTTTTCTCCGGAACCGTCATCTTGACATTGTAAACGCCGAAGTCCGCGAAAAACTCGGTGTTAGAGTGATACTGATGACAATTCCATTTCCCGTTCTCCCAGACCCCGATTTTGGGAAACCATTGCGAAACGAAAAAGTAATCCCCCTTGGACCCGCTCCGCGCAATCGCCGGTTCTGGAAGCTTGTTCACAAATTCCAGGTTGACCGTAATGGCCGCCCCCGGAAGCAACGGCTTGGGGAGCAAAACCCGCAGCACCGTCTTGTCCTCCGCATTGCCATCGTCCGGATGAATGAATTCCATCTTCCCGGTCAGGTCCTCTCCCGATCCCAGCTTGAGGCTGGCCACTTCAATAAACCCCAATTCTTTATCCGAAAGCGGCTTCTCTTTCATCCGCATCCGCGACTCTTTCATAAAACTGGAATGGTTGTTCCGGAACGCGTTCGGGTAAAGATGAAACTGAAGCTCGGTGATCGTGTCCTTTGACTGGTTCTGCCAGAAAAGCGTTTCCTTGCCCGTGACTATCCTCCGCTTGCCGTCCAGCTTAACCTCCAGATCGTAATTCGCGATCCGCGGACTTAAAGCCGGTTCAAAAATCTTCATCTGCGCCGATGCCTGACCGCTAAAAATTAAAACTAAAATCGCCGCCACCAGATTAGTCTCCATTTTTCTCACCATTCTCCTCCGCTATT
>CAIYYW010000187.1 GCA_903930515.1 uncultured delta proteobacterium | reverse complement strand
CTGGTGGCTGCTTTGCCGGTCCCGATCCGGGTTGTGGGCAAGAAGATTTTGAAATATATCCCGGTTTTCGGTCAATTGCTCTTGATCAGCGGGCAAATCATCATTGACCGTTCCAACCCGAAGCAGGCCTTTGCGGAGTTGGACAAGGCTGCGGATAAAATCCGGAAGGGGATGAGCGTGCTGTTTTTTCCCGAAGGCACCCGAAGCCCGGACCATAAACTGGGGCCGTTCAAGAAGGGCGGGTTCATCCTGACCGTCAAGGCCGGGGTGCCGATTGTCCCGATCAGCATCAGCGGCACGCAGTCAATGATGGGCAAGGGAAAATATTCCTTCCAGCGGCCCAAGGTGGTCAGGATCAAGATCGGGGACCCGATCTTGACCAGGGATTTCGGCCCGGAACAAAAGCAGGAATTGATGGACCAGGTCCGGAGGGCGATGATTAGGGGATTTGATCCGGAGACCGAAGAAGGCAACGCGAATCAGGACGAGCTTTTAACTCCCGGGCCGAAGGCTGCCTGAACCGGGACGGATCAGCCCTGGGATTTGTCCGCGACTTCCAGCCGGATCAATGCCCTTTGCAAAGCCGCGCCCGCGGCCTTGAATTCCTGCGCGTCCTTGACCGGGTCCAGTTTTTTCAGGCTCTCTTCCGCGCGCGCTTTAGCCTTTTGAGCCCGGTCCGGATCAATCTCATTGCTGACCTCGCAGGTCTCGGCGAGAATCCGCATTGAGTCGTAGTCCACTTCGCAAAAGCCGCCATTGAGCGCGGCATAGGTCCATTGGGCATCGCGGCGGATTTTGAGACGGCCGGTCTTGAGCAGGACCAGGTAGGGCGTGTGCCCGGCCAGCACTCCGAATTCACCGAGAAATCCCGGGGCATAGACCTCGTTGACCTCTCCCTTGAACACCACCCGGTCCGGGGTGATCACCTGCAAATTAAATTTATCCGCCATTCATCTTCTCCATTCGGGAGCAATATCTTGCGCCCCTGCAATTAGGCGGCCAGTTTCTTGGCCTTTTCCACCACCTCGTCAATGGTCCCGGTCATATAAAAGGCCTGCTCCGGAATCTCGTCCAATTTTCCTTCCGCGATCATCTGGAACCCTTCAATGGTATCGGCGATCTTCACAAAACGGCCCTTGCGGCCGGTGAATTGTTCCGCGACATGGAACGGCTGGGACAGGTATCGCTGAATCTTGCGCGCCCGGGCCACGGTGATCTTGTCCTCGTCGGAGAGTTCGTCCATTCCCAGGATGGCGATGATGTCTTGCAAATCCTTATATTTCTGGAGGATTCTTTGAACTTCCCTGGCAATCTGGTAATGATTTTCTCCGATCACCAGCGGGTCCAAAATCCGGCTGGTGGAATCCAGCGGGTCCACCGCGGGATAGATGCCCAACTCGGTCAGTTGCCGGGAGAGCACGGTGGTCGCGTCAAGATGGGAGAAGGTGGTCGCCGGGGCAGGGTCGGTCAGGTCGTCGGCCGGCACATAGATGGCTTGCACCGAGGTGATGGACCCTTTCTTGGTGGAGGTGATCCTTTCTTCCAGCTCGCCCAAATCGGTTCCCAGGGTGGGCTGGTATCCAACCGCGCTGGGAATCCGGCCGAGCAGTGCGGACACTTCGGAGTTGGCCTGGGTGAAACGGAAGATGTTGTCAATGAACAAAAGCACATCCTGGCCGGCCTCGTCCCGGAAATATTCCGCGGCGGTGAGCGCGCTGAGTCCCACTCTCGCCCTGGCTCCGGGCGGCTCGTTCATCTGTCCGTAAATCAAGGCGGTCTTTGCGAGCACGCCGCTTTCCTTCATCTCCAGCCAGAGGTCATTGCCTTCGCGGGTGCGCTCTCCCACTCCGGCGAACACCGAGTATCCTCCGTGATGGAGCGCGACATTATGGATCAGCTCCATAATCACCACGGTCTTTCCCACGCCGGCTCCACCGAACAGCCCGATCTTTCCGCCCTTCATATACGGCTCGAGCAGGTCAACCACCTTGATCCCGGTTTCAAACATTTCCACCTTGGTGGCCTGGTCAATGAAAGTCGGCGCTTGCCTATGGATGGGCAGGAACTTGTCCGATTTCACCGGGCCGCCCTCGTCCACCGGCTTTCCCACCACATTGAGAATCCTTCCCAGGGTGGCCTCTCCGACCGGCATCTGGATCACGCCTCCGGTGTCCCGGACTTCCATTCCCCGGACCAAGCCGTCGGTGGCGTCCATGGCCACGCACCGGACCGTGTTCTCTCCGAGATGCTGCGCCACTTCCAGCACCAGGTTGTCCGGATCGTTGCTGATCGCCGGGGAGCTCAAGACCAGGGCGTTATAAATCGGGGGCAGGTCTCCACCCTCAAAATAAACATCCACCACGGCTCCGATCACCTGGGACAGCTTGCCAATACGCATTTTCATTCCTCCTTCGTGGCGCGGGCACTATTGTCCGCGCTCCTTATCCGGGCGCGATTACTCGCGCCCTTACTTCTTAAGCGCTTCCGCCCCGGTCACGATGTCCAGCAATTCCTTGGTGATGGTTTCCTGACGGGCGCGGTTCATTTTCAAGGTCAAATTTTGAATCAATTCTCCGGCGTTCTCGGTGGCCAGGTCCATTGAGCTCATCCGAGCCCCCAACTCGCTGGTCCGGTTTTCCAGCATCGCCTGATAAACCTGCACCCGGATCTGCCAGGGCAGGAGCTGGTTCATCAACTCGGGCTCGCTCGGCTCGTATAAATAATCCACCTTCACCAGTTGTACTTTTTCCCGGGGCTTGAACGGCAACAGGTCAATGATGATCGGCCGCTGCATCACCGGGCTGTGAAACAGCGAGTAGAGAATGCTGATGGAATCCGCTTCTCCGGCAATAAATCGCTGGATCATCTCGTCGGCGATGACGATGGCGCGGTCCAGGCTCACCTCCCGGATCGGGTTTAAATAATGTTTGCTCACCTTGACCGGCTTATTCTTGTAATAGTCCATCCCCTTTTTGCCGACCAGGGTCAAAGACACTTCCGGGAACTGCTCTCGGTTTTCTTCCAGGAACAATTCCGCGGATCGGAGGATGCTGTGGTTGAAGCCTCCGCACATCCCGCGGTCGGAAGTGAAGACCACCAGTTCCGCTTTTTTCCCCTCGCGCTGCTTGAGCAGGGGATGTTCGCGGTTCTCGGTCCGGACCAGCACCCGGCCGATGACCTCGTCTAGGGTCCGGGCGTAAGGCCGGGAGGCCTCCATCTCCTGTTGCGCCCGGCGCAACTTGGCCGCGGCCACCATATACATCGCGCGGGTGATCTGCTGGATACTCTTGACGCTCTGGATCTGGCGCCGAATTTTTCGGAGGGTGGCCATTATTCGGCCTTCTCCAGGGATGCCAGGAACTCGGCCTTGAACTCGGTCAGCAAATTCTCAATCTTCTTCTCCAGGTCTTCATCAAGCTTCTTCTTCTCCTTGATCGTCTTCAGCACATCCGGATGCCGGTTCTCCGCGAACCGGAGCATTTCGGCTTCGTATTTTTTCAAAAGCCCCACCGCGTATTCATCCAGGAATCCATTGGTCCCGGCGTAGATGATCAAAACCTGTTTTTCCACCGGCATCCCCTGGTACTGAAGCTGCTTCAAGATTTCCATCAACCGCTCGCCGCGCTTGAGCATCTGGAGGGTGGTCTTGTCCAGGTCGCTCCCGAACTGTGCGAACGCGGCCATTTCCCGGTATTGGGCCAGGTCCAGCTTTAAGGATCCGGCCACCTGCTTCATCGCCTTGATCTGGGCGTTGCCTCCCACGCGGCTCACGCTCAAGCCCACATTGACCGCGGGCCGGAACCCGGCGTAGAACAGGTCTGATTCCAGGAAGATTTGACCGTCGGTGATGGAGATGACATTGGTGGGGATGTAGGCGGAAATATCTCCGGCCTGGGTCTCAATAATCGGGAGCGCGGTCAGGGAGCCTCCGCCGTATTTGTCGCTGAGCTTGGCCGCTCGCTCCAGCAGACGGGAATGAAGATAGAAGACATCTCCGGGGTAGGCCTCGCGTCCGGGCGGACGGCGGAGCAGTAAGGACATCTGGCGGTAAGCCTGGGCGTGTTTGGAAAGGTCGTCATAAATAACCAGGGAGTGCTTGCCGTTGTCGCGGAAATATTCGCCCATGGTGCAGCCGGTATAGGGGGCCAGGAATTGGAGCGGCGCGCTTTCGCTGGCGGTGGCCGAGACCACGGTAGTGTATTTCATCGCGCCGAACTCTTCCAGCTTCTCCACCACCCGGGCGATGGTGCTCTGCTTCTGGCCGATTGCGACATAGATGCAGAAGACATCGGCATCCCTTTGATTGATGATCGCGTCCAGGGCGATCGCGGTCTTGCCGGTCTGGCGGTCGCCGATGATCAGTTCGCGCTGTCCTCTCCCGATCGGGATCATTGAGTCAATGGCCTTGAGCCCGGTCTGGAGCGGCTCTTTCACCGGCTGGCGGAGCACGATCCCCGGGGCTTTGATCTCCACCCGTCGGGACTCTTTGGATTCAATCGGACCCTTGCCGTCAATGGGCTGTCCGAGAGGGTTGACCACCCGTCCGATCACGGCGTCCCCCGCCGGCACTTCCACGATCCGGCCGGTGCGCTTGACCGTATCTCCTTCCTTGATCTTGTAGTCTTCCCCGAAAATGGCCACGCCCACATTATCCTCTTCCAGGTTGAGGGCCATTCCGAAGAGGTTTCCCGGGAACTCAATCAACTCCCCGGCCATACATTTCTCCAGGCCGTAAATCCGGGCGATCCCGTCTCCGACCGAGATCACCACCCCGGTTTCGGACATTTCAATCTTTTTTCCAAATTCCTGGATCTGCTTTCTCAGAATTTCACTGACTTCGTCCACCCTGATCTCTGGCATCTTTATTCCTCCCGATTAAACCCGTTTTAATTTGTCTTCCATCAATTTCAACTGCGCCTTGACCGACCCGTCCAAAAGCAAACTGCCGATCTGGACCTTGACCCCTCCGATCAATTCCCGGTCCAGCCGGAACTCCGCGATGATGGTCTTGCCGGTCCGCTTTTGCAGGCTCTTAATCAGCCGTTCCTTGAACTGGTCGGAAAGAGGGCGCGCGGAAAAAACATTCGCGCGGCTGATCCCGGAGGCCTGGTCGGAAAGCAAAAGATAGGACTCATAAATTTTTTTCAGATAATCCAGCCGGGCTTTCTGGTTCAGGAGCAAAAGGAAATTCCCGCTGACCGCGCTCAAGCCCAGCGCCGGGATCAATTGTTCCAAAATCTTTCCCCGCTCCCGCTTGCCCAAGGCCGGGCTTAGAAGCTGGACGAACAAATCCGGCGCCTGATCGAAAAAACCAACCACCCGGACCAGCTCCTGCTTGGTCTCGTTGATCCGGTTCTGTTCCCGGGCGATCATCAGCAAAGCCCGGGCATACCGTCGCGCAATGCTGGTTTTAACCGCCACGCTCAACCTCCTGCAAATATTCCTCCAGCAAGCGGGCCTCGTCCTGGTCGCCCAGCTTGCTCTTCAAAATCTCCTCCGCGATCCGCAAGGCGCTGCGGATCGCTTCCTCTTTCAGGAGCGCCTCCGCGGCCTTGAGTTCCTGATTGGCCGTGAACTCCGCCTCGTGGCGGATCCGCTCAATCTGCTTTTGCGCTTCTTCCATCAAACGGATCCGCTCCCGATCCCCCTCTTCCCGGATCCGGCTTTCGATCCCGGCCAGGTCGTCTTCAATCCATTCCATTTTATATTCGTAATCCTGGCTGGACCTCTCCGTGTCTTCCAACATCTTCTTCGCTTCATCAATGGATCCGCCGATCTCGGTTCTGCGCTTGGAAAGGTATTCCTTCAAGGGGTCTTTGCCGAAATAATAAAGCACGCTGAGCAGGATCAGGAAATTGGCGATCTGCCAGGCGTTGGCCTTGGCCGTCTCAATCCCGATTTTTTCAAACACCGGGGTCAGGACGAACCCGAGCGCGGTCCAGAGCAGGATCACATAGAGGAGGGGGTTCTTTAAAACCATGGCGACCATTCCGGCCGATTTTTTTTCCTGGCTCATTTTACCGCTCAACCCTTTCCTAAAATCCGGCCGGCAATGTTCTGGCCCATGGCTTCCGATTCCGCCTGGATTCGCTTCAAGGCCTCCCGGTATTCCAGCGCGATCTTGCCTTTAAACTCCGCGACCATCTCGTTCGACTCGGTCCGGGCCGTCCTTACCATCTCTTCCTGTTCCTGCTCGGCCTGTTTGCGGATTTTCTCCCGCTCTTCCTGCGCCAGCCTCCTCGCGGCCCAGAGTTGGGCCTCGTAATAGACCACCATCTGATCAACTTGCTTGGACAGGGCTTCGGCTTTTTGGCGGTTGCCCTCAATCAATTCCTCGCGCCGGTCCCAGAGCCGGAGCAGGGGTTTGAACAGGAACCTCTGCAGAAAAACCACCATTGCCAGGAACAGGGCGATCTCAATGAAGAAGCTATAGTTCAGACTGATCATAACTTAAATTCCATCCTCCTTGATCAAACCTATTTATTTAACTTATTCTCCCCTTTTGTCAACTGAAAAAAATCCAAGTGATTAAAACAAAAATCGGGATTAAAATCAAGCCCGACCAGATCATATACCCAAAGAACGACGGCATCCGGACACTGTTCTCTTCCGCGATCACCTTGACCATAAAGTTGGGACCGTTTCCAATGTAGGTGTTGGCGCCCATAAAAACCGCTCCGCAGGAGATGGCTTCCAAAACCAAATGACTTACTCCCGAGCCTGACTGGAGAATAACTTCTGGTGGAAGGTTGAGCGATTCAGCCAAGCTTAAATATACCAGATAGGTTGGGGTGTTGTCAAGAAAGCTGGATAAAATTCCGGAGGCCCAGAAGAATTGCCAGGGACGGGTGATCCCCATTTCCGAACCGTGGCTGCGGAGCAGGAGCAGGGCCGGGACCATGGTGACAAAGATTCCGAAAAAGAGCACGGCCACTTCAATGATCGGGGCGAAGGTGAACTTGTGGGCCTCGCGCACGCCCCCGGGGGTGGTGATCCAGGAGATCAGACAAAGGGACAGCATCGCCATTTCGCGATAGGGGCTTTTCAGGCCAAAGAAGATGATCAGGATGATGGCGATCAGCCAGAGGAGATTGATCTTGCCGTTGAGCCGGATCGGGAGCTGGTATTTTTCGTCCCAGCGCTTGGCTTCAATTGATTCTTTGGCCCAGTAATATCGGTCCAGGAGATAATAGATGACCAGGATGAGCGCGGAGGTCGGCAGCCAGATTTTCCAAAGTCTCAGGGTCCAGAGGAAGGGCACTCCGCGGAGGTATCCCATAAATAAGGGCGGGTCTCCGAGCGGGGTGAGGGACCCGCCGATGTTGGCGATTAAAAAGATGGAGAAGATAATGGTGTGCTTGACATATTTGCGCTCGGAGTTGGTGGAGATCAGGGGACGGATCAAAAGCATTGCGGCGCCGGTGGTCCCGATCAGACTGGCCAAAATGGTTCCGATCCCGATCAGGATGACATTGTTTTTCGGGCTGGCGTGAATGTTCCCGTGAAGATAGATTCCGCCGGAGATGATGAAGAGGGACCCGAGCAGGACGATGAAGGAGAAGTATTCTCGCATTTCATAAAACAGGGAATGTCGGTCATTGAGCAGGATCAAGGTTCCGAACGGAAGCGCGAGCGCGAGGGTTACGATCAACTTATTGCGGTTGGATTCCCAAAAGCGCGGCTTTGCCAAAGGGACCAAGGCGATGCTGAGCAGCATCAAGGCGAACCCGGACACGGTCCAAACCGGCGGGTCCCATTCCGGGACTGCGTGATCGGATTGGGTTGCGGGTTTCGGACCGGGATTCCCCAAAGGCGCGCCGGAAAAATGCGACGGCCCAGAATTGTTCTCAGCCCGGGCCGGACCGGTTTGGCAGAGAGAGAGCAAGAATATTCCCGCGCAAAGCAATGCGAAAAAGGAACCCGTTCTCTGGAAATCGCGTCTCATTGCGCTCAAGGATGAACCAACTGCCTTAGATTTGCAAGAAAAAACGGGATAAATATTTCGCTGCGGACCCCGGGAATTTGTTACACCGGCGAGGTGGATTCCAGCAAAGAAGTATCCAGGGCGTTCTTGGCCTCCGGGCTGATTTTGGCCATCTGGCATTGGCCGTCAAAGACCGCGCCTTCCTGGACCACCAGGACCGGGGTAACGATCGTTCCCTCGATCCGCGCCGGTGGCTGAAGCTCCAGCTTGCCCTTGGCGTTGATATTCCCTTTCACCCGGCCGCTGATCACGGCGCTGTCCACCCAAAGCTCTCCCTCAATATCCCCGTGCTCGCCCACCATCAGCTTGCCCTCGGAATGAATCTCTCCCCGGAACTTGCCGTCAATCCGGACGGTTCCCTCAAAGATCAGCTTGCCTTCAAACTGACTTCCTTTCCCAAGCAGGGCGTTCAACTCGCCGGTGGGAGCCGCCGTGGTTTCTTTCCGATTCATCATATCCCTCCTTGCCGGTTCCCGGAGCAGGGAACCCAAATCCGCGGTCGCGGTTTTATCTTTTTCTTTGAACCAACTCAATGATTCTCTCCAGTTCTTGCAGGTTATTAAAATAGATCTCTATTCTCCCACGGTTTTTGGAACTTTCAATCAGCTTGACCTTGGCCGAGAGCGCTCGGCCCAGATTCCGCTCAAGGTCGTCCAGGAAAATTTTGCTCTCGGCCGAACCTTTTGATTTTTTCGGCCGGGATTCTTCCAGTTCCGAAAGCTTCCGCGACCAGGCCTCGGCCTGCCGGACATTCAACCCTTCTTCCACGATCTTGCGGAAGAGCAGCTTAATCTTGTTGGGAGCGTCCAGCGCCAGCAGCGCCCGGCCGTGTCCGGGGGTGATTTTTCCTTTTTCCAACTCAACCTGGATTTCTTCGGGAAGTTTCAAAAGCCGGAGCGTGTTCGCGATCGTGCTCCGGTCTTTGCCGATTTTCTTCCCCAGCTCTTCCTGGTTCCAGTTGAATTCCTGGATCAACCGTTGCAACCCCTTGGCCTCTTCAATCGGGTTTAAATCTTCCCGCTGAAGGTTTTCCAGAAGGCTCATCGCCAACGCCTCCTGCTCGGTCACATTTTTCACCAGCGCCGGGACCTGTTTCAATCCCGCAAGTTTCGCGGCCCGGAACCTGCGCTCTCCCGCGATCAATTCAAACTTGCCCGGCTGCGAGGCAACTGCCCGGACCAGGATCGGCTGAATCACGCCCTGGGCCTTGATCGAATCCGCCAGTTCTTCCAGGGATTTTTTTACAAAATCTTTCCGGGGCTGGAGATGCGAGGCCTGGATTTGAGCCAGCTCCAGATATAAAAGCTCGCCCGGCTCCCGGCCGGTCCCCGCAGGGATCAAGGCGTCCAACCCCCTGCCCAGGGCTTTCCGTCCGCTCATCGCTTTTCCTTCCTGCTTAAAAATTCCCGGGCCAACTCCAAATAACTCTGCGCGCCCGGGGAATTGATGTCATAAAGGATCACCGGCCGTCCGAAGCTGGGGGCCTCTCCCAGCCGGACATTCCGGGGAATCACGGTCCGGTAAATCTGATTGGGAAAATGCTTTTTCACTTCTTCCACCACCTGCCAGGATAAATTGTTTCTCCGGTCAAACATCGTCAATAAAATACCTTCAATCCGCAGCCCGGGATTCAGCCGCTCCTTCACCAGCTTGACCGTCCGGAGCAGCCGTCCCAAGCCTTCCAGCGCATAATACTCGCACTGCAAGGGCACGATCACGGCCTGGGCCGCGACCAGGGCGTTGACCGTGAGCAGGCTCAGGCTGGGCGGGCAATCAATGAAGATGAACTCGAACCGGTCTCGGACCTGGTTGAGCGCGGCTTGGAGCCGGTACTCGCGGTTGGGAAGGTTGACCAGTTCAATCTCGGCGCCGGCTAATTGTTCGTTGCTGGGAACCAGCTTGAGGCTGGCCAGCTCGGTATTGCAAATCATCTTGCTCAAGTTCAGGTCTTTGATCAGGGCCTGATAAATATTCGCGTTGGAGGCCGAGCCGTTCACGCCCAGGCCGCTGGAGGCGTTGGCCTGCGGGTCCAGGTCCACCAGAAGCACCTTCCGCTCCGAGGCCGCCAAGGCGCTGGAAAGATTGATCGCGGTGGTGGTTTTTCCCACCCCGCCTTTTTGATTGGCGATCGCCACAATCCTAGACATTGTCGCCAATTATAGAGGGTAAATCCTGAATTGTAAAATTTAGCCCGAAACCCGAAACTCCAAACTATTTTAAATACCCCAGCGCTTCCAGGCTCCTGCGCGTCTCCGGGCTGATCGCGGCCTTTTCCAGGTCCGGGCCAGGGGAAGGGAGTTCCAGGTTGAGCAGGGCAGGGGGCATAACCTCGGGAGGCAGCGGATTTTTTTCCTCGGGATCCGAAGCCAGGTCGAAAAACATTTTGTCCTTGCCCGAGGCCAGGATAACCTTTTGCAAATCCCGGCCGATGATCGCGCCCTTCCAGTCGAAATAAAAAGTAAATTCGCTAAGGACCAGTTCCGGGGATTTCATCGGATCTTCAATCACGCGGTTCAGGCCGGGAAGGTTTTCCGGCTTCAACCCGCCGAAATCGAGGAAAGTGGAATAAATCTGGGCGCTGCTCACAAGGGTCGGAACCCGCTGTCCGGCTTTTTGATTTTGAGGGAACTTCACAAATAGCGGAACCTTGATCAACTCCTGATAAAAGGTGTGGCCGTGATCAAAGCCGTTGTGTTCCCAGAATTCCTCGCCGTGATCCGCGCTGAAGATGATCGCGGAATCTAAATAGCGCCCTTGATCCCGCAGGGATTTGATCAACCTTCCGAAATGTAGATCGGTATAAACCACTTCGCCGATATATCTTTGATGGATGAAGATTTTATCCTGGCCGGACAGGTTATTGAAGCCGGCACGGATGAATTCGGGGGAAGAGCGGTTGACGGCCTTGACCGCGGCGGGGTTGGCCTTGACGGTGACCGGATATTCGCGGTGGCCTCGGTAGGGAAGATGGGGATCGAAGTAATGGACCCATAAAAAGATCGGTTTTTTGTGGGGATTGTTCTGGAGCCAGGCGATGGCCCGGTCAGTCAGCCAGGCTCCCCCTGAATCCTGGTACCTTCCGTTGAGCAGGTAATAAGCGGCCTTGACCAGCTTCAGCCCCATCAGGTCCCGGTCCAACTGGGGCGGATAGAACAGGAAGAAATAATCAAACCCCCTTGGAATCCCGAACTCCTTGAGCCAGACATTATCCACGAACGCCGCGGTAAAATACCCTTGCTTCCGGAGCCTCTCGGCCAGGGTGGGCAGGTTCTGGTTGATCCCGGTAAATCCGGTTTGGCTGCCGGAGGCGTCATAGATCAGTTGCCCGGCCTGGTGCTGGTGCGGATATTGTCCGGTGAGCCAGGAAGCGATGGAGGGGAGGGTCCAGTTGGAGGCGCTGACGGCATTATCAAAAATGACGGAATCCTGAGCCAGCCGGTCGAAATTCGGGGTCTGATATTTGCCCTGCGAATACACGCCGAGATGATCCTGCCTGAGGGTATCCACCGTGATCAGGATCAGGTCCGGAAGATTTTTGCCGGTCGGGGAAAGCGCTCTCTGCTGGTTCATTTCGGACTGAACCGGCCCAAGCAAAGCGAACGCGGCCATCGGCAAAACCAGGACCATCCAGAGCTTGCTGAGCGGGAAAATCCGCAGGGAAGAAAGCTGGGCCAGCACCAGTCCCGCAATCAGAATTGAACCAATCGCCATCGCGAAAAAAACCGCGGGTCCGAACGCGAAACCCAGATCGAAAAATGGATGGGAAAAACTTTGGCGGTAGAGCAGGAGCATCGGGGGAAACACCGCCAGGCTGGCAATCATCATTTCATTTTTAAGGTTATGGAACCGCTCCCAAGTCACTCGCATCAACCAGAGCGTAAATCCGATCAGGAACAGCAAACACGGCCCCAGGATCAACCCCAGTTTTTTCAGTCCGAACCCGGTCATCTGCTGACGGTGCCAATCCAGCCAGAGCGCGGCAAAGAGCGCGATCAGCCAGAGCCCGGCCGAGGCTTCCGCCCTATGATTATTGGTGATCAGCCAGGCCAGGAAAAATATCGCGATCCCGCAGCCGACCCAGGTCAGATATTCAATCGCCTGCGGAACCCCGGGCCGGAAATCATTGGTGAGCAATAATTCCAGCGCGTAAAAATAGGACAGGTTGACCAGCAGCAGTCGAAAGGACCGGTATCCGCTGCTCATCTCACGCGCTAGGCGCTTTCTGATTGATCAGGAGGCGCTTCTCTCCGGCCTTTTCGAATTTTACTTCAATCAGGTCCCGGCCTCCCCCGCTTCTCCTTACCCGCAGCACTACGCCGTATTGTTTCCATTGCGGATGCAGGATGGTTTCACCGGCTTGGAAATTTTCCCAGGGATGATACTCGCGGGCCTTGTCCGTAACAATCTTATAAACCAGCTCCGGAGCCGATTCCTTTTCCTTCGCCTTCTTCTTGCTCGGCTTCTTTTTTGAGGGCTTCTTCACCGGCAAAGGAGGCGCAACCAGCTCATCCGCATCCTCTTCCTCAACCTCCGCTTCGATCCCCACCGCCAGGTTTTCCCCTTCCGGCAATTCATCGCTTACCACTTCCGCTTCCTCGCGCAGGTCTTCCCCGATATGGGCAATATCCACCGGCTTGGTTTCATTGCATTTCGGGCATCGCACCCAGACCAGGTGGGGGTTGCTGGCATCCCGCTGCACTATCGGCATTTCCACCTCTTCATCGCAATTAGCGCAATACTCCATTATGTTCTTGCCTTTTTTCATTCCAGATCGCTCCTTTTATTTTAGAATTAAACCCGTTTAATCGTCTATAATTTCCAGGATATAACGCTTCCCGTCTTTGCCGCTCGCCGCCATCAGCAAGGTCCGGATCGCCTGCGCGTGCACCCCTTTCTTCCCGATCACCTTCCCGATGTCATCCTTGGCGACCTTCAATTCGATCACGCAGGAATGCTCTCCCGATACCTGATTCACCTGAACCTGCTCCGGATGATCAACCAGCATCTTCGCAATCATCTCCACCAACTCTTTCATAATCGTCTCCTCCCTCAACCTCGTCCGCCTGCTTCGATCTCCATACCCTATGCTTCCGCTTCTATCCTAACATTCCCATTATATGTTTTTTCGCCTGAATTGCAAATTTTTCCGCCATTCAACTTTCCCGGAAACCAACAGGCGTGGGCCATACACCCCTGGGTTAGGGGGCGGGACACTCTTGTAGGGGTTGCAGACACTCTTGTCTGCGATTCTGCTTTGAATACTCCTCTGGGGCGCAGATACTCTTGTAGGGGGCGGGACACTCTTGTCCCGCGTTTGGATACACCTCTCCCTTCAATTTCCCTTTTGCTGTTTCAAGGGCAACTATTTTTTTTGCCCAGGCGCCAGGGCGATCAAGTAGAGGCATTGTTGACGCTGAATGGCACTCTGGAGGAGTATTCAGGATCCGGCTCG
>CAIYYW010000186.1 GCA_903930515.1 uncultured delta proteobacterium | reverse complement strand
GTCTTGCTTTAATTCCAGCGGGCCGGCCAGCCTGGTCAAGCGCCGGCCCGAGCGGGGTTCGGGCAGGTTTCGGGCTTAGTCAAGGAGCGGCTTGCCCGCTGGAGCGGGACCGAAATAGGGCAGGGCAATCTTGGCCGAGGCGGGAACATAGCTTGCGCCTTTCTACGCCCCTTTCCTTGCTTTTTTTACTGTTCATTCCACCGCCTACCCCTATTTCGTGTCCCAAGAAATCGGGGGCAACTCAAAATATTCTCGCCGGAGGCGCGATCGGGGCAGACCCCGCGTAATCGCGGGGTCTGCCGGCTTGCGATTTTAAATTTCCCGCCGCGCCACTCCAAAAAATTTACCGTTTTGCAAAGAAAGAGGACTCTGATAGAATTCCGGGGAAATTTGATTATGATAAGAGGGCAGGGCGGATCGGGACTATGGTGCTCAGACAGGAGTGTCTGCGCCCCGGATCGGGACTAAAGTCGCTCTCGCATTTAGGAGGTTTTTGATATGGCAAAGAAGATCAAGGTAAGCCGGAAGAAGATCAAACAGCCGGACGATTTTTTGACTTTCACCGACCGGGCGTTCAAGTATTTTAGCGAGAACAAGGCCGTCACCTTCTGCGTGATCGGCGGGGCCATTTTAGCCATGGCTTTGGCGGTCGGGATCAGCTATACCGTCACCACCCGTCGGGACAAGGCCGACCGGCTGATGTTGGACGCCTTTTCCATTTTGAATACGCCCCTGGCCGGAAAGTTGACCCAGCAGTCCATCCTGGGAGGCGCCAAGAATTATTCCACCGACAAAGAGCGGGCGCAGGAAGCGATCACGAAATTAAACGAGGTGATCAAGCAGTTCGGGAGCGGGAGCGTGGGCCTGGAAGCCCGGTTTCATCTGGGAGAGGTTTATCTTTCGGAAGGAAACTATCCCCTGGCGATTTCCTCGTATCAGGATTTTCTGAAACGGCTGGGAACCGTGGAGTCCGCGGGAAACAAGATCATGCGGGAGCCCGCGTTGCTGGGACTGGGCAAGGCCTATTATTCCTCGGGCGATCTTAAAAACGGCGAGCTATATTTACAAAAGGTGATTGATTCCAAATCCGACGCCTACCTGGCCGAGGCCAACCTGGGGATGGCGCGGGTGTTGATCCAGAAGGGCGAGCCGGGCTTGGGCCGGGAAAAACTGGATTGGATCAGCAAGACCTATCCGGGATCAATTTACGACCAGCTCGCGGAAATAGAGAAGAACAACCTTGCCGGAGCCAAACCCTCCAAATGAAAAAAGTCATGCTCCTGATCGGACTCTTGCTCGGGAGTTCCCCGGTCCACTCCAAAGAGTTTAAAATCCCGGCCGATCCCCAGGCAACGGTCCGGGCGAAATACCATCACCGCGAGATGGGAGGGGTCGCGGTCTCGGAAGATTCCATTGCGGCCATTACCAGCCGGGGATGGGTGATCCGGGTAAGCCCGGAAGGCAGACTGTTATGGAGGATTCCCGCCGGGTGCAATCCGGTAACCGGACCGACCATCTATAATGCAAACCTGTATTACGGCTGCGCCCAGGGAGTGCTGATTTCCCGGAAGCTGGAAGACGGGAAGGAGAACTGGAGGTACCAGTTCCAGGATTCAATCGCCTCCAGGCCTGCCTTTAGCTCGGATTTGATCGTGTTCCAATCCGGGAGCGGGATGATTTTTTTCCTGAACCAAGCCGACGGCTCCCTGAAATATATCGCCCGCCAGGGCGGCCGGACCAGCCTTAGTATGTTGGGCGCGAGTCAGCCGATGATCAGCGAGGACCGGGTTTATCTGGGGATGCTGGACGGGAATGTTCTGGAGCTAAAGCTCGCGGACGCGGCCCTGGGATGGAAGGCGCAAATCTTCTCCAGACGGATCGTTTCCGATGTTGACTATTCCCTGGTGGCTGACCGGGATACCCTTTACGCCGGCGCGCTCCCGGGCCTATGCGCCTTGAGCAGGAACACCGGCAAGATTTTCTGGTGCGTCAAGGATGAGCTGGAAGGGGATTTCAGCCAGGATCAACAATCGCTCTACGCCCTTAACAAGGACTGGGAAATCCTGGTCATTGACAAAATCACCGGGGTAGTGGATAAAAGAATCCCCCTTAAAAAATCGTTCATCCAAAAGTGGAAACAGGAAAAATTGTTGGACGCGGAAATCCGGGACCAAAAGCTGATCCTGGTGACCAGCTTATCCGTATGGCAAATGGATACCCAGACCCAACAGGTCAAAAAAATTATGTCCTTCCCGGAACCGACCCGATCCGCCAAGATCCAGGGGGATAGGTTATTCATCCTCAATGCCAAAGGTTATTTAATCGCCAAAGACCTTAAATAAGACCAGCTTGAAATAATCCAGCCCGAAAACCGCAATTTTTAAATGATACCCACCAATCCCTAACTTTGCTTAAGATAGGTTATGTTAACTTTGCCTAACCGGATTGTTTATCCGATTATTTTCTAAAAACGGGCAATTCCAATCAACCAGGGAAATGCCATCTGGATATTTACCTTTAGATTCAATGGTCTGGACAACATTTCAATTTTATTTAGGGTCTTACGGTATTGGAACTGATTGATATGCTGCGGATGCTCCCCCATTCTTGCCACATTTTTTAAGAAGATCAGGTTTGACCATTGATACCAGGGATATGCCGGGATGGAAAAGATCAGGGCTTTTCTGGAAACCCGGATCGCTTCGTCAAATGCCCGTTCCCATCCCTGAATATGCTCAAAAACCTCCAGGCACAATGCCAGGTCAAAACTTTTGTCAGCGTAAGGCAATTCCCGGGCATCCAGCTTGACCGAGTCCGTAATCTTGATGACCTTGCTCGCAACGATCAGGCTTTCAGATTGAAGATCGGCAAGGTAATATTCCAGACCTTTGAGGTTTTGGTTTATGAGGTAGCCGGAAATACCGTCGCCGCATCCGATCTCAATGATTTCCCTGGGATTGAGCCCCTGGACCAGCGCTGACAATTTATTAAAAAACCCTTTAATCAGCATCTTCTTCAGCGGGTTCTTGGAGTAATACTTTAGCTTTGTATCATTGCTGATCAGGGCCTTGAATTCAATGGGCAGGCTTAAATTCAAAATCTACCCCCTGATCCTTCTTTTCAATATTTCCAGCAAAATACCGGGCCTGGTGATCAGCGGTAGATACCGTTTGAAGAAGCGGATCGGATGTTTGAACAGAACCCTCAGGTTAGATTTCCAGAACCATTTTCTGCGGAGCCGGTACAATTGCTCGTAGGTCCATTCCGGGGTGTTGAATCGGCCCTCATAATAATCAATCTGGTCAAACCGGTAATCCTTATTGATATATCCCTTTTCCAGGGCGATCCGATAAAGCTCGGTTCCGGGCAGAGGGTTTGCGATGAAAAAGGTGATCAGATCCAGGTCCAGCTTGAGGGAAAAGTCCAGGGTGCGCTGGATTTGCTCCTGGGTCTCGCCCGGGAATCCGATGATGAAAAAGCCTCTGCTGTCAATCCCTATTTCCCGGATCAATTTTGTCACTTGCTCAACATCCGCCAGGTCCATCGGCTTATGCACAATGTCCCGCAGCACCCCCTGGTCCCCGCTCTCAACCGCCAAGGTCAGCTCATAGCACCCGCTCTTCTTCATCAGCTCCAGCATCTCCCGGTCCAAATTGGCGATATGAACCCCGTTGGGGGTGTTCCAACTGACATTCAATCCCCGCTCAATCATCCCCCTAAAAATTTCCTTGGCCCGCTTTGAGTTCGCAGTCAGGTTATCATCAAAAAACTTGAATTCCCGAATCCCGTATTTCCCGACCAACTCCTCCATCTCCTTGAGCACATTCGCAACCGAGCGCGTCCGGTAGCGGTTCCCCCAGAAATTGGTGGATGAGCAAAAGCTGCACCGGTACGGACACCCGCGCGAAGTGATGAGGTTCATAAACGGCCGTTTCTGATACACGCTCCCCATCGGCATCCCGATCCGATCGTATTTCTCAAGCGGGAACATCTCGCGCGCCGGGAACGGAATCTGGTCCAAATCCGGATACGCAGGCCGGATGCCGCTCTCGCGAAAACGGCCATCCTCTCGGAAGGCCAGGCCCGGAACCGTTTCCGGCCCCCTGCCCTGTCGGATCGCCTCAATCAAATCCCTGAGCGCGAATTCGCCCTCGCCCTTGACAATGAAATCAATCCCGCCCTGGGACAGGCATTGCTCGGCCAGAAAGGTCGGATGACTCCCGCCCACAACCGTGATCGTGTCCGGATTGACTTTTTTCGCCCGCCTCGCCGCCTCCACCGTGTTCTGGAACTGGCTGGAGAAAATGCAGGAAATCCCGACCAGGTCCGGCTTAAGCTCCTGAATCCGCTTCTCAATCTCGTCAAAAGCCAGGCCGTATCTTAGATACCTGTCCCCAATCCGCTCCTCGTGCCCATACCCCTCCACCGCGGCGTCCAAAACCCGGACCTCGCACACCTCCCGAATTACCGCGGCCAGATACGCGATCCCGAGCGGAGGATGGCACTGCTTCAAACTCTGTTTGGAAAAAGTCACCGGCGGATAGATCAACAGGACCCGCTCAATTTTCCGGCCTGAAATTTTCGCCTCTGCCATTCTCGCCTATTCTACCACATAAAGATCAATTTTAAATGGTCATTCCTGATCTCGGTCCCTGATTCCATAGCCCCACTTTGGCTTATTCAGTCAATTGGCTCCATAATAAATATTGAGCATAGATTTAAAACCCATCAGGAGAATACGGGCAATGAAAAGGTCGGGACGAGTTTCTATGATCGGGCTATTTTGCTTAACCGCAATTTTTATCCTTTCCTTTTCAGTCAACGCTCAACAACATCTGCCGGGCGCTAATTTCTGGGGAGACGCGGACAATGCCCTGATTGACGGTACGGATGCGGGCGCGATGGAATCGGGACTGGCCGCCCAGGACCCGGGATACTGGACTATTACTGACCCCCAGGCGCCGGGCGGGCTTCGTTCCCGGACCACCCTCTGGCAGGACTTGGATGGAAACGGGCTTTTAGATGGCCCGGACTACGGCATTATCCAAGCCTGGCTGGTCGGAGATTTCAGCGACCTGTCCGGGGATCCCAGTTCCTTGGATGCGGAATTTTACGCCTTGAATGTGGATGCGGGAGATTCAGTAACTGTCCAGGCCAATGCCCTGTCCGGCTACGCCGCATTGAGGCCGGGATGGGGCGTTGTTTACGAGATCCTGCCAACCAGCACCTGCGCTAATGCGACTATTTACGGCCGGAATGTCT
>CAIYYW010000185.1 GCA_903930515.1 uncultured delta proteobacterium | reverse complement strand
GGTGAAAGGCCTGGGACATGAGCCGATGATGCTGCTGACCGATATACCAATGAGGAGGAAGCGGAGTGTGCTGTGGCGCGTTGTGGAAGGGTATTTTGCTCGATGGCGTGTGGAAGAGGCAACACGGTTTATCAAGCAGAGTTATCGTCTCGAGGACATCAGGGTGTTGAGCTATGCGCGGCTGCGGAATCTTGTGGCGCTTGTCATGGCGGCAGCATATTTTTCTGCTGTCTGGTTGGGCGAGTCATTGAAGCTCGCCGTGTTGCGAGTTCGCGTGGTGAAACTGGCAAAGCGCTTCTACGGAGTCCCCGACTTCCACTACTATGCGCTGGCTGATGGAGTGGCGTTGCTCCTATCGAAATTGGGCAGATGGCTTGAGATTCCTCGCCTTCTACATAAGCGCCAGTCTCAGCCTCAACTCTTGCTTCTTTAATGGGTATGTAAAATTCGGGAATGTCCTGGAAAGCAAATGGCTTGCGCCGGAAGCTCCCCATGTGGCATAATGCCGGTGGGAGGCATCACACCGACCAATATAAACAGGGGGTAATACATGCCGCTGGTAACTTCGAAAGAACTGTTCAAAAAAGCCATCCAAGGACTTTTATAACAAGAAGGTGGACTTTGGCCTGGATATGATCGGCACCATGGTATCAGACCATATTAACCGGGAGCCGGTAACCATTCTTGCGGAATTGGACTGGTCCTATGGAGGGGACAAGATTATTGTCAAACAAGGATTCAATTTCAAGGACCCCCAAAATAAAGTTCTCGGGATCTATGAGGACACCCCTGCGATCAGTTATTTAGTCTATCTTTATTTAACCGGCCTGGGGGCAAAAATGTCCGAATTCAAACTGGTGGTTCTTGAAAATACGGAACTGGCGGATCAATTCATCGCGGGCAAGATTCCCATCATCGTGTGTTATGACCCGGATGCAATCAGAGCGGTGGAAGAGGGCAAGGGCTTGGTGGCGGCCACCAGCGCCACTTTTAGCGGAAGCATACCCGAGGGACTTTATGGTTTCCAATCGGTCTTGAAGAACATCCCCCAGTCGGACTTGGAGAAAATTTTTAAGGGATGGGTCCGGGCGGTGAACTGGGCCAATAATCCGGCTAATTGGAAGGAGTATCAGGGGATTCTCAATAAATATACCTTTCCCGAGGACGGCCCTTATTCCGAGCAAGACCTTAAGCAAATGCTCGGGTCGGTCAAGATTCATAATGCCCAGGTGCTCAAGGCCGCGAACCAGCCCGGCGGCTCGCTGCAGAGCTATATTATCAGCCTGAAAAAGTTTCTGAAAGAGAACAACCGATTGACCAAGGATTTCACCTACGAGACCATCACCGACACCAGCGCCCTGATGAAGGTATTGAATGAAATGAAATAAGTTTTCATCCGGATCAGCCTGCATTTTCAAAACCAAAGGGAAACGGATGAAAATTGGAACAGGTATAGCTATTCCATTTTAGCCGTCAGCGATGGCAATTGCAAAAATTTTGAGCGGACGCCTTCAGTTTTCCCTTGAGGAATGAATCAACCGCTTGCTCCGGCGAAGATTCCGCTTCCAGGATCAAGGGTTGGATTCCGCCGGCTTTTAAATCTTCCGCGGCCCGCCATCCCATCCCATAACAAAGCACCGCCTGACAATCGCTCAACGCGCCCACGATCGCGGAATGCCCGTGATGTTGATGACCTTGACCGTCATGATTACATTGCCCAAGGGCATGAGCGGTGAAAGAATTTTCCCGGATGTCCCGGCCCTTGATCTTATCCGCTTCTATTTCAAAAATGATGAAGCACTTGCTCTGCCCGAAATGTTTGGAAATAGACACACCGTCGCTGGACGCCACTGCCACTTTCATCTTGATTGCCTCCCTTTAAATTGAATTCCGCCCTCTTGCCCGGCCCGGACCGCTTTTCCCGGCGCCACTCCGCTGGCATTTACCCCTTCCCGGCCCTCGCCCCGGACCGCCGCCCCGGTCAAAACCCCGGTCTTCCGGCGAGCGATTAAGGTTGCGACTCTTGCAATTCGGACATTGGCTAGGACGGGCCATGCCCTGGCCTAACTCCCACTTATGCCCGCAATCCGTGCACTCAATTTTTTTCATCCCTGCCATTTTCACTTCACCTCCTTCTATCTTCAATGCTTTGCCGTTCACCAGGGCATCGGAAATCTTCCGATGCGCCGACTCAATCACCCGGCCAAAGGTCTGGCGCGAAACCCCCATCTTTTCCGCGGCCTGCTCCTGATAAAGCCCCTCCAGATCCGCCAACCGAACCGCCTCCAGCTCGTCCAGTCCCAGAATCGCCTCTTCCAATTCCGTCAGCGGAATCCCCCGAGGCTTGAAATATCTCACCCCCGGCTCCAACCCGATACTCCGGCAACAAACCGGTCTTACCATTTTCCAGCTCCTTTTCGCTCCTATTCTATTATTAGCATATGCCCATAACTTTGTCAAGCGGAAAGCTGCGGAGGCTAAGATTAGGCGAAAGCGCTCTTGCGCCCAAGGCTTCCGGGGCAGAAAAAATTCTCGCGGGAAACCCGGCAATCGCGCGCGAGGCTTGCAATTTGACCTGGCTTCTTTATCCTAATGGCAATCGTCTAATCCTGTGTAGGCAGGAGCGGGGGACCCGATTTTTGGGGCGTATCACTTTTGTGTAGGGCACCTTTTCGGCCCGAGCCCGTCAGCTAACCTCGTAGACAACGAAAAGGGAGGGAACCGTCCGGAATCTTCTGGAGGCAATCTCCCGGAAGACGGAGGAGGTTCAAGATGGACAAAACGCCGGACCAGGAACGGCTGAAGGCCGAGGCGGCTCCGCCCGCGTTCCGATTCCTAAAAAACCTGATCATAGGCCGCAAGCTCAATCCCGAAGACCGCTCGGTCTTCCGGAATATTTCCCTGATCGCTTTCTTCGCCTGGGTGGGTTTGGGCGCGGACGGGCTGTCGTCCTCCTGCTACGGGCCGCCCGAGGCTTTTATCACGCTCGGGCGGCACACCTTTCTCGCCATCTTCGTCGGGATCGGCACCGCCCTCACCATCTTCGTGATCAGCGAGAGTTATTCCCAGATCATTGAGTTGTTCCCGAACGGCGGAGGCGGGTACCTGGTTTCCAGCAAGCTGCTTTCCCCCACCGTGGGCATGGTCTCCGGATGCGCGCTCCTGATAGACTATGTGCTCACCATCACCCTCTCGATCGCAAGTGGGGCGGACGCCTTTTTCAGTTTTTTGCCCGCGGGCTGGTATGCATGGCGGCTGCCGTTCGCGGTGCTGGGGGTTCTGCTGCTCACGGTCTTGAACCTGCGCGGGGTAAAGGAATCCATCGCGGTGTTGATGCCGATTTTCTTGGTCTTTGTGCTCACCCACGGTTTCGCCATCATTTATTCCCTCGGCGCGCATCTGCCGGACCTGTCGGGGCTGGCGCAGCGGACGGTCTCGGAAATCGGGGCTTCACGGAGCGAACTCGGCCTGCTCGGGATGTTCGTGCTGATCATGCGGTCCTATAGCATGGGCGCCGGCACTTACACCGGGATTGAGGCGGTTTCAAACGGGCTGCCCATTTTACGCGAGCCTAAGGTTGAAACCGGCAAGCGCACTATGACCTATATGGCGGTCTCGCTCTCGGTGACCGTGCTCGGG
>CAIYYW010000184.1 GCA_903930515.1 uncultured delta proteobacterium | reverse complement strand
GCGATCCGGTCCGACTCGGGGTTGCCGTTGCCCCATTTTCCCTGGAGTTTCTTGATCTGGCTCAGGATCTGCTCGGAGCCGATGAAGTTTGCGTCAATCGCTTTGAGCAGGTCTTTTAAGGTGAACTTCCGCTCATCAAAGATGAGCTTCTTGATGGTGTAAAGAGAGTCGGTAAGGTTGGCGATGGAATTGATCATGGAAATTCCGCTCAGGTCATAAATTCCGCCGCCGCGGGTGACATCTTTTTTCTTTTCCAAACAGCCGTCAATGAAAGCCGAGATATATGGAGCGGGAAGGTGTTGGGCATAGACCCGGTCCTTCAGGTTGGACCCCTGGACCAGTTTTTCTATGAAGTATTCGCCCTGTTTCTGGAAGGCGGCCAGCAGGTCTTCAAAATTCTTGAACGAGTCCGGCTCTCCGGTCTTGAGGCCGTCTTTGCGCAGGGTCCCGGCCAGGGTGGCTGAATCTCCGTTTCTCAGGGTGATGTCCAGCAGGCGCGAGAGGAGCAGGGCGTTCGCGCTCATTGACCCGGTCTTGCCCGGGCAGGTCAGTTCCACGCAGCCCATAACCGCATAGTCTCTCGCGTCCTCTTCGGAGAAGCCCTTGCGCTTCATGGCTTCTATGTTGATCTCGTCGTTGAAGAGCGCGTAGCTCCCGGCGCCGTTGTGAAGCGCGTCCGCCAGGGTGTGCATGAGCGAGTCCGGCGTTCCCCGGTGCACGCGGACCGCAATGTTGGTGACGGCCTTGGACCTGGCCGCGGCTTCAACAAAAAGATGGGTAAGTTCGTTGGCGCCGTCCCTGCCATCGCGAGTCAGGCCGCCCAAGGTGACCGGCGCGGAGCCGAGAAACCTGTGGTAGAAGTTGGAAAGGATGTTGGACTCGGGCCGGATGTTCTGGGACATTATTTTTAGAAGCAGTTCTTCAAGAAGCGCTTCTGCCTGCTCCTTAGTTATGCGGCCTTGTTCAAGGTCTTTCCGGTAATATGGATATAGCTGTTGGTCCAGCCGTCCGAAGCAATGGAGGTTGATGGGGCAGGCAAGCTCCACCGCGGTCTTCACGGTCCAGATGGACTGCACGGCCTGCTCAAAGGTCTCGGCGGGATGTAAGGGAACCGTGCCGCATATTTGATGCATCCGCGCGTAATCGGCCTTTTGCTCCGGGTCGGTCTCGCGCTCCATCTCCTGCTGGATCCTCTCCCTGAGCCTGCTCGCATAAATCATCACGCCTTCCACCGCGATATTGATTGATTGGAGGAAATCCTTTTCCTGATCCGAAAGGCCCTGCTCTTTTAACTTCTCCCGGACCTCACCCCTTATCCCCACCAGTCCCTTTGCCAGGACCCGGTCAAAGTCCAGGATCACATGGCCCTGGATGGTTGCGATGGAGGCGCAGGTGGATAGCATCATAACCTGCCGGGAGGTGTTTCCCGGAATGGCGTGCACAAAGTCGCTCATATCCCTGGAGTAAAGCCCGGCCTTTTCAAGCTCCCGCTCAAGGATGTCCGCGGTGGTTTTTCCGTTCCAGTAAGGCAGGAGTTTAATAAGCAGCTCTTTTTTGTCCCGGTCTTTCATCAGGTAGGGATTGATTTTTCTCTCGGACATGGTCTTGAAGTCCATGTTCAGGGGCTGCGCGCCGCTCTGCCTGGCTATTTTCTGGTTCTTGAGGAACTCTCTGAGCGCGCCCTTCTTGATCATATAGGCGATGCCCTTTTTCAGGGCGCCGGCCCTGAACTTGATCATATTGACCTTGGTAAGCTCAGCCTCCAGCACCTTGTTGAACACGCCCTTTTCTATGTCAATGGGGCAACCCAGGAAGAATTCCGTCCAATATCCCGCGATCCGGTCGTCCGGGTCAAGGTAATGGGACATTTTCTCATAGACCTTCTTCATCGCCAGCGCCACCCGGACCGGAAGCGCAATGCCTTTGCCCTCGGTTTCTTTCCAGCTTTCGGTATAATATCGGGCGCGCTCAATGGAAAGATATGCCGGGCCGGTCTGGCAGCGGGCGCGGATTCTCCGGATGCGCGGGCTTGGGCCGGGAAAGTTTAATCCTTCTCTCTCCATCGCAGTCTCCGTCACTGTCTGGTTCTCCATCCCCCTTACCTCCTTGCCAGCGGTTCCAGGATCAAGTCCAGCATCCGGTGCAAATGCCTGCGCCGCAATTCCAATTCCTTTTTCCCGAGCGGGTCTTTGTCCAGCAGATGTTCAATCACCCGGCTGTAAGTGAACCAGCTCACGATCATCCCGTAAAAGCTGATGATCAAGTGCTGGGCCGACAGCTCGCCCGATTTGGACTCCGGATAGCCGCCCTGCACCAGCCGGGATCCGGCCTGGAAGATCGGGACCAGATGCTTCTGGATCCGGCCCAAATGTTTTCCGCCCGCGCTTTCGCGCTGGACGATCCGGCTGAAGTTGAGGTTCTCGGAAAGGAAATCCAGATACAGGTCAATCAGCAGATGCAAGTTTTGCTCCGCGCTCCCGGGCCGGTTGATCACCGCGAGCAGAACCCCGGCCAGTTTTTGATAATACTGGTCCAGGACGCTCTCCAGCAGGGCGTCCTTGTTCTTGAAATGGTAATGGATCAGGGCCTTGTTCACCCCGGAACGCTCCGCGATCTCGCGGGTGGAGGTCGCGTCAAACCCCCATTTTCCAAACAATTGGTCCGCGGCTTTCAGGATTGCCGCGCGCGCGTTTTTGGCTCCGGTCTTTTTCATCCCTTCCTTATTTAACTGGCCGCCCAGTTAAATTCATAGTAGCGGGTTGGCGGTCTTTTGTCAAACCGTTTGATCAAAAGAACCGGCCGGGTCACTTTTGCAAGATCACGGCCGGGCCGGCCGGCAACGGTTCCCGGGTCTGGAACAACCGTTCGGAGACCGGGCGGCCGAAATCAAAAGCGCCTTATGGCTTTTGGGGATTTTCACCGAGCGCCTCTTTAATATAAATCAAACAGGCAAGACAACTTTCCTTCCAATGATTTTATGTTATTCCGATCATTTCTATAAAGCGGCTGACTATTTCAAAAGAGTCACGCCTGAGAAAGTCCATCGTCTCCCGTTCCTTTTCCTTTAAAACTTGCGCAATCCAGATCGGACCATTTGCCTGAGGGGAATAAAAGTTTCTTTTAATTGCCTGGACCGCTTTGATAATTGATGGATGGTTGAGGTCCAACTTTTTTCTGAACTCACCGGCCAAAGCGGATATTCCCCCCGGGAAATTCTTAAGGCAATAATAAAGATCGTAAGCGTCTTTTTCGTTATTTCGTTGATCCATCGCCAGACCTTTGAGAACCAGGAAAAGAGGGATATTAACGACATTGATATTTATCCCGGTCGGCTGAGCGGAACCGGACGGGAAATTCAACCAAACTTTTTCCGGGTTATTAAAAACCAGATCCAGTCCTTCTATTTTGCGGGCTTTCAAGCCAATAATATTCTGATCCAAATCCTCCCGGGGGGTGCCTCCATATTCTCCGGCCAAGAAATCAATCCCAACCTTGAACTCCCTTTCGCCGATGGTAACCCGGCGATAAAACCGGAAGGGGCGTTCAGGATCAGGGGTATAATTATTTTCCAGAAGCAAATGTTTGAGATCCTGCTCTCTCCGGGAGGAAATTTTTCGGTGGTTGAGCGCGAGGTCAACATCAATTGTGCCGATGTGTTTTTGCGGGGAATTTTTAAGCAGTAACCCCGGAACCATCCCTCCCACCAATACGATGTCGTCCTGGTAATTATTGAGCAGTTGCGCTAATTCCAGAATTACCGATTTCACCGCCTCAACCTGATCGGGGTGGTATTCTGCTATTGCCATCCGGGTTTAATCACCTCCTGGAATAAAAATTCCGCGGATTCCTTGCCCCGCTCGCCGAAGCCGATTAAATCCAGGTAAGCCTGCAAGGCGGAAACCACTCGCGCGCCCTGGATTTCTTTGGCGTGATATAATAATCCTTGATCGTAAGGCCGGAACAGGCTGAGATTAGACCCGCTCGGAACCCTTTTGAACTCCAGGTCTCTTGCCAACTGGTCCAGGTCGGCTTGCGCATAAGCCATCACTCTCAGGTAATTGACATAAGGCGCATAACGATCTGCCGCGGAAAAGCCGGTCAGGGCAAAAGGAATTTTCTTCCGGAGACAATAATCCGACAGCTTGAATTCTATCTCTTTCGGGCTGAGCAGGGAATAGAAATCAAACCGGGGACTTTTTTCCAAATCATAATTATCCGACCATTCCTCAAGCAACCTCTCCGGCGCAGTCATTCTCAGTCCCTCCCTGGAAAAACTGATCCATTCCCGGTCCAACAAAAGTTTCTTGACATTATAAACCTGCCCGAGACTGACCACCGCTTCCCCGGCAAGGGCCTCCAGCCTCCAGATTCTTTTCGGGTTCTCCAGCAGCGCCCGAAACACCCGGCTCGCCCGGGGAGAATACAGCGAGCGCAAATACCTTTTCCTGGCGAATTGATTAGCATTGCCTTCCTGATGGATATAAACCTTGCCAAAACTCAGCCGGCAATTACCCGATAAATCCACATACCCGATCCCTTCCTGTTCCAAAATCCGCGCGGAGTCCGGGCTCAGGTAGGGAGCGATCAGGATCGGATACGCGCCTGGATAAAGATTCCGATGCCGATAAAGCTGATTCGCGGCCTCGCGCACAAAACGGGGTTGGCCATTATCCTTAACCTCAACCACCAGGGTCTTTTCATTGGTCTTTATGATCAAATCCGGACGGAAGATTTTATCCCCGCCCCCCTTCTTCACCTGCTTGATTTTAAGAAATGGCACCTCGCTCAGGCAATTCCGGAGCGCCTGCTCCGCCCGCTTCCATAACCCCGGTTCGCCTGGAGCAGTTCCATTTTTCACTAGATTGTCTATTTTCAGCATTTGCTGTAATTTATTATAACGGTGAAATAAGAAAAGTCAAGCCGCTTTTTATCGGCGCAACCGGGGCGGCAAAATTCAAGCGGGTCTTGCGTTCAGCCGTGGCTCTTCCGGAACTCGCCGTCACTTCGCGGCTTGGAAGGACTGTCTGGGGCTGGTGGTGAGGATGATCACCCCGGTCACGATCACGGCCACCCCGAGGTATTGGATCGCGTCCAGGCGGGTGCCGAAGGTGAAATATTCCGCGAGCAGGGGGGTGAGGATGATGAAGGAGTTGATGGTCGGGACCACCAGCATGGCGGTTCCTTTTAAAAAGGCCACCTGGGTCAGGATCAGGGCGGAGGTCGCGCTCAACATCGCCAGATAGAGATAGACATTTTTGAACTGGCCGAAAAAATTTCCCTGGCTCTTGACCAGGGCCATATCTCCCAGGATCATCGCCAGCCCGATCAGGCTTCCGGCGATCAGGCCGAAACTGAAGCCGTAAAATTTGGGGAACTTGAGACCGGCGACGGCGATGGCGGCGAAAAAAATCAGCAGGGCTGATCCGGTATAGATAAAATTGGCCAGTTGATAATGCTGGGC
The DNA here is from genome assembly GCA_903930515.1 of uncultured delta proteobacterium. Lineage (GTDB taxonomy): Bacteria > RBG-13-61-14 > RBG-13-61-14 > RBG-13-61-14 > DRUE01 > CAIYYW01. The sequence goes on along the minus strand of CAIYYW010000184.1, from coordinate 3,404 downwards.
GGCCGAAAGCGGCTGATTGAAATAGCTGATCGTCCCGGTCCCGGCAATAATCAATAAAGAACTGAAAACCTCGCGCGCCCCCACCCGTTCCTTCAAGACCAGCCAGGCATAGAGCACCAACCCGATCAGGCCGACGCCGTTGAGGGAGGCGACCAGGGAGGACTTGTCGGTTAATTTCAGGGACAGCGAATAGAAGACCGAGGCCGCGACGGTCATAGAGATCCCGACCAGCCAGATCAAAAAATTCCGGCGATGAATCGGGGCGAACATTTGCCATCCCTTTTTCAACACCTCCACCTTCTGCTTCTGCACGCCCTTGCCCACATTGAGCAGAACCGAGGCGGTGATCCCCGCGGCCAATCCCAAAATCAATCTGTGATCCAGTTCCATTTTATCCTCTCGCGCCTGAAATATTTCTCACAAGATAGGTTAACCCCCTGCCTGATGTCAAGCGAACCTCTGCCGACTTTCGCGCTTTACATTGAGAAGCGCCTAATTTAGAATTATTTCAAGAATTACCGTTTTTGCCGGGAGGAAGTAATTGAAGAGGAGAAAATTTATCGCGGTTTCCGGAATGCTGGCATCGGCCTGGGCGCTTCCCAAAAGATTGTTCGCGGCCGCGGCCGGCTCTGACCGGCTTGACGCCAAAGCCCGGGAGCTGGTGTCGCAAATGACTTTTGACGAAAAGATCGCGATGATGGCCGGGAAACTCGGTTTCCTGGCTCCGTCTATTCCCGGACCATATCAAGCGGTTGAGACCCCGGGCTGTCCCCGGCTGGGCATCCCCGGGATCAGGTTCGCGGACGGCTCGCGCGGGATCCGCTTTGAAGGGTCCACCTGCTTCCCGGCTGCGATTGCAAGGGGAGCGAGTTGGGACCCGGCTTTGGAGCAGCGGGTGGGGGAGGCGATCGGTTACGAGGGACGGGCCCGGGGCGCGAACTTTTTCGCCGGGGTCTGCATCAATGTCCTTCGGCATCCGCGCTGGGGCAGGTCGCAGGAGACCTTCGGGGAAGACCCGCATCATCTGGGCCGGATGGGAGTCGCCGTGATCATCGGCGCGCAGAACCATATGATGGCCTGCGCCAAGCATTTCGCCGGAAACAGCATTGACCGGTCCCGCCATTATGTAGATATCCGGATGGACGAGCGAACCCTCCGCGAGATTTATCTCCCTCATTTCCAAGACTGCGTGAACGCGGGAGTGGCTTCCATTATGAACGCATACAACAGCCTGAACGGAGAGCAGGCCGGGCACAGCAAGCATCTGCTCAAGGAAATCCTCAAGGGCGAATGGGCCTTCCCCGGCTTCGTGATCTCGGATTTCGGACGGGGGATCAAGGCGACCGTGCCCGCGGCCAATGCCGGGTGCGATGTGGAGATGGACCGGAGGAGGCAATACGGGATCAAGCTCAAGCTGGCGGTTGCGGCCGGACAGGTGCCGATGGAAAACATTGACGACGCGGTGCGCCGTCAGGTCAGGGAGCAGTTGCGCTTTTTGCCCTTGGAGAGCCGGAAGGATTACGACCTTTCCAAAGTGGGAGGGACAAAGCACGCGGCGCTTTCCCGCGAAGTGGAGCAGAAGGCGATTGTCCTGCTCAAGAACGAAAACCAGGCCCTGCCCCTGGAACGAGCTGAAATCAAAACGATCGCCGTGATCGGCGATCTGGCCGACAAGCTTAACCTGGGAGACACCGGGTCCACCTGGGTGACGCCCCCATACGCGATCACGCCCTTGCAGGGAATCACCCGGGCAGCCGGGAGCGAAATCAAGATCATCCACCATAACGGCCTGGACTTGGAAGCCGCCCGGCAGGCCGCGAAACAGGCCGACGCCGCGGTGGTGATCACCGGCATCACCCGTTTGGACGAGGGAGAGGGGCATGACCGGTTGGGGCTGGGCTTGGCGCCGAAGGAGGAAGATTTGATCCTGGCAATGGCCGAGGCCAACCCGCGCTGCATAGTGGTGCTGGAGGGGGGAGGAGCGATTACCATGGAGAGATGGCGGGACCGGCCGGCCGCGATTATGATGGCCTGGTATCCGGGGATGGAGGGCGGAAACGCCATTGCGGATGTCCTGTTCGGGGACATCAATCCCAGCGGCAAGCTCCCGATGGTTTTCCCCAAATCCGAGGACCAGCTTTACCCCTTTGACAATGTCTCCAAAGTGGTGGAATACGGCTATTACCACGGATACCGATATTTTGACCGGCAGGGACTGGAGCCGGCATTCCCCTTCGGATTCGGACTGGCATATACCCAATACAAATATGCGAACCTAAAGCTGAGCGGGAAAAAGATCGGCAAGACCGGGAAAATTATTGCCCAGGTGGACATCACCAACATTGGCGCCCGGCCCGGCGAGGAGATCGCCCAGCTATATCTCGGCTACCAGGGATCCAAGGTTGAGAGGCCGGTGAAAGACCTGAAGGCCTTTGCCAAAGTCTATCTCAAGCCCGGCGAGACCGGGACGGCGCAATTTGAGGTTCCGGTTGAGAAACTGGCGTATTACGATGACGGTTCCGGCAAATGGATTGTGGAAGAGATGGAATACCTGGTTTATGTCGGACCATCCTCCAAAAAGGAATCGCTTTTAAGCGACAGCTTCAAGGTGGTTTAAGCAGGCTCCCGAAGTCAACCGTTTCCAAAAAACGGGCGTTTTTATTTTTGACTCGCGCCAGATGCCTTGCTTTACCATAAATTGACGCGAAGATGGTCTTGGATTGCCGCTCAGAAAAGGTTCCAATATCCTCATCCGGATCATTTCAACTTTATCCCCTGCACTTTGGAGAACTCGCACTTTTCAACATTGTCGGTGGCTTTTACTTGCAGGGGCAGGTCAAAATAGATCCGCATCCGGCGCGCAGTATCATAGGCGGGCCATTCGGTCAGGCCGGGGCCGTTGGGGTTTCCGGTCCGGGCGAAATTGGCCCAGTAGGACATAATCTGGGAGGTTAAAGGCTGAGCCAGTCGGGTGTAATGCCGGTTGAAATAGCGGTTGAAATCGGGCTGGTCAAAGGTATCAAAAATGAACGGGATTTCCAGCGCGTGTCCGGCGCCGAACATATGCGGGGCCTGGTGGCGGTCATAATCCAGGCGGTAGTAATAGACGGGCTGGTAAGCGGACACGGCTTCGGCCGCGTCATAGCATTTGCAGGCGAGCGAGACATCGCCGAGCGCGTCAATCGCCGCGTCCGCGGGGCGTCGGTATTTACGATAGGGATACAGGCGCTCCAACTCGCGGGCGGTTTTATCGCCGAAGGTTTTGGAGAGGACCCAATGGAGGAGCGGGATCGGGGCGAGCCGGAGTCCGTAAATATGGACGGTGAAAACTTTGACCTCGTCTCGGTTAGAGCCGGTGATGAGCGGGACCTGGTGGAACCGGCCGTTTTGCAGAGACTTGATCG
>CAIYYW010000183.1 GCA_903930515.1 uncultured delta proteobacterium | reverse complement strand
TTGAGATTGTAAAAAAAGACAAAATGTGCTATTTTTAGGAACCAATTACACACGCGGTTATAAGCTCTCCGGGTGCCTGAAAAGGTAAGAGGGCAGGGGCCGCGGAGGAAAAAAACCCGAAAAGGAGGAACAGGATCAATGGCGGTAGTAACAATGAAGCAACTATTGGAGGCTGGGGTGCATTTTGGACATCAAACCCGGCGGTGGAACCCGAAGATGAAGCAGTATATTTACGGCGCTCGCAACGGGATTTACATCGTGGACCTTCAGCAGACGGTTCAAATGTTTGATTATGCCTATCAGTTCATCGTGCGCACGGTCTCTCAGGGGGAAGAAGTGCTCTTTGTGGGCACCAAGCGCCAGGCCCAGGCCGTGATCGGGGAAGAGGCGCAGCGGTGCGTGATGCCCTATGTCAGCCACCGCTGGCTGGGCGGGACCTTGACCAATTTCAAGGTGATCAGATCAAGCGTGGAGCACTTGAAGCGGATTGAGGAGATGGCCGCGGACGGCAAACTCGATCTCCTTCCCAAGAAAGAGGTGCTCCAGATTCAGCGCGAATACGCCAAGCTGGAGCGGAATGTGGGCGGGATCAAGAATATGGAGCGGCTGCCCGGGGCGATGTTCGTGGTGGACCCGAACCAGGAAGAGATCGCGGTGCGGGAAGCGCGCAAATCAAAAGTGCCGGTGGTGGCGATTGTGGACACCAACTGCGAGCCGGACCTGGTGGATTATGTGATCCCGGGAAATGACGACGCGATCAAGGCGATCCGGCTGTTCACCAGCAAGATGGCGGACGCCTGTATGGAAGGGAAAGAGATGCACCAGAAGTTGCTCCGGGTGGAGCCGGAGATCGCGGCCGGGGCCACGATGGCGGATGTGGCGGCCGAGGGCAAGCCGCGGCCTAAGGTGGAGCGGCTGAAAGACCTGGTCGCGAAAGAGATGGGAGAGGAACCGGAGGAAGAGAAGGAGGAAACGGAAGAGGGTAAGGAAGGGGAAGAAGCGGAAGAGGGAGAAGAGGGGGAAGAGGAGAGCGAGGACGAGGAGGATCAGGATTGAACCGGGGTCGGGAATAGACCTGGAAATAAATTGAGGAGGTTTGAATTTGGTGGAGATAAAAGCGGAATTGGTAAAGGAATTGCGGGAAAAAACCGGCGCCGGTTTCATGGACTGCAAGCGTGCCCTGGAGGAAACGGGCGGGGACAAGGAAAAAGCAATTGATTACCTTCGCGCCAAAGGCATTCTCCAGGCCGAAAAGCGTTCCGGTCGGGCCACCAAGGAAGGCCGGATCGGAGCGTATTTGCATCGGCCGGGCGAGAAGATCGGGGTGTTGGTGGAAGTGAATTGCGAGACCGATTTCGTGGCCCGGACCGAGGAGTTCGCCGGGTTCATCCGCGAACTCGCCATGCACATCGCGGCGATGGCCCCGCGGTTTGTGGCGCGGGAAGAAGTTCCCAAAGAGATAATCGAGCGGGAGAAGGCCATTTATAAGCAGCAGGCGCTGGAGAGCGGGAAGCCGGAAAAAGTGATGGACAAGATCGTGGAGGGCAAGCTGGAGAAATTCTTTAACGAGAACTGCCTGCTGGAGCAGAAGTTTGTTAAGGATCCCGACAAGACCATCGAGGAGATGAGGAAAGATCTGTCCTTTAAAACCGGAGAAAATATCGTGATCCGCCGGTTCGCGCGGCTACAGGTCGGAGAGGTGCTCTGAGCAGATGGCCCGGATGGATCAAACCGGATCGCTCAAATGCCAGCGGGTGATGCTCAAGCTGAGCGGGGAGGCCTTTGCCGGGACTCAGAAATTCGGGATTGAGGCCGTCCGGCTGGGATGGATCGCGGACCAGATCAAGGAAGCCCTGTCCCTGAAAGTGGGGATGGCGATTGTGGTTGGGGGAGGAAACTTCTTCCGGGGAGGAAGGCAAAGCTGGGGGGTTTCCGACCGGGTGAGCGCGGATTACCTGGGGATGCTCGCCACCGTGATCAATTCGGTGGCCTTGCAGGAAGGGCTTTCCGAGCGGGGAGTAAGCTCCCGGGTGCTGAGCGCGATCAATGTTCCGCAGATTTGCGAGCCGTTTATCCGGCCCCGGGCTTTGAGCCATCTGAAAAAAGAGCGGGTGGTAATCCTGGCCGCGGGAACCGGTAATCCCTTTTTCACCACCGACACCGCGGCCACCTTGCGCGCTTTGGAGCTGGGTTGCCAGGTCCTGCTCAAGGCCACCCGGGTGAAAGGGGTTTACGATTCAGACCCGGAGAAGAACCCCCTGGCGAAATTTTACCGCAACCTGACCTATACCAAGGCCTTGAGCAAAAACCTCAAGGTGATGGACGCAACCGCCTTGAGTCTTTGCCGCGACCACAAGCTCCCCATCATCGTGTTCGACTTTTTTGAAGAGGGCAATCTCCGCAAGGCCCTGCTGGGGAAGGCGGTCGGAACTTTGATCAAATAATCGGACACTAATTCAATAAAACCAGGAGGCGGGTAAGATGGAAAGCGTATTGCAGGCTCTCAATCAGAAGATGGACAAGACCATCCGGGATTTGATGCAGAAGCTGGGCAAAATCCGCACCGGGCGCGCCAGCGCCGGTTTGCTGGACGAGATCAAAGTGGATTATTACGGACAGATGACCCCGATCAAGCAGATGTCCAACATCACCATCCCGGAACCGAAGACGATCATAATCCAACCCTATGATCCCAGTTCGCTCAAAGAAGTGGAAAAGGCGATTCTGAATTCCGACCTGGGACTGAACCCGCATAACGACGGCAAGGTGGTGCGGGTGCCGATCCCGGAGCTGACCGAGGAGCGAAGGAAAGAAATGGTCAAGGTGGTGGGCAAGGTCGCGGAGGAACACCGGGTGGCGATCCGGCTGGAACGTGAGGACGCGGTGGAGACTCTGCGGAAGATGCAAAAGGACAAAAAAATCACGGAAGATGATCTTCATAAAGGCCAGGACCGGATCCAGAAAAAAATTGACGAAATCGCCAAGAAGATAGACGAGCTGGGGCAGAAGAAGGAAAAGGAAATTCTTGAAGTCTGAACCCCCAGGACCCCTGCCCAGGCATATCGCGATCATTATGGACGGGAACGGCCGCTGGGCGGTTGCGCGCGGCCGGGACCGGATTCAAGGACACCGCCAGGGGATTGAGGCGACCAAAAAGGTGGTGAAGGCCGCCCGCCGGGCCGGGATTTCCTGTCTGACCCTCTTCGCCCTGAGCACGGAAAATTTGAAAAGGCCGGCCCGCGAGTTGAACGCGCTTTTTGATCTGCTCCGTGATTACATAAAAAAAGAACTGGCCGAACTGATAAAGAACGGGATCCGGCTCAAGGTGATCGGACGGGCGGAGTTGTTGCCCAAGGATTTGCAGAAGCTGATCCAGGACGCCCTGAAAAAATCCCGGGCCGGGGAAAAAATGGTCCTGACCATCGCCCTCTGCTACGGGGGCCGGGATGAAATCCTGCGCGCCGTCAGTCGCGGACCGGGGCTCCGGAAGAATCTCTCGGAAAAAAAATTCGGCATCCTGCTTGATACCTCGGGCATCCCGGACCCGGACCTTTTGATCAGGACCGGGGGCGAGTTCCGGATCAGCAACTTCCTGCTCTGGCAGATCGCTTATACCGAGCTTTACTTCACCAAAACCCTCTGGCCGGATTTCTCCTCCCGGGAATTGCGCAAGGCCATTAGATTCTATCAGACCCGGGAGCGAAGGTTCGGCCTCACCCCCGAACAAATCAGCCGCGGCGTCGGTTCCTAAAAAATCCATGGCAAAGAAACGGGTCAGCATCCTCGGCTCAACCGGTTCGATCGGGACCCAGGCCCTGGAAATCGTCGCGTGTTTCCCGCGGAAATTCAAGGTGGTCGCGCTCTCTGCCCGCGAAAACCTGGAGCTGTTGGAGGAACAGTCCAAAAAAGTTCATCCCTCCCTGGTCTCGGTCCAGACCGAGGCCGCGGCTCGGGAATTGAAAAAGAAAATTCCCCGGACGATCAAAGTGGTTTCCGGAGAGGCCGGCCTGATTGAGGCGGCCGGCCGGAAGGACGCGGACCTGGTCCTGATGGCCATCGCCGGATCCGCCGGGCTGAATCCACTGCTCGCCGCGATTGATGCCGGCAAAAATATCGCGCTCGCCAACAAGGAGCCGATGGTGATGGCGGGGGAAATTATCACTGGCCGCGCCTTGAAAAAAGGGGTGAAGGTCATCCCGGTGGACTCCGAGCATTCCGCGATTTTTCAGTTGATCCGGGGAAAGCATCCTGAAGAAATCAGACGGGTGATCCTCTCCGCCTCGGGCGGTCCGTTCCGGGGAAAGAGCCGGGAGCAGATGAACGATGCGACCGTGGAAGACGCGCTCCGGCATCCGACCTGGAAGATGGGCAGGAAAATCTCGGTGGACTCGGCGACCCTGATGAACAAGGCGCTGGAATTGATTGAGGCGAAATGGCTGTTTGGCTTGAGGCCGGAACAGTTGGAAGTGATCATCCACCCGCAAAGCGTGATCCATTCAATGGTGGAAACCAGAGACGGCGCCATCTGCGCCTATCTCTCAGCGCCGGATATGCGGATTCCCATTGCCTACGCGCTCTTCTTCCCGGAGCGGCCCGAGTTGGATTTTCCCCGATTGGATTTAGAGGAATTGGCCGAACTTAAGTTCGAGCCCGCGGATCAGAATTGTTTTCCCGGCCTCAAGCTCGGGTTCCAGGCGCTCCACGCCGGGGGGACCCTGCCCGCGGTGATGAACGCCGCGGACGAGGAGGCGGTATCTGCTTTTCTTTCCGGCAAGATCGGTTTTAATAATATTGTGGAGTTGGTGGAAATAATTATGAATGAGCATAAAACCAAATCGGCTAAAACCTTGAAGGAAATCCTGGAAGCGGATCATTGGGCCAGAACCAGGGCCGGGGAGTTGATCAATGTTTAACGCCTTGAGTTCATTCCTCTGGGTGATCGTCCCCTTCCTGATTATGCTCGGGGTCCTGGTGTTTATCCATGAGTTCGGGCATTTCATCGCGGCCAAAATCTTCCGGGTCAAGGTGCTGGTGTTCGCCTTCGGGTTCGGCCCCTGGATTGTGCATAAGAAAATCGGCGAGACCGAATACGGGATCAAGCCGATTCCGCTCGGAGGATATGTGCGCCTGTTCGGAGACCCGAGCGAGTTGGATGAATCGGATGAGCCGGTCACTCCGGAAGACGAGCAACGCGCGCTGTTCGCGCAGCCGGCCTGGAAAAAACTGATCATCTTCGCGATGGGAGCCGTTCTCAATATCGCGGTGGCCTTTGCGGTGGCTCCGATTACCTACTGGGTTGGAATTGAGCGCTCTTATTTTGAAGTGGCGGACGCGCGGGTAGGAGCTATCCTTCCGGGATCGCCCGCGGAGAAAGCCGGGGTCCAACCGGGCGACCTGGTGTTGCAGATCAATGGCAGGAAGGTCAAGAGTTTCCAGGAAATGATCACCACGGAACTGCTCAATGCCGGGAAAGAAATGACTTATACCCTTCAGCGCGGAAGCTCGGTTCTGGAGGAAAAGATTAAACTGGCGGCGACCGAGGGTGAGAAGGCGGGGTACTCGGGTATTTTTATCCCGGGCGTGGAGCCGCTGGTTGGAAAACCCTTGCCGGGCGGGCCCGCGGCCCAGGCGGGAATCAAGGCCGACGACAAGGTCGTAAGCATCAATGGCAAAGAGGTTCATTACTGGCACGAGATGACCGGGATGATTCAATCCAGCCGGGGACAGCCCCTGGTGATGGAATTGGAGCGCGCTCAGCAAAAGCTGACCGTTACGGTCCAGCCCCAATACCGTGAGGACGAGAAAAGATACCTGATCGGCATTGAACAAAAAATGCCCACGGTTTTTGTCCGGTACGGATTTTGGGAAGGGTTGAAGGCCGGATGGTATGAAGCGTATTACTGGGCCGGACTCACCGTGCGGACCGCGGGCAAACTCTTTAGCGGGCAGGTGAGCTGGAAGGCGATGAGCGGCCCGGTCGGGATCGCCAGCCTGACCAGTCAGGCGGCCAAGGCCGGCCTCTCCCGGTTCCTGATGATTTTGGTGATCATCAGCGTGAACCTCGGGATTCTAAACCTGATCCCGATCCCGCCCCTGGACGGCGCGCATATCTTGATCACGCTCATTGAATCCGCGACTCGGAGAAAGCTGAACAAGAAGGTTAAGGAGGTCATCTTTCAGAGCACCTTTTTTCTCTTGCTCGGGTTTATGCTCCTGGTAACCTTCCACGACCTGAGCCGGTTTCAGGAGCCGATTGTGGAATGGGCAAAAGAATTGATCAAATCCATCGGGATCAAATAATGATCATCCTCGGCCTTGACACTTCCACCCTGGCCGGGAGCATCGCCCTGATCCGGGACGAGCAAATCCTGGCTGAGGCCAGCTTCAACCTGGGCCGGAAACACACGGAGCGTCTGCTCCCGGAAATGGACTGGATGTTCCAGCGACTGGGGCTGGAGCCGAAAGCGATCCAGGGGATCGCGGTCGGAATCGGTCCCGGCTCCTTCACCGGGGTCCGGGTGGGACTGGCAACCGCCAAGGGATTGGCCCTGAGCTTATCCGTCCCGATCGTGGGAGTATCCAGCCTGGAGGCGTTGGCCTGGTCGGTGAATTTTTATCAGGGCCCGATCCTGGCGTTGCTGGACGCGCGCAAGGGGGAGGTATTCGCGGGATTTTATCAGGGCGGGAAAGATTTCCATTCGGTCAGCGACCAGATGGTGATCTCGCCGGAGAATCTGCGGCCGCTGATCAAGGAGAACACCCTGGCCGTGGGCGAAGGGATACGGGTTTGCCGGGATCAGCTCCGGGAACGCGCTGCGCTCGCCGGGTTTGAGTTTGAATATCCGCGCGCGAGCATTGCGGGGAAACTCGGTTGGGAGCGGCTGTCCCGGCAGGAATCCGATCCGCTGGACCAACTGGTTCCGGTCTATCTCAGACCCAGTGACGCGGAGTTCAAGAAAGCGGAGGTCTCTTGAGATGATCATCATTGCCGAACGGATCAACGGCTCGCGCAAGCCGATCAAGGAAGCTTTGAAGCGCAAGGACGCGCCATTTTTTATCAACGAGTTCAAGGCGCTGGTCGCGGCCGGAAGCGATTTCATTGACCTGAATGCCTCCAGCCTGCCGGAAGCCGAACTTCCCGATTTGCTCTGGCTGATTGACCTGATCAAGGATCGGTTTGAAATCCCGCTCGCGGTTGACAGCTCTAACCCCGAGGTGATTTCCGCGGGCCTGAAAAGGATCGGCCGGCCCGGACAGATAATCAATTCCATCACCCTGACCCCGGCCCGGCACGAAAAAATACTTCCCCTCGCGCAGGAGTATCAGGCAAGCGTGATCGCGCTGCTGATGGATGAAAACGACACGCCCAAAAATATTGACGACCGGCTCCGGGCAATGGAAAGGTTGGCCGGGATCATTGACCGTTACCAAATTTCTCCGGACCGGGTTCTGGTGGACGCGCTGGTGTTCACCTTGAGCACGGATGTGAAAAACGGGATGTATGTTTTGGAAACCATCCGCGAACTTAAAAAGAGTTTCCCGCAATTCAAGACTTTAGTCGGCTTGTCCAATGTCTCTTATGGACTTCCGGATCGGAAACTGCTCAATCGGACCTTCCTCTCAATGCTCCTGCCCGCGGGCCTGGACGCGGCCTTGATTGACCCGCTGGACCGGGAGCTGATGGCAACGCTCAGGGCGAGCCTGACCCTTTCCGGCCAGGATCCGTCCTGCCTGGAATATTTGCAAGCTTTCCGCCGGGGCGAACTGGTCAAGTAATCCGGGCGCGCAATGGAAAAGCAATCTTACTCAAAGGCATTTTATTACGGTTTCTTGCAATTCCTGTTCATGCTTTATTATTGGGGCGGCCTGATCTATTTCCCGTATTATTTCAAGCAGGCCGGGGTTTCGGACGCCCGGATCGGTCTGCTGGTCAGCCTGATCAGCTTGACCGTGGTGGTTCTGGTTCTGCCCATCGGCGTTCTGCTGGATCGGATCAGCCCGAAAATTTTCTTCCTGGCCGGGGCTTCCATCGCCGCGATTTTTCCCGTCCTGTTCCTGGTCAGGAGTTTTCCCCGCTGGTTTGAGTTGTATATTCTGGTCTTCGGTATTTCCGTGGCTCTGATCCAGATCGCAATTTCAGCCCTGTTCCTGAAGGAAATGGGGGAAGATTCCCGGGGCGGCCAAACCGCGATTTTCAGCATCGGAGATATCCTGGGCGCGGGCCTGGGCTCGGAAATCGGAGGCAGATTCATCGAGCGTTTTGGAGGGCGGGGACTGTTCTGGATGTTGCTTGGTTTTGCCGGCTTGTTGCTCATAGTCGGGTTGACCCTTCCCCGGATCCGGGGCATTGCCTTTCATCTCAGCGAATATCGGGAGGATTTGAAACATCCCCTGACCTGGATCCTGATTTTCATCGTGATGATTGTGGCCTCGCACGCGGGATTTGAATACGCCGGCTATACCCTGCTCCAGACCGAGGTGATCGGCTTGACCGCCGGCCAGGTGGGCAGACTTTTTCTTTATATCTCTTTTTCCATGGCGGTCGTGACCTATCTGGTCGGCAGGCTCAATGACCGGATCAAGCAGCAGGTTCTCCTGGCCGGCCTGGCCCTGATTCTATCCGGAATTTTCCAGTCCCTGAGCGGGTACGCGCAGAATTTTTCGCAGTTTCTGGTCATCCGGATCCTGCACACCACCGGTGACAGCGCCTTTTTCCTGCTCATTTATGTGATCGCCTCCCTGGCTTTCTCCAAGAAAAGGGCGGGCGGAAACTGGGCCTTGATCCTGATGATCCGTCATGCCAGCATTTTCCTCTTCTCCAATATCGCCGGCGCCATCAACCAATCCCTCGGGTTCCCGCAGGGGTTCCTCGCCAGCGGAATCATTATGGTCTTTGCCGGATTGATCGTGATCTTCTGGCTCAGGCCAAAATTGGGGGTCAGGTCTTTCCTTTTATCTTGACGAGGTGTCGCACCGAGGGGGATCGTGATTGCGGTTGATCGGTTTATATGCGTGTCCGGGAGAGTCCTTATTTTCTTATCAACTGATCAACCCCTCATCCGATCAACCATCTCAATGCGCTTCCAGCCAGTTGAGTCCGATCCCGAGTTCAACCTTGAGCGGCACTTTCAGCGAAACCGCTGATTCCATTTCCAGGGTCACCAACTTTTTCAACGGTTCCAACTCGTCCTCCGCGGCCTCAAACACCAGTTCATCGTGGACCTGGAGGATCATCCGGCTCCGGAATTTTTGCCCGATCAGTTTCCGGTCAATCTCCACCATCGCCTTCTTGATGATGTCCGCGGCGCCCCCCTGCATCGGGGCGTTGGTCGCCTCTCGCTCCGCGGCCTTGCGGACGATCTGGTTCTGGCTGTTGATGTCGGGGAAGAAACAACGACGGCCGAGGATGGTGCTGATCCAAAGTTTTTCCCGCGCCTCTTTTAAAAGCTGGTCCAGGAATTCACGCACTTTCGGATAACGCTCAAAATAATGGTCAATGTATTTACGGGCTTCCTTATGGTCAATGCCCAGCTCCTGGCTCAGGCCGAAATCGCTCATCCCGTAAAGGATTCCGAAATTGATCACCTTGGCTCGGCGCCGAAGCTCCGCGCTGACATCATCCGGGTTCACTCCAAAAACTTCCATCGCGGTCCGGCGGTGGATGTCCTCGCCTTGGGCAAAGGCCGCAAGCAGCGCCGGCTCTCCGCTCAAATGCGCGAGCACCCTGAGTTCAATCTGGGAATAATCCGCGGACAAGAGTTGGAATCCTTTTTCCGCGATAAAGGCCTCCCGGATTTTCCTGCCCTCCGGAGCGCGCGCCGGGATGTTTTGCAGGTTCGGTTCCGAGCTGGAGAGTCTTCCGGTGGAGGTGATGGCCTGGTTGTAAGAGGTATGAATCCTGCCGGTGACCGGGTCAATCATATTGATCAGCGCGTCGGTGTAAGTGCTCCGGAGCTTGCTGAGCGTGCGGTAGTCAATGATTTTTTGAGGGAGCGGATGGATTGCGGCCAGCTCCGCGAGCACCTCGGCGTTGGTGGAAAAACCGGTCTTGATTTTTTTCTTGGTCGGGAGATTTAGCCGCTGGAAGAGCACCTCGGAAAGTTGGCGGGGGGAATCAACATTGAACTCTCCCTGGGACAGCTTGAAAATATCTTTCTTGATCAGAGCTTCTTTTTCCTGGAGTTCCTGCCCGAGCGCCTTGAGTTTTTTGGGGTCAATTTTTACTCCGGCCATCTCCATCCGGGCCAGCACCAGGCTGAGCGGAACCTCAATCGCATCATAAAGTTTTTCCAGCTCGCTCTCCTTAAGCA
>CAIYYW010000182.1 GCA_903930515.1 uncultured delta proteobacterium | reverse complement strand
TAAATTCGAGAACCAAGGGGGGTGCTTAAATCGCGAGTTAACGCTTTGATCGAAATAGTTTTGCTCCTGATCATTTCTCTTTCCCTTTTCCTGCAGGGCGCGGTGGCGGAATGGTATTGGTATCCGCTCGGGCTCTTGATCCTGATCGCCTTCGGGGTCTCGCTCTTGGGATGGGAGCAGGGGTGGATCTCCGGGCTCCGGCTGACCGGGATGGAGCCTTATTTTATCGCCTGGGCCGCCTTGATGATTATTTCCGGCCTGTTCTCCCCCCATCGCTGGAGCAGCGTTTTCGCCTTGGAAAGGTACCTGGCCGGATTGCTTTTTTTCTATCTGATGCTCTGGTATTTCCGGGACAAAATGCGGGAAAAAATCTTACTCTGGTTCCTGTTCGCGCTTCCGGTCGCGATCTCTCTGATCGGGCTCGGGATGTTTTTGACCCGGCAAAAATCCATCGGGATCCTACCGGATAATCTCAGTGCCGTCTCCGGCACTTTGGTTAACCATAATAATTTCGCCGGCCTGGTCATTCTGGGGTTCTTCCTGGGCCTCGGTTTGATGATGAGCCTGAGCCGGAAGAGCAAGGAGTTTGACAGCGAAGACATCGCCCGGCGCGTGATCTTATCTTTTCCCTTGCTCCTTCTCCTGCTCGCCCTGACTTTTTCCCTCAGCCGGAGCGGTTGGATTTCCTTTTTCCTTTCCGCCCTGGCCTATTCGCTCTGGCTGGCGCTGGGGCCGCGCCGGAAACGGATCCGGATTTATCTGGCAATGTTGCTCGGGGTGATCCTGGCGACAATCATCCTCAGCTTGACATTGAACCGGGATGTTTTGGGCCTGCGCGCGGGCACCTTGAATGATTTTTTAGACAATCCCGCGAGCGGTTTGACCTTTTCCGGCCGCAAGATGCTCTGGCAAAGCACCCTGCTGATGATACGGGATCATCCCCTGCTCGGGATCGGACCGGGCGCGTTCTGGGCCGAGTATCCCCAATACCGCCGGTTCGGAGAATTTCACGGGGAGAGCCATTCCCATAACGACTTGCTGCAACTGGCCGCGGAAAGCGGCGTCCCCTCCGCCCTGGTCCTGGTCTTGCTGCTGATAAAGGCCTTCCGGGTCTGGCTGAAAAATTACCGGCGGGGAATGAATCGGTTCCAGCGCCGGGTTTCGATCGGGATCATCTTCGGCATCCTGGGTTTTTTCCTTCAAGACCAGTTTGACTTCCATTTCCATATCCCGGGCCTGACTTATTATTTCCTGGCCCTCTCCGCTTTTCTGCTGAAAACTGATCCGGGCGAGCGGCAGGAATGAAATATTTTGCCCAAGCTTTTCTGTCCCTGATCCTCCTGTTCGCGCTGGCAAGCGGAACGGTTCAATGGGGATCCGCCTGTCAATTCCACCGCGGGATGATCTTCTATCAGAACCAGGACTGGTATCACGCCATCGGTTCCTTCCAGCGCGCCAATTCGTTGTTCGGGCGCGACCCGGAAATTCATCGCTATCTGGCCAAGTCCTATCTGCATCTGGTTGAAGGCCGGAATCCGGAGAGCCGCTTGAGCCTGCTGAGAAAGGCCCAGGCCGAACTCCTGGAGGCGATTGCCATTGAGAAGGACTATCCTTATTATTGGGCCTTGCTCGGACGGGTGGGAGAGTTGATGGAAGGAATGAAGGAGGCTCCGCTCAAAAGACCCGAGGAATGTTACCACCAGGCCCTGATCCTGGATCCCAATAATCCGCTGTTCCTGCAGCTGTTCGCCCAATTCCTGATCCAAGGCCGAGAAGAGGAACAAGCCAAACCCTTGATCGCCAAGATGGCTCAACTCGATCCCAGTTATGCCCACGAAGCCGCGGTGGTCTGGCTGAAGAGAAAATATCCGCCGGAAGAATTGATTCCTTTATTTTCAAGCAACCTGGACGCGCTCGGCAGCTTAACCAATCTCCTGGAGCAGATGGGTTATCTAAAGCTCGCGGTGCAGACGGCTCAGAAGGCAATGGAGATCGCTCCCGGCCGGCCGGAAGCGCTGCTGATTTATGGAGATGCCTTGTCTCAAAGCGGCCAATGTCCGGCTGCGGGGCAAACCCTGGCGCCATTGATGACCAACCCTGCTTATGAAGTAAAGGCGCGGTGGATTTACTCGATTTGCCTCTTCCGGCAAAAGGATTATGACCTGTTGGAAAAACAATATCTGCGGCTGATCGCGATCCAGCCGGAATCCCTGGAATATCGATGGTACCTCGCGAACCTGTATCTGATCAAACAGCAGCCCGAGCTGGCCAAGGCGCATTTGCTCTGGCTCTTCAATCAACCCGGCCTGACCAACCCCGAACTGAAGGCGCGGGTGGTTTTACATCTGGCGGTCATTTCCGAAACAGAACTGCAGTTCGCCCCGGCTTTTAAATATTATCAAATTTATCTTAAGCTCAAGCCATCTGATCCGAGGATTCAGGCCAAGGTTGATCAGTTGAAAGGATACGGTTCCGGAGACATAATCTATTCGCTCTGGGGGAAGGATGATGAGTGAGAAGGGAAAAGTGAATTGGGATAATGCGATCCCATCCCGGAAAGCCAAAGTGGCGATCCTGGGATTGGGTTATGTGGGACTGCCCCTGGCCCTGGCATTTGCCGAGCAGGGGTTCCTCTGCTACGGGATTGATCCCGACCGGGAACGGATCCAGCAGCTCAACGCCGGTAAAAGTTATATCAACGACCTCCCGGCCGCGGAACTCAAGGCCCGGATCAAATCCCGGCAATTGATTGCCACCTCGGATTTCTCCAAACTGGCCGACGCCGACGCCATCCTGGTCTGCGTGCCCACCCCCTTGAGCAAAAGCAAGGACCCGGATTTTTCCTTCGTGATGAACGCCGCGGACGCGATCGCGCCCCGGCTGAAATTGGGCCAGTTGATCATTATTGAAAGCACCATTTATCCCGGAATGACCGTGGAATTGATCGGTCCGCGGCTGGAGGAAAAAAGCGGGTTGAAGGCGGGCCGGGATTTTTATCTGGCGATGAGCCCGGAGCGGATTGACCCGGGAAATCAGAAATACACCCTCAAGAACACCCCCAAGGTGGTGGGCGGGATTGATCCGGCCAGCACCCGGCTCTCCGCCCTGCTCTATCAACAAATCATTGCGCGGGTGATCCCGGTCAGCTCCCCCACCGTGGCCGAGATGACCAAGCTTCTGGAAAACACCTTCCGCCAGATCAATATCGGGCTGGTCAATGAAATCGCCATCATCTGCGACAAGCTCGGGATCAACGCCCTGGAGGTGATTGACGCCGCGTCCACCAAACCCTTCGGCTTTATGACCTTTTATCCCGGACCCGGCACCGGCGGACATTGCATCCCGGTGGACCCGATATATTTATCCTGGAAGATGAAGAGCCTGAATTACCGCGCCCGCTTCATTGAGTTGGCCACCGAGGTCAACGCCCAGATGCCGGAGTTCTGGGTCAACAAGCTCCGCGATCAACTGAACCGTAAAAACAAATCGCTTCACAATGCCAAGATCATCCTGCTCGGAGTGAGCTATAAAAAGGACATCAACGACTTGCGCGAATCGCCGGCCCTGGAAATCCTCAAGCTGCTCTTGGAACAGGGCGCCAAGGTCCAATATTGCGATCCCTACATCCCGAAGCTGGACCTGGGAGGAAAAATCTTCCGCTCGGTCAAATTGACCCCTGCCCTGCTGCGCAAATCGGATTGCGTGATGATCGCCACCGACCATTCCGGCTTTGATTACCGGATGATCAAATCCCAGGCGAAATTGATCGTGGACACCCGCGGAGTGTATCACCGCCTGAAATTGGGGGCGTAATTATTTGCGTCCGTATGAATTTCTCTGGAGCGATTGCGGGTTCCGAGGTCAAAGGATTTTTTTTAAAATCTGAAATTTGCCATCTGAAATTCCGAAGCGCAAAGCGCTTAGGACACACCTCTGGGGCACAGACACTCTTGTAGGGGGTGCAGACACTCCTGTCTGCGATTCTGCTTTGAATACTCCGTCCCCGTCATTTCCGCATAAGCTGTTTCAAAGGCAACTATTTTTTTGCCCAGGCGCCAGGGCGATCAAGTAGAGGC
>CAIYYW010000181.1 GCA_903930515.1 uncultured delta proteobacterium | reverse complement strand
ATTCTATCCGGTCAGAAGGATTTGGGCAACAGACCCTTGACTTGAAACCTAAGGCCTGATCCCAAAACTTATTGTCCGAGCAGACCGCGGATTCTTTCTTTCTGCCGGTCCAGTTCATCCTGATATCCGGGGCAGGAGTTGACCTGATCTAGGAGTTGTTTCGCCTCTTCCATCCGGCCGGTGGAGATCAGGAGTTGGCTGTAATTGATCCGGGTGGTGCAGCTCCAGGGCTCCAGTTCCAGGGCCTTCCGGAAGTAAAGCTCGGCGCGGTCAAACTCTTCTTTGCCAAACAGCATCCGGCCGTAATTGACCAGGGCGGAGGGATTTCCGGGATCGGTCCGCGCCGCCTGATAGTATTCCCGCTCGGCCTGTCTGAAGTTGCCCTTGCGCTCCAAAAGGATGCCCAGGTTGTTGCGCGCCCGGGAATGGTCCGGGAAATTCTTCACGGTTTCCGACCAGAGTCGGCTTGGACTCTGCCAGGCTGCGGACCAATTCCAGGAAAGCCCCAGGAGACAGACAAAATAAATCACGGCCAAAACTATTTTCAGGCGCGCCCGGAGACCCGCGGATGGCGCAAAGAGAATCAATTCCGCCAGGACCACGAATATGAACAATCCCGCCAGATACCCCCGGACCAGATTCCCTTCCACCACCAGGGAAACCACCGAGGAACTGGGGGAAAGGACGATGAAGAAGAAAAAAACCAGGAACCCGATCAGGGGCTTGGTCCGGGCCAGGTAAATACCCGCGGCCACAACCGCGGCGAGAAGGAGCATGCTCAAGATGATCCCGGCGGGAGAGACCGGACTGAATTTCGCTTCCACTGAATTATGGATCGGGAAGATCAGCCAGCGCAGATAGTAAACCATCACCCGCGATTGGAGCAAAAGGTTTTCCAGGACCGGCCGCGGCCGGGCCGGGGGCAAAAAGGTGTAAAGGTTGAGCGCGCGCCTGACCCAGAAATAGATCAGGGCGTTTCCCCAGAAGATCGCGAGCCAGATGATGGATTTCCGGTTGAGCTGTCGGAAAAATATCCGCTCCAGGGTCAGGGCCGCGGGAAGGGTGATGGCGAGGTCTTTGGAAAATAATCCCAGCCAGAAGCCGAGGAGGGAAAAAATTCCCAGGATCAGCTCGGCGGATTTTTTCCGCGCGGTCTGGGATTTGAGGAAGAGCAAAAACGAGAGCAGATAGAAGAGGCTGGCGAAAATTTCGCTCCGGGCGCTCAGATATAAAACCGGCTCCACCCGGCTGGGATGGACCGCGAACAAAGCCGCGGCCAGGAACGCCATTTGCCGGGACCCGGACAGGGCTTGCAACAAGAAATAAACCAGGATCACGCAGAGCAGGTGACCGAGCAGGTTGGTCAGGTGCCAGCCCAAAGTCCGGTCCTGAAACCATTTCCAGTTCATCGCCAGGCTGATCAGGACCAGGGGCCGGAACATCCGGGCCTGGTCCGCGGAAAAACTTTCCAGCTGATGAAAATACCGGCCGTAATCCCCGGGCGACTGGATCGCCGGGTTCATCAAAATCGTGTTCAAATCATCGTAGAAAAAAGGGGCTTTCAGGCCGGGAATAAAAGCGATCAGGCAGAGCAAAACCAGAATCGCGACCAGGCCGATTTTCCGGAGCCGGGGTTTTTGGCCGGGTTCCATATTTTTAATTTATCAGCATCTCCGGCAAAGGCAACCTTGACCGCGGCAAAATATTGACAGTCGGGGCTTGAGCGCTCATAATTTTAGGAGGAGGAATGGAGATGCCGCTGTTTGAATATAGATGTAAGAAGTGCCGGAAAGAATTTGAAGAACTGGTCAGGAGTTGCGCGGAAAAGGTTTGTTGCCCGGCCTGCAAGTCCGGCAAGGTGGAAAAAAAACTGAGCGTGTTTGCGCACAAGAGCGGGGAAAAATTCAGGTCCTCATCCGCGTCTTCCTCCTGTGGTTCTTGCTCGTCCGGTTCCTGCTCCGGCTGCGGCAAAGGATAAGGCAAAGAGCGATTGCCCTTCGCTTTAATCTCAGGTCTAACATTTCAGGAAAAAATCAAAGCCGGAAAATCGCGATCCGGTCAATGCCGGCGAAATCCTTGACTAATTTCTGAAGCTTGAGGCTGGTTTTTATTTCCGGCAATTTTTCCGCCTGCCCCATTCCGATTTCCAAGACCAGCCGGCCGGGCCGGTCCAGATGGTCCGGCGCTTCGGCCAAAACCTTTTGGATCAACTCCAGCCCTTGCTTTCCCCCGTTGAGCGCGAGCTTCGGCTCATACCGGCTCACCTCCGGCATCAGGCCCGGGAGCTCCTCCTCTGAAATGTAAGGCGGATTACAAACGATCAGGTGGAATTTTTGGCCGGGAAAAGGCTGGAACCAGTCGCCGGCCCGGAATTGGATCCGGTCCCCAAGCCGGAGCCGTTGGGCGTTCTTGCGCGCGAGCGAAAGCGCCCGGCCGGAAATATCCGAGGCGAAGAATTGCAAATCCGGGTTGGATTTTTCCAGCTCCCGGGCCAGGCTGAGGATGATGGCTCCGGACCCGGTTGCCAGGTCAAGGATGGTTTTGACCGCGGTCTCGGATTGGATGATCCGGAGCGCTTGTTCCACCAGGAGTTCGGTTTCCGGCCGGGGGATCAGGACCGCGGGATTGATTTCCAATTCTATTTCCCTGAACCAGGCCTTGCCGATGATGTAAGCGAGGGGTTTCCTTGTTAGCCGCTCTTGCGTCCAGGACTCAATTTGAGCGCGAATGGAATTTTCCAGGATCCTCTCCGGTTCCAGATAAAGCTGGGCGGCCGGGATGGAAAGCGCCTGGGATAAAATCAATTCGGATTCCAGCTGGGGACGGTCCACGCCCGCGGTTTGGAGACGGGAGCCTATTTCCCTGAGAACTTTTCCGACTCTCTCAGGTCCGGGCTTGGTTTCTTTCAAGACCGCCCCGCGGCTCTTTTTCAAACTCGGCTAGTTTGTCCGCTTTTTCACCGGATCGGAGCGTATCCACCAACTCGTCCAGGTTCCCCTCCATAACCCGGTCAAGCTGGTAAAGGGTGACATTGACGCGATGATCGGTGACGCGGTTTTGGGGAAAATTGTAGGTGCGGATTTTTTCCGCGCGCTCCCCGCTTCCGACCTGGGACCTCCGGATCCCCTCCCGCTGGGACCGTTGTTTTTCCTTTTCCATTTCCAGGAGCCGGGCCTTGAGAATTTTGAACGCGCGCGCCTTGTTCTTATGCTGGCTTCGCTCGTCCTGGCAGGTGACCACCATCCCGCTGGGGAGGTGGGTGATCCTGACCGCGGAGTCGGTGGTATTGACCCCTTGCCCGCCCGGTCCCTGCGAGTGATAGACATCCACTCGAAGCTCGGATTCATTGACCTGGAGGTCCACCTCTTCCGCTTCCGGAAGCACCGCGACCGTTACGGTGGAGGTATGAATCCGTCCCTGGGCCTCGGTGGCGGGCACGCGCTGGACCCGGTGCACGCCGCTTTCAAATTTGAACCAACCGTAAGCCCCGGCGCCTTCCACCTGGGAGATGATCTCCTTGAACCCGCCCAGGTCGGTGGAATGATGATTGAGGATGGATATGCGCAACCCTTTTTTCTCCAGCCATTTTTGATACATTTCAAACAGCTCGCGGACAAAGAGCGCGGCCTCGTTTCCGCCGGTTCCGGCCCGGATTTCCAGGATGGCGTTCTTGGCGTCATCCGGGTCCGGAGGCACCAACATTTCCTTCAGTTCCTGCTCCAGGACCTGCTTCTGGCGCTCCAGTCCCGGAAGCTCGGCCTTGACCAGCTCGGCCAATTCCCGGTCCTGGCCCTGAAGCAAATTCTTATTCCCCTCAAGCTCCCGATCCAGTTTTTGAAAGACCCGGAATTTTTCCACCACCGGCCGGAGCTCGGCCAGGGATCGGCTGAGCCGGAGGGATTTGACGCGGTCTGAGAACACCTCCGGCTGGGTCAGCTCTTGCTCAATGGCCAGGAATTTTTTTTCCAACTCTTCCAATCTGCCCGAAAAATTCATCAGCTTTCCCCGCTTACAAAATGAAAAAAGCCGCAGGCCCGAAAACGAGCCCGCGGCTGAACTCCGTCCCTTAAACTAGGATTCTTTCGGAGGCTGTTCCTTTTTCTTGGCCACCTTGGTCTTCTTCTCATATTTCCTCAAGAATTTTTCCACCCGGCCGGCCGAATCCACCAATTTCTGCGTGCCGGTAAAGATCGGGTGGCAGGCGGAACAGATTTCCACCTTGATCGTGCCTTGGCGGGTGGACTGGGTTTCAATCACATTCCCGCAGGCGCATTCAAACCTGACCGGTCCGTATTTCGGATGAATTTTCTCTTTCATTCCCGTTACTCCTCTTTTCTGATGATAAATAAAAATCGGAATAAATCAAGTGCCTTTCTCAATCATCTCCCTCGCCTGTTCCTTGGCCTTTTGAATATGGGCGTCCATTTTCAGGGTCGGGTCCGCCTTTTCCGCCTCCATAAATAATTGCAGCGCCTTTTTCGCGTTCCCCTTATTCAATAAATATGCGCCATAATCCACCTTGGTCAGCGGGGCGGTGGGCGCCATTTCCAGGGCTCGCTCAAACTCGGCCTCGGCCCGGCCCGGCCGGTCCTGGGCGAGATAGTAATTGGCCATGAACAAATGTCCAACCGCTTGCTCGCGCATCTTCCCTTGATCAATCAGCTTGAGCCCGTCGTCCGCCCGCCCCTGGATGAGATAAAGCCGGGCCAGGTAATAGCGCGACATTACATCATCGGGGGTGAGTTTGAGGGTTCTTTCAAACGCGGCCTGGGCGTCCTGGTTCTGCTGCAAGCGGAGATAGCAGGTCCCGAGGATGGCCTCCAGGTCTCCGCTCTCGCCGACAAGCTCAAAGGAATGCTTGATCCATTCCACCCCCTCCCGGTATTGCCCCAGGGCGAACAAGGCGTTGGCCTTCAAGCGGAGGGCGAGCAGGTTTTCCGGGTCGCGGGCGAGGATGATTTCCGACTTGTCCAGGAGCGCCTGGTTGCGGTCCATCACCAGGTCGTTCATCGCGTCAATCGCCACCGCGAGCAGGGCCGCGTAATCCCGGGGATTCTTTTTCCGGGCCTTTTCCGCGTTCGCCGGGCTGACGACCGAGGGCAGATAGCCGAGCGCGACGATCTGCCGGCGGGTTTCCTGGTCCAACTGCGCGCCGGTTGCGGCCTGTTTGGACAGGTTCCGGATCAGGCTTTGCTTCTTGATCTGTTCCACCTGGAAATCAAATTCTTTGACCTGCTTGGGATTTTTGTCCGCGATATTGTTCAACTCATGCGGGTCCAGGGCCAGGTCGTATAGCTCGGGCTTGGGCGCCTGGACATATTTATAATGATCGGAGACCAGGGCGAAAAGTTCGCTCCATCCGAAATGGAGATAGGGGAAGTGGGATTCCATAAAAACCGACCCGGTCTTTTCGTCGGCTTCTTTTCCGTAGATCAAATTTTTCAGGCTTCGGCCTTGGGCTTGGTCCGGGCTTTTGATGGAAACCAGATCCAGCACGGTGGGAAAGAGGTCAATCTGACTGACCACCTTCAGGAGCGGCCGTCCCGGTTTTGGCAATCCCGGAATCCGGACCAGGAAGGGCACCCGTTGGGTGGCTTCGTAGAGAAAGACAAAATGGGTCGGCTCGTCGTGCTCGCCCAAGCTCTCGCCGTGGTCTCCGATGGCGATGATGATGGTATGGTCGTAGAGATTTTTCCGCTTGAGCTCTTCAAACAACCGGCTGATCTGGCTGTCCATAAAAGCGATCTCGCCGGCGTAGGGGTCGAAATAATAAAGCTTCCGGTACGGCTCGGGCGGGTTATATTCCTTGTGCGGATCGTAATAATGCACCCATAAGAACCAGCGCTTGCGGTCTCCATGTTGATCCAGCCATTTGATCGCGGCGTCGGTGGTGGCGTCGGCTTTCCGCTCCGCCACCAGCATATGCATCTGGGGCTGGGGGTTAATCCCTAGTTCGTCCCAATAGTCAAATCCCTGGTTGAGGTGGAAATCCTTTTTTAAAATCGCGGCGCTGACAAAAGCTCCGGTGACATATCCGTTCTGTTTCAGGACTTCGGGCAGGAGCAAAAGTTGGTCCGGGACGATGAAACCGCCGTTGTCCAGGACGCCGTGGTAAAGGGGCAAGGTTCCGGACAGGATGGTGGTATGGGCCGGAAGGGTGAGCGGGTTGGGGGCGTAAGCCCGGAGGAAATAGACCCCTTCCCGGGCCAGGCTGTTCAAGGCCGGGGTTTCAATATTGCGGTATCCGTAACAGCGGAGATGGTCTGCCCGGGTGGTGTCCAGCGTGAGCAGGAGGATATTGAACTCGGGCTGCTTGGAGCAGGCGCCGAGAATGATCCCGGCCAGCAGCAGCCCGATCCCGAGCCGGGCAAGTTTGTTGTTTCCAACCTTATTCATCGCTCTCAATCATCTCCTTTAAGAGCGGGCATCGGTCGTATTTTGCGAGCTTCTTGCATTCCTCTTCAAGTTCGCAAAAGATCCCGGAGTTATAGCTGTAAGTGGAGCAGCAGCCGCGGGAGAAGAAATGATAAAACCGCTTTACCCGGACGGTTTGGAGGGCCACCGGGCATTCCAGTTTTTCTTCCGCCCAACCGGGTTCAGTACTCTTTAGTTCCAGCGATCCCATTTATTCTCCGAAATCCTCGCACAGTTCCCAATAAATTTCCGGACGGCGGGCGCGGTCCCGGAGCATATCCAACTGCCTGCGCAACCCGGCCAGAAGCCCCGGATCCAACTCGGCGACGCCGAAATCTTCCTTGTCCGGCGACAGCTCCAGCACCGGCATTCCGAGCGGGTTCAGGACCCGGCTGTGCCCGAAAAAGTTTATTCCCTTTTGCTGCCCCACCACATTAACATAGGCGAAATAACAGGCGTTTTCCAGCGCCCGGGCCGGAAGAATCCGGTCAAAGCTCATTTTGCTGCTAACCGGCGCGGCCGAGATGTTCACGATCAACTCCGCGCCCTTGATTGCGAGGATCCGGCTCACTTCCGGGAAGAACAGGTCAAAGCAAACCTGCATCCCGAGCCGGACTTCGCTTAATTCCATCACCGGGAATTTGCTTCCGTGCTTGGCGTACAGGCCCTCGTAGAAAACGCACCCGCCGTGGTTCCCGGTCGGAAGATGCGACTTGTGGTAAACCTCAATCCGCCCTTCCGGCGTGAGCAGGATTGCGCTGTTGAAATAAATGCCTTCCACCTCGGCGCTTTTGGTGGACGCGCCGTAGATGATATTCAAATTATTTTTCTCCGCGGCCTTCCGAAGCTGGGCGGTGGCCGGATCGGTGAAATCGGTGGCGAGCGCGAAGAAGTTATGGAAATCCTTCCCGTCCATCACCATATATCCGGGCAGGCACATTTCCGGGAAGACGATCATCCGGGCGCCTTCCCTGCCCGCGCGCTCAATGTAGCCGAGCATCTTTTTCAGGTTCGCTTCCAGGTTCCCGGGCTCGCTTGAAATCTGCGCCAAAGCCAGCTTGAATTTTTCCATCAAAGTCCCTCACTTGCCTTGACTTTTCAGCTTTCCCATCCGTTCCAGGTTCTCTTTCACCGTGGCCAATTTTTCCCGAAGCTCGTCCTTGATCGCCATCTGCTTTTCAATCACCTCGCGGGGGGCGCGTTCCGCGAATCCGGGTTGGGACAGCGATTGTTCCACCCGTTCCAATCCTTGTTCCAATTTTTCCCGCTCCTTCCGCATCCGCGCGAGCTCCTTGTCAAAATCCACCAGCCCGGCCAAATCCACGCACACTTCTCCCTTGCCGGTGGGGCTGGAGACGCAGGTGGACGATTTTTGACCGGTCTTTGAAATAAGTAATTCCTGCGAATTCACCTGGGGAGGACATTCCAGGTAGTGGCGGTTGCGCTCGAAGAATTCGCGGGTTTGATCGTCGCTGATGATGATCAGGACTTTGACCCGGCCGGAAAGCGGGACCAGGTTCTCCGCGCGTAATTTTCGGATCACGGTTACCGCGTCCTGCAAGTCCTTGATCCGCTCTTCCAGTTCCGGTTTGACCAGGGCCGGATCCGGCTCCGGGAATTCCGAGATCATTATGCTCGGGCCGTGTCCGGGAAGGTTCTGCCAGAGCTCCTCGGTTAAGAACGGCATAAAGGGATGGAGCAGGCGCAGCGCGTAATCCAGCACCCGGCAAATCGTCTCCTGAGCGGCCAGTTTTTGCTCCGGGGTCTCCGGCCGGTAAAAAGCGGGCTTGGCCCATTCCAGATACCAGTCGCAGAATTCGTCCCAGATGAAATGATAGATCGCCTGGCCCGCCTCGCTGAAGCGGTAGGCCTCAATCAGGGCGCGCACTTCCGTGATCGCTTGCTGGAGCCGGCTCAAGATCCATTGGTCGGCCAGGCTCCGAGCCGATGCCTCAACCTTCTGTCGGCCGGGATCAAAATCTTCCAACTGGCTCAGCGCGAACTTGGAGGCGTTCCAAATTTTGTTGATGAAATGCTTGACATCCTCAATCCGCTTCTTGCTCAGCTTCAAATCCCTTCCATAAAAAGCGAGCAGCACCAGGGAGAACCGGAGGGTGTCCGCGCCGTATTCGTCAATGAGTTCGAGCGGGTCTATCACATTGCCCCTGGTCTTGGAGAATTTTTCTCCCCGCTCGTCCCGGACCAGTCCGTGGAGGTAGATCTCGCGGAACGGGACCTCGCCCATAAAATGTATTCCCATCATCATCATCCGGGCGACCCAGAAATAAAGGATGTCAAAACCGGTGACCAGGCAGGCGTTGGGATAAAACTGTTTCAGGATCGGGGTCTGGTCCGGCCAGCCCAAAGTGCTGAAGGGCCAGAGCATGGAACTGAACCAGGTGTCCAGCACATCCGGGTCCTGCTCAATTTTTTGGGAATGGCAATGGGAACATTCGCTCGGATCGGCCCGGCTGACCGTGATCTCGCCGCAGTCCTTGCAATACCAGGCCGGGATCCGGTGTCCCCACCAGATCTGGCGCGAGATGCACCAGTCGCGGATGTTTTCCATCCAGTGAACATATTTCTTGGACTCGCTCTCCGGGATGATCCGGGATTTCCCCTGCTTAACCGCTTCCAACGCCGGCTCGGCCAGGGGCTTGATCTTCACGAACCACTGCGTGCTCAGGGTCGGCTCCACCACCGTCCGACAGCGGTAGCATCTTCCCGGCCGCACCGGATAGGGAGTGATTTTTTCCAATAATCCCTGCGCCTTCAAATCCTCCACGATCCGCTTCCGGCATTCAAACCGGTCCATCCCAAGATACTTCCCGGCCGGGCCGGTCATCTTGCCGTCCGTGCCGATCACCGAGATCACTTCCAGCTTGTGCCGCAAGCCGATCTCGTAGTCGTTGAAATCATGGCCGGGGGTGATCTTGAGCGCGCCGGTCCCGAATTCCTGGTCCACAAAAGCGTCCGCGATCACCGGAATAGTCCGGTCCGTGCACGGCAGTTTTACCCTTTTCCCGACCACATCCCGATACCGGTCATCTTCCGGGTGGACCGCGACCGCGCTGTCCCCGAGCAAGGTCTCCGGACGGGTGGTCGCAACCACCACCCCGCCCTGACCTTCCCCAAAGGGATATTTGATATGCCAGAGCTGGCCCTGCTCGCCACTCTCGCTAAATTCCACTTCCAGCTGGCTCAGCGCGGTCCCGCAACTCACGCACCAGTTGACCAGGTAAGTTCCGCGATAGATCAGCTTCTCCTCATAGAGCCGGACGAAAACCTCTCTGACCGCGCGCGATAGTCCCTGGTCCATCGTGAACCGCGTCCGGTTCCAGTCGCAACTCGCGCCCATCCGTTTGAGCTGTTCAATGATCTGTCCGCCTTTTTCCTCTTTCCATTTCCAGACCCGCTCAATAAATTTGTCCCGTCCCAAATCCTGGCGGCTCAGGCCTTCCTTCGCCAACTCCTTGCTCACCACATACTGAGTGGCGATGCCCGCATGATCCATCCCCGGCTGCCAGAGCGCATTCTCTCCCCGCATCCGGTGATACCGGATCAGCACATCCTGGATGGTGTTGTTCAAGGCGTGTCCGAGATGGAGCACCCCCGTGACATTGGGGGGCGGGATCACAATGCAGTAATTTTTCGCCCCCGGCTTCTCGGTCGGCTTGAAATATCCGCTCTCTTCCCAAAAGTCATACCAGCGCTTCTCCGCGCTTTTCGGCTCAAAATTTTTGGGCAATTCCTTGGCGCCCATTTTCCTGAAAATCCTCCCGGTTTATTTTAAAACAATCTGGGAATTTTTTTATCCCGAAGAAAAAGAAATAGGAATTAAGAATTGGATATTTCTCCGACCCCAACCCCCAATCCCTAATTCCCGATTACTTTACTGCTGCGTTTGAGCTTCCCAGCGCGAAATCCGTTCCTTGATCAAGGTCTCGGCCAATTCCGGAACCACTTCCCAGGCCACCCGCTCCACCGTTTCCCGGATCAGGCTGACCAATTCCTCCCGGCTGAGTCCGGCTTGGACCGCGGCCGCAATCTCATCCGCCGCGACCCGGGACTTGCTTTCAATCCCCTTCATATCCATCTCCGGCTGAGCCTCCGCCTCCAACTCCCCCTCCGCGGTTCCCGCCAATTCCTCCGGCATAATCGGCTCCGCGATCGGGACCGTTTCCATCACCATATCCCCGGCCGGCTCCGCTTCCACTTCCGGCTCCAACAACGCCTCTCCCCCGATCTGCTCCGGCTCGATCGCCACGGCAGACGGATAGTAATCCGTAAGAGCGGCCCCCGCTTCCGGCTGCGCCGCCGCGTACCCCGGCTCGGTTTCCATCATCGGCTCCGCTTCCATCACCAGCTCCGCTTCGGCCACCGGCTCGGTTTCCATCACCGGCTCCGCTTCCATCGCCAGCTCCGCCTCGGCTTCCGCAGGAATAGCCTCCGCCGCCGCCGGTTCCGCCTCAACGACTTCTTCGCCTTCCATCGGAGCAACCTCCCACAGCTTCTCCTCGTTCACCATCTCCCCTTCCATCACCTCGCCCCCGGCCTCGCTTTCCGGAACCACTTCCGCTTCTCCCCACAACTGCTCGGCCTCGCTGGAAGGTTCCGCGATGGCTTCCGCTTCCGCGACCGGTTCCGCTTCCGCGACCGGCTCTGGTTCAAACGGCTCCTGCGCTTCAAGCGGCCCTTTTTCAAAGGGAGCCGCCTGGACCGCTTCCCGGGCCGATGCGGCCTTAGCCGATGCGGTCTGATCCATTTCCGATGAAAGCGAATCCATAAAATCCCTGACTTCCGAACTGACCTGGGGGGGAGGCTCCGGCTCCGCTTGGACCGGAGCAACCGCGGGATTCATCGGAGAAACGCCGGGTCTGGTTTTCGCCTGCGTAACCGGTTCCGGGGCAGCCCCCGGCCTGGTCTTTTCGGCCCGGCTCAACATCTCTTCCACCTTGTTGATCAAGGTCTGGGACTCAAACGGCTTGATGATATATCCGTCCGCGCCGATCTCGGCGCCTTTGATCTCGTCAAACCCTTCAAAACTGCCGGCCAGCAAAACCACCGGGATCCCCGCGGTTCCCGGGTTCTTCTTGATCTCCTCGCAAACCTGGTACCCGGTCTTGCCCGGCATCACCACATCCAGCAAAATCAGGTCCGGCTTTTCCGTCCTGACCCGGTCCATGGCCTCGTTGCCATTATCCACCGTGATCAGGTCGTAATCCCCGTCCGCCAGGGTGATCCGGACCACCTTCTGGATGGTTATGGAATCATCCGCCAGTAAGATCTTCTTGGCCATCATTTCCTCCTAAATCTTTCGGGCGATCAATGTTCTTGCTTCAAGGCGCTGAAGAATTTATCCTGATCCAGCCCCCAAATCCCGCGCTCCGGTTCCAACTCGACCCAGAACCCTTTTTCCTTCACGCCCGGTCCCAGATTATATTCGCCCACTTTTCCGGTTTCTTCCACTTCCAGCCCGACCCGATCCTTGCCCTGTTCCACGATCAATAATAATCGCCCGGAACCAGGCTTGATTCCAAACGCCTCCCAGTTCACCACTGGAACCGCCTGCTCGTTGAAATAAATCACGCCCTTGAACTCCCCGGGCAACTTCGGCGCCAAAAATAACTCCGCCTGGTCCAGGACCCGCACCAGCCCCGAAAGCCGGAGCGCGCACTGTTTTTCCCCCAGCCGGAACAACAGCCAGCGCGAACCGGCCGTCTCCCGGCCGGCAAGCTGACCGCTCATTTGCCCCTCGCGCTGAAGACCTGGTCAAAATCAATCAAAGAGATCATCCGGGAGCCGTCAAAGAAAAATCCCCGGATCATCTTGTTCCCCGGTCGGCGCATGAGCCTGGGGAATTCCAGCCAGACCGCCAGTTGTAAATCCTTGATCGGCTCAATCTTATCCACCTGCACCGGAACCATTTCCCCCCGCCCCTGAACCTCCAAAAAATATTTGCCCCCTTTTTGCTTCCTGCCGATAAGCTCTCCCAGATCAACCGCCCCTTGCTCCGGCGCCGACTCCTCCTGACCATAAACCTTCCGGATCTGGCTGAGCCGAGCCGCCAAAGGATACCCTCCCGCCTCAAAAACCAAATAGTGTTCCTCCTGCTCTTTTGCTTTTTCCGCCAACAGCCAACCGTTTCTCCCAGTTGATGCTAATCCTTTTAATTTCCGATGTCAAGAAAAGGCCGTTTCCCTTTTCCCGCTTGTCCGCCCCAGCCTCGGGAAGGAGGATTTTCAACCAACCTCTCAAAGGATCAGCCTCTTTGCCGGCTCTGCCCGCTCCGGTTGTTTCTTGCGCCCATCCGACCTGTTCCAAGAAGGCCTTTGGAAAAAATCCCGCCCGGACTTGACAAGGGTGATAAATATATTAAACTGTTAACAGGTAGCCTGATTTCTTGACTTACACGCCTTTTTCAGATAGTTTGAAAACCAGACAAAAATAAGCAAACAAAGGTTTTTAAAGGACGATTGAAGCGAGCCTCTGAAATATTCCCGATTGGAGACTTTTTCTAAACAAGAAAGACAAGTCCAAGGAGAATCTATGCCAAGAAAAGATGACGCGAACGAAGAGACGGATCAGAAGAACCAGGAAGACACTCCCAAGCCGGCGCGGAAAAACTCGCGGACCGAGGAAGAGCCGACCCCGAAGCCCATTGCGGAAAGCGCGGTTTCCGAGGAATCCCCGGCCAAAGAGGCTCCGGCCAAGGAAACCCCGGCCAAAGAGGCTCCGGTCAAGGAATCCCCGGCCAAAGAGGCTCCGGCCAAGGAAACCGCGGTCAAGGAGGCTCCGGTCAAGGAAGAAGACAACAAGAACAAGCCGCAGTTGAACCTGAAGGAGCTCAAGAGCCGCAAGATCAACGAGTTGATCAAGATCGCAAGGGACCTGATCGTGGAAGGCGCGCACGGGATGCGCAAGCAGGAATTGATCTTCTCCATCCTCCAGGCACAGGCCGTTAAAAGCGGCCTGATTTACGGAGAGGGCGTCCTGGAAATTCTGCCCGACGGATTCGGGTTCCTCAGATCCACCTCTTATAACTATCTGCCCAGCCCGGATGACATCTATGTGTCTCCCTCCCAGATCCGGCGCTTCAACTTAAAGACCGGGGACACCATCGCCGGCCAGATCCGCCCTCCCAAGGACACGGAGAGATATTTTGCCCTGCTCAAGGTTGAGGCGACCAATTTTGAGGAGCCGGAATTCGCGCGGGAGCGGGTTCATTTTGACAATTTGATTCCGATTTATCCGAACGTCCGGATCAAGCTGGAGAATGACAAGGAGAACTACACCAACCGGGTGCTGGACCTGTTCACTCCCATCGGCAAAGGACAGCGCGGCCTGATCGTGGCTCCTCCCTATTCCGGAAAAACCGTGATGCTCCAGAACATCGCAAAGGGGTTGATGGCCAACTACCCGGAGCTGTATCTGATCGTGCTCCTGATTGACGAGCGGCCCGAGGAAGTAACGGAAATGGAGCGGATCGTGGTCGGCGAGGTGGTCAGCTCCACCTTTGACGAACCGCCTCAGCGGCATGTGCAGGTGACCGAGATGGTCCTGGAAAAGGCCAAACGGCTGGTGGAATATAAAAGGGATGTGGTGATCCTGCTCGATTCCCTCACCCGGCTCGCGCGCGCTTACAATAATGTGGTGCCCCCGAGCGGGAAAATCCTCACCGGCGGAGTGGATTCCACCGCGCTCCACAAGCCCAAGCGCTTCTTCGGAGCGGCGCGCAATATTGAGGACGGGGGAAGCCTGACCATTATTGCCACCGCCTTGATTGACACCGGCTCGCGGATGGACGAGGTGATTTTTGAAGAGTTCAAGGGGACCGGCAATATGGAGATCACCCTGGACCGGAGGATGATGGAGAAGAGAATCTTCCCGGCCATTGATTTGAACCGGTCGGCGACCCGGCGGGAGGAGTTGCTGATTGATGATAAAACCCGGCAGAAGACCTGGCTGCTCCGCAAGGTCTTAAGCCCGCTTAACTCGATTGACGCGATGGAATTCCTGCTTGACAAAATCTCCGGCACCAAAACCAATTCCGATTTCCTGGATTCAATGAATAAATAAATTGGGGGTTGGGAATCGGGGTTCTGCCCAATTCTCAATTCCCGTGGCTTCAGTTGGAATTGACAATCAGCTTAATTTAGCTTATATATAAAGGGTTCCGGGCGGATGGCTCAGTTGGGAGAGCGTTGGCCTTACAAGCCGAAGGTCGCAGGTTCAAGTCCTGTTCCGCCCACCAT
>CAIYYW010000180.1 GCA_903930515.1 uncultured delta proteobacterium | reverse complement strand
GGCGTGAAAAAGGGCGACCGGGTGTGCATCTATTTGGGAATGATCCCGGAGCTGCCGATCGCGATGCTGGCCAGCGCCCGGATCGGCGCGATCCACTCAATCGTGTTCGGAGGGTTCAGCGCGGAATCGCTCAAGGACCGGATCATTGACAGCAAGACCGTGATGCTGATCACGGCTGACGGCGGGTACCGGGCGGGCAAGACCGTGCCGCTCAAGGCCGCCGCGGACAAGGCGCTGGAAGGCCTGGACGACATCGTGAAGAATGTGATCGTGGTTCGTCGGACCAAGCAGGAAGTCGCGATGAAACAGGGACGGGACACTTATTGGGACGACGAGATGACTGCCTCCGATGTGCCGAACTATTGCGAGCCGGAGCAGATGGATTCCGAAGACCCGCTCTTTATCCTTTATACCTCCGGATCAACCGGCAAGCCCAAGGGCGTGCTCCACACCACGGCCGGGTTCCTTCTTTATGTTTCCATCAGCTTCAAGCTGGTCTTTGACTACAAAGAGGAAGAAACCTTCTGGTGCACCGCGGACATCGGGTGGGTCACCGGTCATAGCTACATTGTTTACGGACCGCTCAATGTCGGCGCCACCAGCGTGATGTTTGAAGGCGTGCCCAGCTATCCGAATCCGGGAAGGTTCTGGGAAGTGGTGGAGAAATACAAGGTCAATGCATTTTATACCGCACCCACGGCCATCCGCTCTCTGATGAAGGAAGGCGAACAATGGCCCAAGAAATATGATTTGTCCTCGCTCCGGATCCTCGGCTCGGTCGGCGAGCCGATCAATCCCGAGGCTTGGATTTGGTATTACGAGAATATCGGCAAGGCCAAATGTCCGATTATGGACACCTACTGGCAGACCGAAACCGGCGGGTTCCTGGTCACCCCGCTGCCGGGGGCTTTCCCCACCAAGCCCGGAAGCGCGTCCTACCCGTTCTTCGGGGTGGACACCAAGGTGATGCGGGAAGACAAGACCGAGTGCGACGCCAACGAGGGCGGGTACCTGGTGATCAACAAGCCCTGGCCGGGGATAATGAGAACAGTTTACGGGGACCATCAGAGGTTCGTGGACACCTATTGGAAGCAGTTCTCGCCTGCTTATAGCACCGGAGACGGCTGCCGCAAGGACGAGGATGGATTCCTCTGGTTGATGGGCAGGCTGGACGATGTGATCAATGTTTCCGGACACCGGCTGGGCACCGCGGAAGTGGAAAGCGCCCTGGTCAGCCATCCCAAGGTTGCGGAGGCCGCAGTGGTCGGGATGCCGCACGAGATCAAGGGACAGGGCATTTACGCTTTTGTCACCCCCAAGGTCGGGGTTGTGGCGAACGATGAGCTGAAGAAGGAATTGGTCGCGCATGTCAGAAAGCAGATCGGCCCGATCGCGACCCCGGACAAGCTCCAGTTCGCGGATGCTCTTCCCAAGACCCGTTCGGGCAAGATTATGCGCCGGATCCTCAAGAAAATCGCGGCCGGGGAAATCAAGGACTTGGGCGATACCAGCACTTTGGCCGACCCGAGCGTAGTGGACATCCTGGTAAAGGAAAGGCAATAATCGGGATTTAAAATAAAATTGGTAACTGGTAAAACTGGTGAAATAGGTGAATAACTGATCCAGACGCTTCTTTTGCCTATTTCACCAAGTTAACCAACTTGACCAGCTTCACCAATAAAGAGCGGGATCGGCGATGAAAAATGAAGCCAGGGGGGCAAGGAGTCTCGGCGATCCGGAAGGTCCGCATGCGGATAAATATCAGCGGATTCTGGACGCCGGGATTAAGGTCTTTGCCCGCAAGGGATTCCACAACGCCCGCGTAAGCGAGATTGCGGCGGAAGCGGGCGTGGCGGACGGGACCATCTACATCTATTTCAAGAACAAGGACGAGATTTTGATCAAGGTCTTTGAAGAAAGCTTGGGCTGGATCATCTCGCGGGTGAAGAAGGAATTGGATCAGGAGCCGGACCCGGTTCGTAAGATCAAGAGGTTTATCTGGATGCATCTGGAGTTATTGGAAGAGAACCAGGCCTTGGCCGAGGTGCTCCAGGTGGAGTTGCGTCAGAGCAACAAGTTTATGAAGGAATATCTCCCGGCCCGCTGGCTGGAATATCTGGACATTATTTCCGAGCTGGTGAAAGAGGGGCAGAGGCAGGGGATGATCACCCCGGAAATCTCGCCGGGTATTTTCAAGCGGGCGTTGTTCGGGGCGCTGGACGAGTTGAGCCTGAACTGGGTCTTGACAAACAAGGGTAAAAGTTATATCAAAAGCAGCGCCGAGCAGTTGTGCGCGATTTTTCTGAAAGGGATTGTTAAACCGGGAATTGAGGTATAGCAAAAATCAACCAGAAAGGAGGATGGAGAAGTGAAAGTATTAGTATGTATGAAACAGACGCCGGACACCGAGGCCAGCATCAAGATCGCCGCGGACGGGAAGGGGATTGAGGAGCAGAACATCAAATGGATTATGAGTCCCTATGATGAGTATGCCGTTGAAGAAGCGATCCGGATCAAGGAGAAGCAGACCGGAGAAACGGTGGTGGTGACGGTGGGAACGGACCGGGTGGTGGAGTCTATGCGGACCGCCCTGGCTATGGGAATAGACCGGGGGGTGCATTGCGTTGATCCGGCCTTCTTAGGATCGGACGCTTTAGCCACCGCCAAAATCCTTGCCTCGGTGATCAAGACCGAGAATCCTGATGTGGTGCTCTGCGGCCGCCAGGCCATTGACCTGGATCAGGCCCAGGCGCCGGCCTATTTGGCCGAAATCCTCGGCTGGCCCCAGGTTTACTCGGTGGCCAAGCTGGAACTCAAGGGTAATGCCGCGGTCTGCAACCGCCGGATAGAGGGCGGGGAGGAGATCGTGGAAACCTCGCTGCCCTGCGTGATGACCTGCGACAAGGGACTGAACGAGCCCAGGTACGCGAGCCTGCCCGGGATTATGAAGGCCAAGAAGAAAGAGATCAAGAAATGGGCATTGGCCCAGACCGGCCTGGCTGAGACTGATGTCGGAACCGCGGGCGCCAAGGTCAAGACCCTGGGATACCTCCCGCTCCCGGACCGTCCGCCCGGAAAGGTTTTCAAGGAAATGGAAACCGCGGATATGGTCAAGCAGGTGGTGAAACTGCTTCGCGAAGAAGCCAAGGTTATCTGAGGAAGGGAGGTAAGGAAAATGGCAAGCGGAGTATTGATTTTCGCGGAACAGCGCG
>CAIYYW010000179.1 GCA_903930515.1 uncultured delta proteobacterium | reverse complement strand
CCATCCGCGCGATCCGGCCGGGCAATTTGAAATATGACAATCCGGTTTCAGCCGCGGGAGAGATGATGCTCAAGGTTCCGGACCTGCGGGAAAAAGCGGAACTGGAGTTGAAGCTGTTGGATTCGGGCCGGGAGATTCAATCGTTGAAATTTGACTGGGAGCCGGAGCGGCTCTGGAAGGTTTACATCAGTTTTGTCTCGCATCTGGACATCGGCTACACCGGCACCCAGCAGCAGGTTTTTGCCAAGCGCAACCAGATCACCGAGACCGCTTTGCAATACGCCGAGCAGACCAGGGATTGGCCCGTGGATGCGCGCTGGCGCTGGACCGCGGAGGGGAGTTGGGAAATAAAAAATTTCCTCGCCGAACACCCGGAAAAACTGTCAGATCTGCAAAAGCTGGCCAAGGAAGGCCGCTTGGAAGTGTGCGCCAAGCTGGTGCACATGCATGTGGAAACCGCGGGATATGAAAGCCTGTTCCGCGAGCTTTATTACGGGAAGCGCGTGCTCGAGCCGTTGCTGGGGGCGCCGGTGGTGACCGCCAACCTGACCGATGTGGCGGGCATCCCCTGGGGAGAGGCCACGGTGCTGCCGCTCTCAGGCGTGAAATATTTCCAATACAACCCCAATATGTCCTATCGCGGCAGCAACCTCGTCCACAACACCAAGTTCCCGCAGGCCTATTACTGGCAGGGACCGGACGGGGAAAAAATTCTCACCTGGCGAAGCAAGGACTCCTACGGAGAGGCGCCCTATCTCCTTGACGGCTACCAGAAGACCCTGCCCAAACTCACCGGCCTGCTCGCGGGATATGAAAAAAGCGGATATGCCTATGACGCGATCCATCTCACCCGCACCGGGCCGAAGTGGGACAACACCATCCCCAAGCTCGAGCCCTGTATGGTCATCCGCGAGTGGGACAAGAATTTTGCCTATCCTCGCCTGATCTCGGCCACGCCCCGGATGTTTTTTGAATATCTGGAGAAGAATTTCGGCGGGCAAATCCCGGACGCGCGCGGCGACAGCCCGGACTGGTGGGCGGACGGCGTGATCACCGAGGCCAGGGAAGAGGGATTGAGCCGCGAGCTGCATCACCGACTTTTTGAGACCGAGGCGCTGGCAAGCATGGCGAGTCTGGCCGCGACGGGATACCAATACCCGGTCAAGGAAATCGGCGAGGCATATTACAATAGCCTGATGTTTGACGAACACACCTGGGGTTTCTACGACATCTACGCGCCCGAGCACCAGCAGATTTTCCAGACCAAGGCCGGGTGGATGCATTCCGGCCTGGCCGCGAGCGAAAAGATCTCCTCCCAGGCGCAAGCCCTGCTTGCCGCGAAAATCGTCGGGCCGGGAATAAACCTGGTGGTCTTCAACCCGCTGAGTTGGCAAAGGAATGACCTGGTTCATTTCCCCTGGACCCGCGGCTACTTGAAAATCATAGACCCTCAAACCAATCAGGAAATCCCGGTCCAGTTCCCAAAGCAGGCCGGCGGGGAACAAGAGGTTTATTTCATCGCCAAAAATATTCCGGCAATGGGATACCGGAGCTACCGGGTTGTGCCGGTTGAGACGATTCCGGTTTATGCCGTTAAGATGAAAGCAGGCGATAATATCCTTGAGAACGACCGCTTTGCGCTGACTTTTAACCAGGACCATCTGCTCGCGAGCATCAAGGACAAAAGATTAAACCGCGAGCTTTTGGACGGCGAAGCCGGCAGGTTTATCTATCGGAAGCAGGACCGGTTTTCCAGCATCATTGACTTGAAGAGGACTGGAAAGGCGGAGACGATCCAATTTATTTCCGGCCCGGTTTTTTCAACCGCGAGGATCATCGTCAAAGACCCTGGGAACCCGAAGGCGTCCCTTACCCAGGACATCATAATCTACGACGGCCTGGATGATATTGATCTGATCAACGATTTCAAGAATTATGAGAACAAGCTGGTGGAGTCTCGCTATTTCGCGTTCCCGTTCCAGGTTCCCGATTTTGAAATCTGGGTGGAAACCCCTTACGGAAAAATGCGGCCCTATTATGACCAGCTTCCGGACTACGCGAAATTCTATGTGGTGTCGCACTCGGTGGAACTCCGGAGCAAGACCCAGAACTTCAGCGTCATCTGGAGCGCCAGAGAGGCGCCGATGGTTGAACTGGGACAAATCACCAAGCTTGCCAATCAGTCGATGCCCTTCTACCACCCCGGCAAATACCCCTGGAACCCGGACCAGCCAACGGTCTATTCCGAAATTATGAACAACTACCAGAGCACCAATTTCTCGCCTTTCCAAAAAGGCAGCGCGGTTTGGAGCTATCGGATCACCGCCTTGGATGGCAAAGACGCTGGCCGAACCCACCAAAGCGGATGGGAATTAAGCTCGCCCGTGATCGCGGCGCTTGCGGAAAACGGCGAAGGCAAACTTCCGGCTTCGGCAAGTTTCGTCAAGGTCTCGCCCGATCCTGTAATGATCACCGCGTTCAAGATGGCCGAGGATGGCGACGGCCATATCCTGCGCGTTTATGAAGCGGAAGGAAAGCCGGCCAAAGCGATTATGGAATTTCCGCTTTTCCAGGTGACCGAGGCCTGGATCACGGACGGAGTGGAACGGGAGCGGGAAAAACTGACGCTCAAGAATAACCGGCTGGAACTGGACTTGGGCCCGTATCAAGTAATCACGGTTAAAATCAAGGTTGCGAAAGGAACGGGGCGAGAATGAAAAGGTTCCTGATTCTGGCTGCGTGGCTGATGCCGCTCTGCGCGTTTGCGCTGGGCAAAGAAGAGGCGATGCTCAAGCAATATTTCACCCGGCCGGTTGCCCCGGTTTCGCAATCCGCGCCAAAGTCCGGGCCTAAAATCCGCGCGGTCTATCCGACTTTCTTTTTTGTGAAAGAGGATGCGCGTCTCCTTCAACTTGTCAGAGTGGAGCTTTCGGGCAATGCGGGGAGCAGGCTGATCATCCGCGCGGTCCGGCCGGGCGGATGGAGTTATGACAACCCGATCAACGGAGCCGAGGCGGTGATCAAGGTCTTGGACCTTCGGGAAAAGGCGGGGCTTGAGCTGAAGCTGCTTGAGGGCGGCAAAGAAATTCAGTCACTGAATTTTGACTGGACCCCGGCCAAACAGTGGAAGGTCTATCTCAGCTTTGTCTCCCACCTAGACCTCGGCTACACCAACACCACGGAGAATGTTTTTAAAAAACGGAACGACATCACCGAGATGGCCCTTTCCGATATGGACCAATCGGACAACTGGCCGGATGACGCCAAGTTCCGCTGGACCATGGAAGGCGCGTGGGAACTGAAGTATTTTTTGGAGCAGCATCCGGACCGGCTGGACCAGATCAGGAAACGCGCGCAAGAGGGACGGCTTGAGGTCTGCGCCAAGCTGGTGCACGAGCACACCGAGACCGAGGGGTATGAGGAACTTTTCCGCGATGTTTATTATTCGCAGATCGTGGTCGGGCCGCTGCTGGGGGTGGAATCAAAAACCT
Organism: uncultured delta proteobacterium; assembly: GCA_903930515.1. GTDB lineage: Bacteria > RBG-13-61-14 > RBG-13-61-14 > RBG-13-61-14 > DRUE01 > CAIYYW01. The sequence continues at coordinate 24,101 of CAIYYW010000179.1, read as the reverse complement.
TCATGCTCAACGATGTTGACGGAATCACCCAGGGCGAGGTCTCCGCGCTCGCAAGTTCCGGCGTCAAATATTTTTCCTTCAACCCGAATAGTTTTTACCGGGGCGGCAATATCCTCCACGCGACCAAGATGCCCCAGGCATTTTATTGGCAGGGACCGGATCAAGGCGAACTCCTGACCTGGCGCTCTAAGGACGCCTACACCGAGGCGCCCTATCTTTATTCAGGATACGACCAGACCCTGGAGGGAATGACCGGCCTGCTCAAAGGGTATGAGCAAAATAATTACGGCTATGACGCGATCCACATCACCCGCTCGGGCGCGGACAAGAGCGGCGCCAACGACAATTCCTGGCCCAGGATTGACGCCTGTGAGGTGATCAAGGAATGGGATTCGCATTTCGCCTATCCCCGGCTCATCTCCTCAACCCCGACCAAATTCTTCCAATACCTGGAAGCAAATTTCCAGGACCAAATCCCCAAAGTCAAAGGCGATCTGCCCGACTGGTGGGCCGACGGCGTGATCACCGAGGCGAAATGGACCGCGATCAGCCGCGGCCTGCATCACCTGCTCTATCAAACCGAGGCCGTGGCCGGCATCGCGAGCCTGCTCGACCCGTCCTATCAATATCCCAAAAAAGAAATTAGCGACGCCTATTACAACAACATCCTCTTTGACGAACATACCTGGGGATACCTGCTCAATACCGCGCCTCAGCACCAGGAAATCTTCGGGATCAAATCCGGCTGGCTGAGCAAAAGCGGGGAAGAGGCTGACAAGTTATTGAAAGATGCCTTTTCCGTTTTAGCCCGACAAATCGCCGGACCGGAACCAACGGTGATCGTCTTCAATCCTCTTCCCTGGCCGGCTGCTTATTATGCTGCGGAAAAGGGAAGCTCAACCATGAAAATGGAAGGTTTATCTCCCGGGGTTTATTCGGATATTCCAGCCTTCGGATATAAGAGTTTTAAAATTCCCGCACCCGGTAATGAGCCAACCCCGGAAGCCAATCTCCAGGCCGGGAACGGCATCCTGGAAAACCAGAGATACCAATTGACCTTTGACGGGAAAAAAGGAGTGACCAGTATCTATGACAAAAAACTCCGGCGCGAATTGGTGGACCAAAACGCCAAATATCATTTGGGAGAATTTATTTCCCGCAAACAGGACCTCGCGGACCTTACCGATATAAGAACTAGCCTTAAAATCATTTCATCTTCAAACGAGAAAAATAACCACGCGGCAAGCGCGACCTTCACTATTTCCGCTCCCATAAAGCAAGGCGCCGAAAAAACCATCACACAAACTTTCACCATTTATGACGGGTCGGATTATATTGATCTTGAAAACCGGATTCCTTACGATAACCATTCCCGCGAATCTTTATATCTGGCCTTCCCCTTCAATATCCCCGACTTTGAAATCTGGGTGGAAACCCCCTACGGCAAGATGCGGCCGTATTATGACCAGCTTCCGGATTATGCCAAGTTTTATGCGGTGAGCCATTCCATTGAACTCAAAAGCAAGAGCGACAATTTCAGCATCGTCTGGAGCACGAAAGAGGCGCCGATGGTTGAGCTGGGCGAGATCACCAAAAAGGCCGGCTTCACCTCCCAGATGTTCTGGCCGTTCTTTTACCGGGCCGGCATTTATCCCTGGAACCCGAACCAGCCAACCGTTTATTCCGAGCTTATGAACAACTTCCAAAATACCAATTTCTCCCCGTCGCAGAAGGGCGAGATGACCTTCCACTACCGGATCATTGCACTTGACTCCAAAGACGCGGACCAGGCGCACCGGTCCGGATGGGAACTCTCAACCCCGGCGATGGCGGTGGTTTCCGAAGGCGGCTCGGGCGAACTCCCTCCCATGGGCAGCTTCGCCACGGTCTCCCCGGACAATGTGATGATCACGGAGTTCAAGATGGCGGAGGACGGGGATGGATACATCGTCCGGTTGTATGAGGCATCGGGCAAGCCGGCGACGGCGCGCCTGGAGTTCCCGTTGTTCAAATTGAGCGGGGCTTGGCTTGCCGACGGGGTAGAGCGAGTCCAGTCGCCGATGGAAATTAAAAATGGAATTGTCACGATTGACCTGGCGCCGTTTGAGGTAAAGACCATCCGGGTCAAACTCAACGCCCGATAAGAGGGGGATACCAAATGAGAGGCATGCGCAAATGTTCTCAAATGTTTTTGGCCGCGGCAATTTTTTTGTGCTCAGGGATTAACCCGGCCGGCGCGGGCACGGTTACCATTGCTGAGCGATTGGCGAACGGCCTGATCCTGAACCTGCCCGCCGGAACCATGAACCTTGCCATTCTCGACGAGAACATCATCGGGGTTTATTATTCGCCCTTTCAAAATTCTCCGACCAGGCCGAGCCTGATCGTCCCGGCCCAGACCCGCAAGATCGTGGAGTGGCAATTATCGGAATCGGCGGAAACCCTTGTTATCACCACGGCCCGGCTGCAACTGAAGATTTCCAAAAAGACCGGCGCCATAACCTATCTCGACCGAAGCGGAAGCGTTATTTTGCAGGAACCGGAAACCGGCGGCGGGACTTTGACCAAAGCCAAAGTCCTGGGGGAAGAGACTTATCACGCGGGCCAGACTTTTCTTTCCAGCCCGGACGAGGGGCTTTACGGCCTGGGCCAGTACCAGGACGGGGTGATCAACTGGGCGGGACATCAGGTCTTGATGGCGCAGGCCAACACCATCGCGGTGGTGCCGTTCCTGCTCTCAACCCGGGGCTACGGGATTTTGTGGGACAACTGCTCGCTGAGCAAATTCCAAAGCAGGGCGGGCGGATTCTCTCTCTGGTCCGAGGTCGCGGATGGAGTGTTATACTATTTCATTTACGGGCCCGAGGCCGACCAGGTGATCGCGGGTTATCGCGACCTCACCGGCGCCGCGCCCATGTTCGGCAAATGGGCCTATGGTTATTTCCAGAGCAAAGAAAGATACCAGACCGGAGAGGAACTGGTCGCCACGGTGAGGGAATACCGGGAGCGCAAGCTGCCCCTGGATGTGATCGTTCAGGACTGGATGTATTGGGGAAAGCTGGGATGGAGCGCGATGCAATTTGATCCGAGCGTCTTCCCGAATCCGAAGGCAATGATTGACGAGCTTCATAATAAATACCAGGTCCACCTGATGATTTCGGTCTGGCCCAAGTTCGGACCCGAGACCGACATCTACCGAGCGATGAAGGAAAAGGGATTCCTCTATTCCCGCCCGGGTCTGGGCGGGACCGGGGTTTATGACGCGTTCAGCGAGCCGGCGGGGAAGTTGTATTGGGACTATATCAATAAGGGCCTTTTCTCGCAGGGCGTGGATGCCTGGTGGCTGGACGGGACCGAGCCGGAATTCAGCCTGGCCAATCTCCGCTTTATGGAGACCCGGGATTTCAAAAAAGCCGGACAGACCGCGCTCGGCTCCACCGCCCGGTATCTGAACGCTTATTCGCTTATGACCACCGAGGCCGTTTATCAAGGACAGCGGGGCGTGACCGATGACCAGCGTGTGTTCATCCTGACCCGATCCGCGTTCGCGGGACAACAACGCAACGCTGCGGCCACCTGGTCCGGCGACATCAAGGCGAGTTGGGAAGTTTTCCAGAAACAGATCCCGGCCGGGCTGAATATCTCAATGGCCGGCATTCCCTACTGGACCACCGACATCGGCGGATTTTTCGTCTTTTTCCGGGGCGGGAGCGAGAACGAAAAATACCGCGAACTGTATGTTCGCTGGTTCCAGTATGGAGCCTTCTGCCCGATCTTCCGCTCCCACGGGACAATGACCCCGCGGGAAATCTGGCAGTTCGGGGAAAAAGGCTCCTGGGCTTACGACAGCCTGGAAAAATTTGACCAGCTTCGCTACCGCCTCTTACCTTATATATATTCCCTGGCCTGGCAGGTCACTGACCATGGTTACACCATTATGCGCGGACTGCCCATGGATTTCCCGGCTGATCAAAAGGTCCGATCCATTACCGACCAGTTTATGTTCGGCCCGGCCATCCTGGTCAATCCGGTTACCAGCCCCAAAGCTTCGGGAGCCTCTCCTGCCAAATCCCAGACCCGCAAGGTGTGCCTGCCGGGATCCGCCAGCTGGTATGACTTCTGGACCGGGAAAAAAATCGCGGGCGGCCAGACCGTTGACGCCCCCGCGCCCATTGAGATTATGCCCATTTTCATCAAAGCCGGTTCCATCATCCCGATGGGGCCGTTCCTGCAATACGCCCTGGAAAAACCCGCGGATCCATTGGAACTGCGCGTCTATCCCGGAGTCGACTCGGAGTTCACGCTTTATGAAGACGACGGTCTCAGCTATAACTATGAAAAAGGAGAGTACTGCCTGATCAAATTCAAATGGGATGATGCCGCCCGGACAATAGTCATTGGCGACCGGAAAGGATCCTTCCCCGCCATGCTCAAGCAGAGGACCTTCCAGATCGTTTTGGTCCGCGACAATTTCGGAGTCGGGGTCTTGCCCGCCAATACCCCGGATCAAACCGTGAGCTATTCGGGCAAGCAAATCAAGGTTCAATTGCCTTGAAAAGCAATTTTTATCCGGTTTTGACAATGAAAAATAAAGTGGATACTCTATAGGCAAGCAAGGGATGTTTCAGCAGGAGCCAAAAAAGAATTGGGTGGAGGCCATGCCGGACCAGGTGGCATATCTGGCCACCTCGGTCAACCGGCCGATCGTGGTTCCGCCCGGGCGCTCGCCCGAGCCGGCGCAGGCCTATGTCTGCATCCTGCGATCCCCCAAGGGCTACGAGTTTTATATCTTCCTGCACCTGATCACTTCCAACTTGGGGCTGCTTTACAAGTGGGACGCAGGGGTGATGCCGAAGGAAACGGTTCCCCAGGTCCAGCAGGCCGCGACCGAGTTCACCGAGAGTATGGGATTTATGATGAATGACCTGCGCTGGCGGGAGATGGCTCCGGATCAAAAGGAACAGCTCTATAACTCGATGCCGGCATTTTTCCAGGACCTCTCCCGGTTCCAGGAGCAGGTTGAGGAGGAAGTGCTGGAGATCGAACCGGTGGCTGACGAGCTGGTGGTGGAGTCGGTGGAAGAGCAGGAGAGTTCGGTTACCGAGGGTGATTTTGTCATTCAAGCGGAAGCCTTTGCGGAGCAAAAACCGGAAGGGACGATCCTGGACGAGGTGATGGTCCCGCCCTTGGAGCAGTCCCTGTCCGCCTCCCCGGAGCCGGGGCAGGCGCCGGCGGAGGAAGACATTTTGCTGGAGAACCTGGAGCTGAAAGAAGATCTGGAGATGCCGCCTCCCCGAGGCAAAGCGCGGGATACCGGGCTGATCATTGAGATGGAAGAGAGCGAAGCGAAGCCGGAGCCGCCCCTGGCCGCGGAGCCGAAAGTGGAAGTTGCCTGGGAGCAGGAACTCAATGAAGCTCAGCCGACGATCTCGGTGGAGCCGGAAATAAGCGCGGGGATTGAAACCGAGATCGGGCCGGGGTCGGAGACCGCGCCGCAACCGGTTATGGAAGTGGAAGAGATTGCTTTTGAAACCCTGGCCGAGCCGGAGCCGCCTGCGGTTGAGGCAAAATTTGCGCCGGTTCCGGAAGCCAAGCCGGCGAAGCCCATCCCGGCCGCGCCGGCCAAACCAAAGCAGGTGGAGGCGGAGGCCGCGTCCGGGATCAGCGCGGGGCGTGAAGAGATTTTTGCGGAGGCCGCGAATCCGGTTGGGCCGGAAGCCGCGGACCAGGGGGATCAACCGGCGGCCGAGGGCGGTCTTGATCCCGAGGACCTGAAGATAATGGTAAAATTTCTGGCGATGTTTTGAGGGGGGAACTATGCGAAAATCATGGATCGGAATAATTATTTTCAGCGTGATTTCCTGCGCCAATGCCAAGGAAAAAGATCCGTGCAAGAATCCGGAATACGCCAAGGTCAAAAAGGAGCAGGTCCAGATGGATGTCCACCGCAACGACCTTTACGCGGCGCTGAACAACATCCTAGAGGCCAAGCGGTGCAATCCCAAGGACCCGGAGGTTTATTACTGGCTGTCCAAGATTTATCTCTTCCGCCAGGAGATAGGCAAGTCCAAGGAAAACATTGAGTTGGCGATTCAATATAACCCGAAATATTCTGATGCCAATCTCCTGCGCGGGGACATCTACCTGGTGGAAAACAATTTGGAGGAAGCCCTGAAGAGCTATCAGAAAGCCTCGAGCGACGACCTGTTCCGCGAGGCCTATATCGCTTGGAACGATATCGGCTGGATTTTCCTGTTGCAGGACAAACTCCCGGAGGCGGAGAACGCGCTCAACCGTTCAATGGCGCTCAATTCCGGTTTCTGTAATCCCCATACCAATTTAGGGGAGCTCCGGAGCAAGCAAAAGAAATATCCGGAGGCGGTTAAGGAATTACAGCAGGCCATCCAACTCTGCCCCTACCTTCCGCGCGCCCACCGTCTGCTCGGCCTGGAATATAACCGGCAGGGCAAGACCAAAGAGGCCTGCTCGGAATTCAACCAGGCTTTGAGAAACGCGACCCCGGAGAGCGACGAGGCCAAGTCCTCGAGCCAGTATCTCAAGCTATTAAACTGTTCCTCCCAGAAATAGTTGCCAGATGGAAAGCTCCTTCGGCGAATACCTTCGTCAGCAGCGGGAAACCCGCGAGTTCTCGCTGGACGGGATCAGCGCCAAGACCAAAATCCAAAAGAAATTCCTGCTCGCCCTGGAAAAAGATCAGTATGAGCAATTGCCCGGGCTGATCTTTGTCCGCGGATTTATCCGCGCCTATGCCGAGCAGGTTGGTCTGAATCCCGAACAAACCCTGCTCCGGTTTGAGGAGTATCTGAAGGAAACCAAACCTGCCCTGTCCGGGCCGAAATCCGGGCCGATCCCGCAGAAGTCCCGGGCCTGGGTCTGGGGCCTGGCCGGGCTTTTCGTCCTGATCCTGATCGGCCTGGTCGGAAGCCTGATCTGGAGTTTGAAAAAAAATCCCGCCGCAAGGGTTGCTTTGCCGGCCCCGGCCCGGCCAAGCCCTGGTCAGGGCGGCGCCGTGGCGACATCTCTTCCGGCGCCGGTCCGTTCTTTGCAGAGTGTTTCTCCGCCCTTCTCGGTCAGCCTCAAGGCCAATGAACTCTGCTGGGTGCTGACCACCATTGACGGCAAGGCCGGCAAGGAGATGATGCTTTATTCCGAGGACAGTTTTAAAATTGAGGCCCAGGAGAAATTGAGCCTCCTGATCGGGAACGCCGGCGGGGTGGAGATCGTCATCAACGGCGTCAGGCTCAAGCCGATCGGCGGACACTGGAAGCCGATGCGGTTTTTGATCCCGGAAGATCTGCCCAAATACCTACCGGAGAAATTTGAAAAGCCTGCGCCCAAAACTCCGGAGCCGAAACCGGAGTCCACGAAACCGCAATGAAAAAATTGCTGATCCCGGCCTGGATGGCGCTCCTGTTCCTGAGTTCCTGCTCCGGATGCGAATCCCAACAGCTATCCCTCAACTCCGCCTGGCTCTATCACCAGGGGGACGCGGAGAATTTTGAAAAGCCTCAATACAATGATCAGGACTGGGACAAGGTCTCGCTCCCGCATACGCTCCACCTGGAGCCGGCCCGGTTCAAGCTGTCCCAAAAATATTACCGGGGCGTCGGACTTTACCGCCTCCGCTTCAGCGCCTTCGGAGACGACTACCGGAGCGGCGACCGGGCCCTGATCCATTTCGAGGGCGCCCTCACCCGGGCCGATGTCTGGCTGAACGGCAAATACCTCGGCTATCATCTGGGCGGATATACCCCGTTCGTCTTTGACGCCACGGACGCCTATCTGCCCGGAAAAGAAAACCTGCTGGCGGTGAAGGTTGACAATTCAAAAATGAATGTCCCGCCCGAGGGGTTTCTGGTTGACTACACCCTCTTTGGCGGGATTTATCGGGATGTCTGGATCGAGCGCAAGCCCCCGGTTTACCTGGAGCATCCCTTTGCCTTCACCCCCGAACTCAATGAGCAAAAAGCGGTCTTGAAAATCTCCGCGGACGCCAACAATACTCTTTCCGAGCCGATCTCTTGTTCCTTCACCGCGAGCTTATGGGATCAGGTCAAGGGCAAGGAGGGGATGGAAGGGGTAAGCATTTCCGAGCGGGAAAAAGAATTAACGGTCCCTCCCGGAAGCTCCAAAGCGGAATTGGAGATGCCGGTAGAAAATCCCAAACTCTGGTCTCCGGACTATCCTTATCTTTACGACCTCAACCTGAAAATCTCCTGCCCGGACTTGAGAAAAAAATCCGAAACCAAATCCTCGGAAGAAGCGCCGGAAATGTCCGATCTCATTTCCTTCCATTACGGATTCCGTTGGTTTAAGTTCACCGACCGGGGATTTTTTCTCAATGGCAAGCGTCTCCAGCTTTTCGGCCTGAACCGACACCAGTCATATCCCTATCTCGGAAACGCCGCGTCCTTCCGGCTCCAATACCTGGACGCGCTCCTGCTCAAGCAAAGCGGCTTAAATTTCGTCAGGCTTTCCCATTACCCGCAAAGCCCTGATTTCCTGGACGCCTGCGACCATCTCGGCCTGATGGCTTTTGAGGAGTTGCCCGGATGGGGATTTGTCGGGAACCGGGAATGGAAAAAAGTCGCTGAGCAATCTTTGCGGGAAATGATCCTCCGCGACCGGAACCGGCCGAGCATTATCCTCTGGGGGGTCCGGGTCAACGAGGCCTGGTGGGGGGAGAAATGGCTGGAGCAAATGATCCGGCCCGCGCATGAGTTGGACCCGACCCGGCCGGCTTCCGGCGCGCGCTTTGTCCGGAACTTCCGGCATCTCCGCGAGGAGGTGATCGCGCATAACGATTATTCCGGAGGTTTACTCAAGCCGCCTGGAAATAAGCCCTGGATCGTGAGCGAATATTCGGTTGGAGCTCCGACCCTGACAGACGCTCTTCAGATCGCCACCGTTCGTCAGACTGCATATATGCTGGACTTGATTCAATCCGAGCCGAGTTGTTCCGGCTCAACCGGCTGGGTTTTTGCGGATTACAATACCTTTATGACCCGGCTGGCGGCGCCGGATGCCAAATACCGGATCAGACGGCACGGCATCGTTGACCTCTACCGTTTGAAAAAGCCGAGCTATTATTTCTTCCAGGCCCAGACCTCGGAAACCCCGATGGTGAAAATCATCAACCAATGGTGGCAGAAACCGGATTTCCCCGGCGAGGTGATGGCGGTCGGCAATTGCGACCAGGTGAGATTGACCATCAACCATAAAGAGATTGCCACCCGCGGCCCGGACAAAAAATATTTGTTCCCGCGCCCCGGCGAATACCAAACCCTGTCCCGGCCTCCCTTCACTTTCTCCGGGTTCAAATTCGAGCCGGGAGAGCTGGCCGCGCAGTGCCTGATTAAAGGCGAGGTCCGGGCTGAAGATCGTCTCCAAACCCCGGGAGCTCCGGCGAAAATTATTCTGGAATTGGGGGAAGAATTTAATCGGATTGAGCCGGACATAGACGCCCTGATCCCGTATCAGGAATATTCCGACCCGATCCGGGTGATCGCGAGACTGGTGGACGCGGAGGGGAATCCGGTCAAGGAAAATAAATTGGCGGTCCGGTTTGAAATTTCCGGTCCCGGGGAAATCATCGGCGAGAATCCCTTCCGGCTGGAGAACGGCGTCGGGGTGGCGCTCTTCCGGCTATTATCCAAAGTCACCCTGGAATCCGTCACCCTGGAATCCGCGACCACTGACAAAAAGATCAAGGACCTCCCGGAAAAGGAACAGGATAAAATTCTGCTCAAGGAACTGGCCGGCAGGAAAGAAGAAATCCAGATCCGGGCCGGAGTGAACTCCGGTAAAACCGGGATTGAGCCGGCTGAACTCAGCCTGCTGATCTTTGAATTCCCGATCCCGGTGCCGGCAAATCCCACCGACCAGGAGGTTGACAAAATCATTGAACAACTGGATCAAATCCAAAAGGATAAGGCCGCTCAAAAATCCCTGATTTTGGACCGGCCCCAGGAAGATTTATTCACCCAGCCCGAGATCATCCTGAGAAAAATGTTTGAGGAGCGCGATAGATAGGGGACAATTCCGCGTTCCGAGTTTAGCGCCGTTCCTGGCAATTGCGCTAAATGCTTATTTCGGCCAGCAATATTGTCCGCCTTTTTTCTGAAACTGCTCCAACTCCTTTTTCTTTTCCTCAAACCCTTTCCTGCCCATCAGGGAGTAGGTGTATTGCTTTCCCAATTCCACCCCGGGCTGATCAAAGGGGTTGATTTTCCAAAGCCCGCCCGCGATCACGGTGGCGAGTTCAAAGAGATAAAAAAGTTGTCCGAGATGATAGGCGTCCAGCTTCGGGATCGAGATGGTCAGGCTGGGCCGTCCCTCCCTTGCCAGGCTCGCGGAAGTGGCGAACAATTCCACATTGATCAACTCAGCCATGCTGTGCCCGGTAAGCCAGCTCAATTCCTCCAAGCCGGCCGGGGCCGCGGGGATGGCGAGCGGTTCGGAAAATTTATCCAGCTTCAGGAAAGTGACCAGCTTATCCTCCGGGCCTTCCAGATAAAGCTGCATCTGGCTGTGCTGGTCGGTGGCTCCCAAGGCCCGGACCGGGGTGGAGCCGGCGCGGACCGGCCTGCCGGCGAGCGAATATTTTTTGCCCAGACTTTCCGCCCAGAGCTGGGCGAACCATTCGGAAAAATCCGAGAGCTTGTTGCTGTAAGGCATCATCACCAGAATCTTCCGGCCTTTGCCCGCAAACTGGAAATAAATCGCGGCCAGGAGTTCGGCCGGGCCAAAGTCCTTGGACAACTTGAAGCTCATCTCGTCCATCTCAATCGCGCCCCGCATCAATTGCTCCAGATCAATCCCGAGCAACCCAGCCGGCAAAAGCCCGACCGGGGTAAGCACGGAATACCTGCCCCCGACCTGAGCCGGGACCGGAAGGCTCTTCAGATGATGCTGATTGACGAATTTTCTCAGAATCCCTTTTTCCGGATCGGTCACCGCGACCAGGCGGTCCTTCCATCCCTCCCCGTAAACCTGCTTGAGCTTGTTGATCAGGAATAAAAGCTGGGAACCGGTCTCCGCGGTGGCGCCGGACTTGCTGATCACCAGAAACAAACTCGGGCCGGAAAAGGCGATTTTGAAAATGTCCTTCAGCCAGTCCGGGTCAATGTTGTCGCAGACTAAAAGCCGCGGCCTTTTTTCCAGCGCCGGGTTCTGCGCGAGCGGCTCGGGAAGAAGCGCTTTCGCCAGAGTCCTCGCCCCGAGCGCGGACCCGCCGATGCCGAGGGCGACCACATTCTCAATCCTTCCTTCAAAATGCCGCGCCAGTTCCGCGGTCTTTCTCAACATCTCCCGATCCGAGAGCGCGTTGGCAAACCCCAACCCGCCGGCCGCCCTTTGCTTGGCCAGCTCTTTCAAGACGGTCCGGGCCTTTTTCAAAACGGCGTCCATTTCGGTTTTGCCCAGGCCGTTCTTGCGGATGATTTCCTTGACCGCGAAGCGATAATCCAGCTTGATCATCTTTCCCTCCTTTAGAATTCAATCCCAACCTTTTCTTGCATTTTAGTGGAGTTTGATCTAATTTCAAAAGGGAAAATGAAAGAACCGGTTTTAGAAGTCCGGGGCCTGTCCAAGACTTTCGCGGACATCCACGCGGTCAAGGATTTGAACCTGACCATTCTTCAGGGGGATGTCTATGGCTTCATCGGCCCGAACGGAGCCGGCAAGACCACCACCATCCGGATGATCCTGAGCCTGATCCATTCCGACTCGGGGACGGTGAGAATCTTCGGCCACGACCTGCACCGGGATTTCCGCAAGACCATCGCCCAGGTGGGGGCGCTGGTGGAATCCCCGGCCTTTTATCCCTATCTGAGCGGGTATCGGAATTTGAGCCTGTTCGGGGATTTGAGCGGCGGGGTTAATCAGGCGCGGGTCCGGGAGGTCCTGGAAATGGTCGGCCTTTCCAAACGGGCCAAGCATAAGGTCAAGGGATACTCGCACGGGATGAAACAACGGCTCGGAATCGGCCTGGCCTTATTGCATAGTCCCAAGCTCCTGATCCTGGACGAGCCGACCAACGGGCTGGACCCGCAGGGGATCCGGGAGGTGCGCAACCTGATCCGGCGGATCAGCCAGGAAGGCAAGATGACCGTTTTCCTCTCCAGCCATATCCTGAGCGAGATGGAAATGGTCTGCAACCGGATCGGGATTATGTATCGGGGAGGCCTGATCGCGGAGGGCGATGTGGACAAGCTGCTGGGGGGAGAACAGGATTTGGCCGAGCTCAAGACGGACGAGGCGGATCGGGCCAAGGATTTTTTGGAGAAAAATTTCCCGGGCATCCGTCTCCAGATCCCGAAGGCGGGCTGGCTGGAATTCCGGAAGGAACAATGGGATTTGTCGAAAATCAACCGCGACCTGGTCCAGGCGGGTTTTTCGGTTCATTCCATTTCAGCCCGACGGAGGAACCTGGAGGATTTGTTCGTGGAACAGACCGGGGATTCAAAAGATGTCTATTGAAACCAAAACCGGGACCGGCTGGGGATTACTCTCGGAGTTCCGCGGATTTTCGCTCTTGCGCTTTTTAGTGGTGATCAAGGTTGAGCTTTACAAGATGCTCAACTACTGGGTGATCCGGGGAGGATATATTGCGATGGTGGGGATCGCCCTGATCGCGTCCTACCTCACCTTCCATATTGAGCAGGCCGCCAAGCTCAGCTCCGGGTCCGGATACGCCTTCGCGGTCGGGCTGATGTTGCGGGGGGTGGACATCGGGTCATCCATCATCTTCCTGATGATCTGTATGATCTTCTCGGTGGAGATGACCTGGGGAACGGTCAAGAATATTCTCTCCCGTCCCGTCACCCGGATTGAGATGATGCTGGCGAAATACATCACGGCCTGGGTGATGATCGCGATCGCGCTTATGATCTTTTTGACCGTGGGCCTGGGGATGGGCTGGCATTATTACGGATTGGGGGACCTGACCGAGGACGGTTATTTGTTATTCAAAAAGAGCGTGATGTTCAAGCATTTGCTGATCGCGATGGTGATGCTGATGATCCCCTTCATCACCATTTCCAGCCTGGCGATGCTGGTGAGCAGTTTTTCCAGCACCATGGGCGGGGCGATGATTATGGGCATCATCTGCTATTTTTTCTTCGACCTGGTCGGGATCATCCCCAGCAACCTCGGCTTCCATCTCGGATCCTATTTCGTCCCCTTCAACCTGTTCGGGTTCCCGATCTTGCGGTTCGTCCCGCTCACCATATTGGACGACCTTCCAGCCGGGGTGCCCATCACCACCTGGTGGGTCGGGGATATCCAGAAAATGATTCTGGTCTGCGGAATTTATTTCCTGGTCTTCTTCTGCGCGTCCCTGGTGATTGTTAAAAGGAGGGATTTTACCTTATGAAAAAAACACTCTTTTCAATCGCGGCCCTGCTCGCGCCCGTCTTCAGTTTGGCCGCCTTTGGCCCTCAGCAGTATCAATACAGCCAGATGTCCCTTGCCGGGACCGCCCGGGATAAAATCATCTGCGATGTCAACGGGGACAAAAAATTGGACCTGCTGATGATCTACACCAAGGCGAGCGAGGAAGACAAAAGTCATCTGGCGATTTTTCTCCAGAACGCGAGCCTGGGGTTCGCGCCGGTTCCGACCTGGGATTATTTTTTGCCCTCGGACCTCCGATCCTTTGACTGCGGCAATGTGGCGGACGCCCCGGGAGACGAATTCGTCGCCTTCCGCGACAGCGGGGTATTTTATTTTGACAAGTCCGACGGAAAGTTCGGCAAATTAGTCCCCCTGATCCAGTCCCCCACCATCTTCCGCTACGCGGAATATCGCAACCCCTCCCGCCAGCATTTCCTGGCCGACTTTGATCAAGACGGCGTCCCGGAACTGATCTCCCCGGAAATTGGCGGCCCGTCCATTTACAAAAAATCCCCAACCGGAAATTACCAGTTGTTCCAAAAAGTAAAGCTGTCCTCCCAACTGAGCTACAAGGTCGGAAGCTGGGGAGACCTCACCCATACCGACGACATCAACCAGTTCCTCCGCTTCCGCACCTATATGAAACGCACCTCGGCCACCTACACGGTCCCGGACCTGTTCGTGGAAGATTTTAACGGGGACAAAAAGCCGGACCTGATCGGGATCCTGGGCAACGACCTCTGGGTGTATTGCCAGGAGGATGGGGGCAAATTCGCGGACAAGCCCTGCCTGCATTTTGACCGGAGCGTGCTCACCTCAAGCGAGAAGAAGCTCGGGTTTATGGGGGAGATGCTCACCTTCGTGGATTTGAATATGGACGGCATCGCCGACATTATCAAGGTAAAATTCGGCTCGGTGGAGCAGCGGGTGAACATCCAATATATGATTTATTATGGAAAACCCGGCCTGGTATATCCGGCCGTGCCCGATCAGAAAATCAGTTCGGCGGGTTTCCGCGCTGATTTCGGAGCCTACGATATGAACCGGGACGGCAAGCGTGATTTTGTGGTGCCTTTTTTTCATTTCGCTCCGGCCCAGGCTTTTAAGATGCTCACCGACAACTCGGTCAAGGTCCAGTTCAAGATTTACCTGATCCAGCCGAACGGTAGATACGCCCAGGATCCGGGGAATGAATTCGCCAAAACCGACCAGCGGATTCAGTTGAATTACCGGATAAATATTTTGGGGATCATTATGGACCCGGAGGCGATGATCAGGGGAGAGTTCAACCCGCTGATCTATTTCGGAGCCGATGTCAACGGAGACGGATTCCCCGACCTGGTCGCGGACAACGGCGCGGACTCGCTCAACATTTATTTTGGGAACAAGGCGGTGGATTTCAAGACCCAGACCCCGAGCCAGAGCCTCGGCCTGGAAAGCTCCTGGGCCTATGATTTCGCGGACTTGAACCAGGACCAGAGAATGGACCTGATCACTTATTACGAAAGCGAGGAGCGGGTCAAGGAAAAGCGGAAGGCGATGGAAGAGGCGAAGAAGTCCCAGGCCTCGCCCGGATCGGCCCCGGCCGCGGTGAGCGAGGAAGACGAGTTAAAAAAGATTGCGGAGGCCAAGGAAGAAACCCGGATCAAAGTGATTATCTGGAAATAATCTTCCGCGCAAAGAGTTGGTTTGAGTGTCTTCAACCCTGCCTTCTACCCTGAGGCTCAGCCCCGAAGGGAGTTCGCCGAAGTCAAAGAGCGCGAAGAATTTGTTTTTATTGAGGCGCAGGGGATTCAGAAAAATACAGTCAGAGGATTTTGAGCAGATAGTTCTCCAGCATCTTGACATCATCCACGGCATCCACTTTTTCCGCGGTCTTTTCGGCCTTCTTGGTCTGGGGAATGCCGAGGAATCCGGTTTCCACCTGGTAGGCCAGATCCTTGTAAATCACCGAGTCCATATAAATATCGGCCTTGGCGTTCTTCATTTCTTCCTCGGTGAAAATTTTGCCAATCAATTTATTCGGATCAGATTCTCCTTCCACCAGGTATAAAAATTTATAGGCCGCAACCAGCTTGAACACCTGCTTCTCCTTGGAATGGATAATCAACTGGTCGTCCTGGAGTTCGGCCTGGCCCTGCTCAAACAGGGCGTTCAGGACTTCCTGGGAAATGAATATTTTCTTCTCTTCCGGCATCCGATGATACTGTACTAAACTTTACCCCATCCTGTCAAGAGGGATTGCAAACCAGCCCACCCGGCCGATCCTAACGCGGCAAAAATTGCTTTCAATATCCGCTCCATCTATAATAACCGGAAGGATCGTAATTTGAAGGCAAGGATAAAATGGGCAGCTGTCCTGGTTTGGTTGTCTGCCTTTTCCTGCTCGCCCGGATCTAATTCCCCTTTTCAATCCGATCCGCCGTCCCTGGACCACCCGGCGCCGAAGCCCCTTTTGGAGCTGGTGTTCAAAATTGACCCGGTTAGGAAGAGGGTTGAACTGGAGAGCCGGCCGGGGTCGGCCGCGGAAGAATTGGGCGGGATGAGCGCTCAGTTGGCGCCCTATCCAGGTTATGTCCGGGGTTATTTTTTCCAGGATCAGATGGTGATACTTTTTCTCGGCCTGGAAGGCAGCCGACTGCTCAAGGATTTGACGGACGCCCGGGTCCAGATTACGGATTTGGGATCCCCGACGGTCTATCCCCAGGACCTGGTTGCCGTTTCCGGGGATACCATCTCCCTGATCAGCGGCTTCAATAAAAAAACCGGCCTTCCTTATTATAATTATGGAGACTTTTATTCCCGAAAGCGGGCGCTCCGATATAACAACGATACTCCGAGCAATTGGCTTTGGGCAATGGCCTTTGAACTGGGGAACGGGAAAGAGCAAGTCAGGATCAAAGCGGAGGCGCGGGCGAAACTTCCGCATCCGGACGATCCGCGGGCGGAACTTACGATCCAGCCTTATTTAAATCAGATCACGACCGATTCCGTGACGGTTTTATGGGAGACCGACTCCGAGTCTCATTCCATTGTTCATTACGGCTCCAAGCCGTCCCTTCTTGATCAGGCCGTGGGCAAGAGCAGCCGCTACCAGGACCCCGGCCTGTCCGGCATAACCAATCCGCCGGTCTTTAACCTGTCTGTGCACCAGGTGGAATTGACCGGGCTGGAGCCGGGAAGCACCTATTATTACCAGATTCGGTCCAGCCATCATCCAAGCCCGGTTGATAGTTTCCGCACCCTGTCCCGGGAGCCGAAGACTTTTGCCTTTGCCATTATCGGCGACACCCAGACCGATCCAGATCATCAGCGGGTGATTGATCAGATGGCCGGGAAGGATTTTGATTTTTATTTTCACCTGGGGGATTTCGCCAACGATTTTTCCGGCGCCCTGCGCCGCAATTTTTTCCAGATTGAACAGCCGCTTCTCAGCCGGACTCCGATTTTCCCGGTCCGGGGCAACCACGAATCAGCCCTTTGGTACCGGGC
This sequence comes from uncultured delta proteobacterium, assembly GCA_903930515.1. Taxonomy (GTDB): domain Bacteria; phylum RBG-13-61-14; class RBG-13-61-14; order RBG-13-61-14; family DRUE01; genus CAIYYW01. The sequence goes on along the minus strand of CAIYYW010000179.1, from coordinate 7,193 downwards.
ATATTATGCGCTTCCGAAAAACAATTATTCCCCGGACCTGAACGAGCTTTGTTATTCTTTTTCATACCAGGGGGTTTATTTTATTGTGATTGAAGACCTGGAAAACCAACTGGCAGAGGGTTCCGCGGTTTATTATTGGCTGGAGCGCGAGTTGGCAAAGGCCTATTCGGACCCGGACCGAAAATTCACTTTTATCTTCAGCCATCCCCCTTTCTATTCGGGATACGACCACTCTTATGGGCCGGGGGTCGCGGGGCTTTCTTTTCTCGCGCCCCTGTTCCGCCAATATGATGTTTCCGCGGGATTCGCCGGACATAATCACCTGTATGAGCGGCTGGATGTTTCGGGCGTGCCCTATATTACCAGCGGAGGCGGGGGCGGATCGTTTTTTTCGGCGGGAGACGCGCCGGACCCGTCCTTTTTGCAGGAGGAAAGCCAGTCCTCGGGGGAGCAGGTTCAAAGCCTGGTTCAGGAATGGCGCTATCACTTTCTGCTGGTGGAGGTCGGCGCGGACTATTTTCAGGTCTCGGCTTATGACGATCAGGGAACGCTGTTTGATCAGGTCATGGTGAGCAAGTAAATCCCGGCCGTAGATTCGGGGCCTGCTCCCGTGCCGGGAAAGCTACCGCACCTTTACCCTTTGAGGGGTGTCCCTCCAGGCGGTTCCGTCTCCCAGTTGTCCGGATTGATTATTGCCGAAGCAAAACAAAGTATGGTCGGTCCTGACCGCGCAGGTATGATCCCCGTCCGCGGACACCTGCTCCCAGTTTCCGCCGGTCCCCACCCGGGTCAGCGCGCTCCGGGATGAAAAAGTTCCGGTTCCAAGCTGACCCTGCCCGCCGTATCCGCAGCACCATAAGGAATGGTCGCTCTTGAGGGCGCAGCTATGATTCCCTCCGGCCGAGAGCTGGGCCCAATCCGCGTCGGTTCCCGCCTGGGTCGGGATTTTTTTATCAGAGCCGGACCCGGAATTCCCGATCCCCAATTGTCCATAATAATTATATCCCCAGCACCAGAGGGTTCCGTTGGTTTTAAGCGCGCAAGTATGGGAATCTCCCCCGGCAATCTGGAGCCAGTTGGATTCGGTTCCAACCCGGGTCGGAACATTTTTATCCGCAGTGGTTCCGTTTCCCAATTCCCCGTCCCACCCCTCTCCCCAGCACCAGGCCGAGCCGTCATTCTTGAGCCCGCAGCTATGATAGGCGCCCGCGGAGACTTGGCTCCAGTTATTCCCCGCGCCGACCTGGGCCGGCGTGTTCCGGTCCCAAACGGTGGTCCCGTCGCCCAATTGTCCGACGCCATTGTAACCCCAGCACCAGAGGGTATCATTGGACTTGATCCCGCAGGTATGGGCATATCCTCCGGCTATTTGTTTCCAGGAGATTCCGCTCCCGATTTGAACCGGACTCCATTTGCCAATCCAGGTTCCATCCCCGAGCTGGCCGGAGCCGTTATCTCCCCAGCACCAGAGCGAGTCGTTATTTTTCAGCGCGCAGAAATGACCGCCGCCTCCAACCAGATCAATCCAGTTTAAATCCGCGCCGACCTGGAGCGGGATTTGCTGCTTGAGCGTGTCCCCCAGTCCCAGTTCTCCAAAAGAATTATCCCCAAAGCAGGAGAGTGAGCCATCGCTCTTGATCCCGCAGTTATGTCCGTAATTGGATTGCAGCCTGCCCGCTCCCCCTTCCACTTTTTCCCAGTTCTCCCCTGAAGCGGCTTCCTGGACCGGAGAGTTCTTGTTTCCGCCGCTAAACCCGAGTCCGAGCTGGCTATACCAATTGTCCCCCCAGCAATAGACTTCACCGTTGACCTTGGCCGCGCAACTATGAACGCCCCCGCCGGCCACCTGCAGCCAATCCGCGTCAGCGCCGATCCGGATCGGGGTTCGTTGATCCGCCCGGGCGCCGTCTCCCAGTTGTCCGTCATCGTTGGCTCCAAAGCACCATAATTGCTGGCTATTCCTGATCCCGCAGCTATGGTTCCAAAAGGACTTGATCCCGGACCAGTCGGAATCAGCGCCCACCCGGGTCGGGACCAATACCTGAGTGACGGCTCCCAACCCGGCTTTGCCGTCCTGGTTCAATCCCCAGCACCAGAGACTGCCCCCGGTTTTGGTCGCGCAACTGTATTGATAGCCGGCGGAAATTCCCCGCCAGTCCAGGGCGGCCCCCACCCGGGTGGGCGAAAGCCGGTCGGTTTGGGTCCCGTCCCCGAGCTGTCCGAAATAATTATATCCAAAGCAATAAAGCGAGCCGTTGTTCTTGACGGAGCAACTATGATATTTGCCCGCGCTGATTTCTCTCCAGTCGGTCGCGGTTCCGATCTGGACGGGCAATTTTTTGTCCACACTGGTCCCGTCCCCGAGCTGTCCCAAGGAATTGCCGCCCCAGCACCAGAGGGTTCCGTTGCTTTTAAGGGCGCAGCTTTGATCCGCGCCCGCGGAAATTTTTTGCCAGTTGTTTTCCGAGCCTACCTGCGGGCTGGAATCGCTGGATCCGAAAAAACCGTTTCCCAATTGCCCGGACCCGTTGCCGCCCCAGCAGAAAAGCTTTCCATTGCTCTTTATCGCGCAGGTATGACTGCCTCCGGCGGAAACCAGAGCCCAGTCGGTATCCGCGGAAGCGGGGACCGGCGCGTCAACGATCCCGGGATAGTCCGGGCCGATTTCCTCGGCGCTATTATCCCCCCAGCACCAGAGCATGCCGTTATTGGCGATGGCGCAGGTGTGGGCATAACCGGAGGCGACCTGGAGATAGACGATGATTTGCCACTGATATTGAGAAGGCTCCGGTTCCGTCTGTCCGGAACCGTCGGTGGCGCGGACCTGAAAAGAATGAGGGCCGAGGCCCAATGCGCTGAAAGAGACCGGCGACGCGCATCCGCTCCATCCCCCGGAGTCCAGTTGGCACTCAAAGGAGCAAGGCCCGCCCGCGCAATCAAAGGCGAAAGCAGCTTCCCGCTCGGTGGTGAAATTTCCGGGATGCGCCGTGATCATGGAATAGGGAGCGGAGATATTGACGCTCCAGGAATAACCGGCCGGACTCGGATCGCGGTTGCCGCCGGTGTCCGTGGCCCGCGCTTGAAAGGTATGGACGCCGGGATCAATGCCGGAGTAATTTTTCGGCGAGGAACAATTAGTCCAGGGGGCGCTGTCCATTTTGCACTCAAAACTGCAACCCGCCTCGTCGCAACTGAATTCAAAATCCGCGGACCGGATGGAAGAGGGATCGGCCGGGCCGGAATTGATGAAAGTGTCGGGTATGTCCGGGTCCAGGTCAATAATCTCCCATTGATATTGGGAAGGCTCGGATTCCAATTGCCCGAAGCCGTCGGTGGCGCGGACCTGGAAATTATGGATGCCGAGTCCGAGGTTCCGGTAGGAACCGGGAGAGACGCAACTGTTCCAGCTCCCGGAATCCAATTGACATTGATAGGAGCAGGGGCCGCCGGCGCAATTGAATTCAAAAAGAGCATCCCTCTCTCCGGTGGGATTATCGGGATGAGCGATGATGAAAGAATACGGGGTAATCAGGTTGATGGTCCAGTTGAAAACGGCCGGGGATGGGTCAAGGTTGCCGGCGGAATCCATTGCCCGCGCTTCAAAGGAATGAGCGCCCGGATTAAGGCCGGAGTAATTGATTGGGGAGGAACAGTCGCTCCATTGGCCCAGATCCATCCTGCATTCAAAGGAGCAATTCTCCTCGTTACCGTTGAATCCGAAACCCGCGGACCTGGTCGGAGAGGGATTGGGCGGATTAAGGGCGATGAAAGTGTCGGGATCAATCGTGTCCACACGGAAGCTGTAGCTTGCCGGAGTTGGATCAAGATTATTCGCGGGATCCTTGGCGCGAACCTGGAAACTATGGATGCCCTCGGCCAGCGAATAATATTGAGCGGCGCCGGCGCAAGCCGTCCAGTCCCGTCCGTCCAGCTTGCATTCAAAAGAACAACTCCCTTCATTACAACTGAAGGCAAAGGACGCGTTTTGGGAATTGCTCGGATCGGCCGGCTGAGAATTGAGCGTGGTCTCCGGCGCCACGGTATCTATCTGCCAGCTATAGGCCGCGGGCGTGGAGTCCACATTGCCGGCCCGGTCAATCGCGCGGCTGGAAAAGGAATGATACCCGTCCGGGATGCCGGCGTAAATTTTGGGAGAGACGCAAGTCTCCCATAAACCCGCGTCCAGCTTGCATTCAAAAGCGCAGCCGGTCTCGTTGGCGGAGAAGTTGAAGGTTGCAAAGCCCTGGCCGGAGGGGTTGTGGGGACTGGAAGAAATGGAGGTGTTCGGCGCGGTCCGGTCTATGGTCCAGTTGTATAGCGCGGGACTGGGATCGGTGTTCCCCGACAAATCCGTGGCCTTGACTTCAAACAGATGACTCGCTTCGGTCGGGTTGAACTTCGGGGCGTTCGCGTAGTATTTAGAGCCGGTATTGGTCGCGAGACTGGAAGTTCCTCCCCAGGCGATCATCACCGAGCCGGTCCAGAGCGCGCTGTGTCGTTCCCTTCCGGAAGGCGCGTCCTGTATTTCCGTGGCGGCCCAGGAGTTGGAAGCGGGATTATATTTGCCCCCGGTATTCAACCAGTATTTCCAGGTGCCGTCCGTATAAAAACCTCCCCAGACCACCATTTCCGTTCCGGTCCAGACCGCGCTGTGATAGTATCTCCTCTGCGGGGCGTTGGTGGTGGAAGTCGCGCTCCAGGAATCAGCCGCCGGATTATAACGGCCCCCGGTGTCAAAAAGAGCGCTCCCGCCGTCGCCTCCCCAGATCAGCATCCGGGTTCCGGTCCAGAGCGCGGTATGGTATCTCCTCGCGCCAGGGGCGTTGGCGGAAGAAATCGAGGCCCAGGAATTAGAGGAGGGATAGTACCTGGCGCCGGTGTTCAGGTACGCGGCCCCGTTGTGTCCTCCCCAGATCATCATCTCATTGCCGCTCCAGGCCGCGCTCTGAAAGGATCTTGCCGAGGGCGCGTTCGCGGTTGAAGTCGCGGCCCAGGAATCGGCGGCCGGATTGTAACGGCCGCCGGTATTGACATTGGGAATTCCTCCCCAGACGATCATTTCGGTTCCGGTCCAGACCGCAGAATGAAAAGCGCGTCCCGCGGGAGCGGCGGTGGTGGAAGTGGCGGTCCATGCATCCGTGGCCGGATTATATTTTCCCCCGGTATTGTAGAGTGGCGCGTCCCGACCTCCCCAGACGATCATCAGGTAATCGGTCCAGACCGCGGTTTGTCCGTATCTTGCCAAAGGGGCATTGATGGTTGAAGTTGCCAGCCAGGAATCGGTCACCGGATTGTATCTGCCCCCGGTGTTGGTGGGCGGGGAACCGCCCCAGACGATCATCTCCGAGCCGGTCCAGACCGCGCTGTGCCTATACCTGGCCGGGGGGGCGCCTCCGTCGGACAGTGCTCCCCAGAACAGGTTATAAATTAAGGGAGAAACGCAGGAGGACCAGGCGCTGGAATCAATCCGGCATTGGTAAGAGCATTCCGGGTCGGTGCAGGCGAACTCAAACAGCGCCACGCTCTGGATGGAGTAAGCGGCCGGGGAGGAAACGATCAAGGTGTCGGGCGGACCGGCTTCCACTCTCCAACTGTAACCGGCCGGATTCGGGTCGGAATTGCCCCCGCCATCCACGGCCCGGACCTGGAAGAGATGTATCCCGTCGGAAAGCCCGGAATAATTCTTGGGAGAAGAACAGGGGCTGAAGCTCATGCTGTCCAGCTTGCATTCAAAGCCGCAGGAAGGCTCGTTGCAATTGAAAGAAAAAGCCGCGTCCGAAGAATTGCTCGGGTCCGGCGGATGAGAATTGATGAAAGTGTCCGGCGGGGTTACATCCAGAACCGTCACCAAAACCGCGTCCGAGACCGGGGGGTTGGCGCCGTCATCATAAATCACGGTCACGGCGCCGTTCCCGCCGTATAGGTTTCCCTGGAACAGGTTCGCCGGATTGAGTTGGGTCAAATCGCCGACGCTGGTCCATTGGGTATTGCCCCCCTGATATGAAGAAGTGCAATCCACCGTGCTCGCGTCCGAGAGCGCGCAGAGGGCGCGAAAAGAAATAGTGGAGCCCTCGTCAACCGTGGCAGGGTTCGGACGCAATTCAATGCCGGTGACATAAGGGAGACCGGTCCCGCTCACCGTGATCACGATCCGCTCAATGGTCCCGCCCCGGCTCGGCGAATAATTCCAAGCCGTCAATCGCTCCGGCATCCGCGAGTTGGGAATGCCGTATTCGCTGTCAGCCGGGAAATAAACCTCCAACTCAATGGTCTGTCCATTCCCGCAGGTCCCCGGCGAGACCACCCGGACATTCGCCCAGCCGCCATCAAAAGGCTCCGCAGTATATTCATAAGCCCGGTCTCCAAAATATCCGTAACTGCCGCCGTCGTTCGGGTCCCGGCCGTAAACCAAAGCGCCGTCGCAGCTGCCCCCGGTGATCTCAAACACCATTCCCCATCCGGGCCGGAGTGCGCCGTAACCAGATCGCGCGTAAGCGCGGACGACCACCGAATTGCCGGCCTCCACCCCGGGAGCCGGGTCTTCTATCGCAATCTCAGAAGGATTCCCGGAACAGTCACTGAAATCTCCGCCCAGCCAGCCCTGGATAATGCCGTAGTCCGGGCCATCCAGAATCCCGTTTCCGTCCAGGTCTTGCCAGAGCGCGGTGCGGGCCCGATCGCTGGGAGGGATCAGCCAGTAGCCCGGGTCCAGGGCGGCCAGTCCCAATTCCATTGAAGTCAGATCCGGGCCGTCAACGAGACCGTTGTCCGAATCTCCAAAGTAAAAAGCTCCTGGTTTTTGGGAGTGAAGCAGGGAAGGCAGGGAAACAATCAATAATCCGAAAAGCGCCGCCGTGTTTATTGTCGGCTTGAGACCTTTCATAGCCCCTTCCCGGGATCTCGGCTTTCAGGTCTTTTCATAATCCTTTTGCAACACGCCTTGAATTTGAATGAATGTCTTATGGTTATTGTTAACATAGCACATAGCTTTAGGATTCGCAAAGTATTTCAGATGGTCATCTGAACCAGATCCCCCTTTGACTTTGCCCGGGACCGGAATTAAGCTTTTGCCAGATGCAAAAAGTCCGCGCGAATGAATTGATTTTCGGAATGATCTTGTTGCTATCCCTCCTGGTTCAAATCCCGCAATTGAAATTCCTGCTCCCGGATTTCGCGATTGAAGACGAGATGAT
>CAIYYW010000178.1 GCA_903930515.1 uncultured delta proteobacterium | reverse complement strand
TCCTTCATAGATTGTTTCATTCTCCATTCTCTGATACTCTTGAAAAGCGCGGGACGATATTTTTCATCCAATCGCAAACGCGAGGGTCCGAAAACGCGTCAATTTTCAACTAAAGGTCTGACTCTCGCTCTCTTTGTTAGCAGATGGATAGAAACACCCAAATATTTTGCGAAATGATCCGTAATAGGTCTGAAGAAAACCGTCAGGCCATAAATTGCTTATTCAGTTCAACTAGATTAATAAGTCCCCCCATTTCGATTGTTCGTCAAGAGTTGGACTCTATGGTACGTGTCATATACTTGTTATCGTTAAATGATCCTGCTGAACGCAGGAGACTCATCGAATCTACATTGCGGGGTGAGAAGTGGAGAATAAAAACGACCAAAGGTAGGTGGAAAGAAGTAACCGACCGGGATATGGTTGACTTGTCCCAGCGATTGGAAGGGTGGACGCTTTCCGTTTACAAATTTGGTTGTGCCTTCATTCATCTTTCATTTTATCACAATTATCTTACTGAAGATCCGTTCAATAGATTGTCTGATGAGGAAAAACATAACATTATCTCGCATATGCGTTATTATCATGGAGGTCCAAATCATGATAATCCCGACATGTTTGAGTTGGCATCGTATCTGCCTCAAGTGTTCCATAAGATTGCTGACAATCTTAGATGCTATTTAGAAGAATTAGAACGCGAATAAAGAGGTGAGGATTTTTGAGCGACAAACTATTTAGGGAGGGAGGTCCGCACAACGTTAAGAAGACAGGACCTGATGAATATACTATGACCGTTGCATTGCCGAAAGATTCGGATGGCCGTTACGCTAGGGAATGCCCGGTTGATACTTGTTCGCCTGGCTTTTTTAAGGTGAAGCCTGGCACAGGTATCACCGACGGACAAGAAATCGCATATTGTCCCTACTGCCGATTCGGAAGCACACCGAAAGATTTCACAACGAAGGAGCAACTTCGATATTCGAAAGATATTATGGTAAATGAAGCTTATGAAGGAATAGAAAGAATGCTCAAAAGCTCTCTTGGGCTCGACTCGTCTGGAAAGAAAACGATGGGAGGCGGCTTTCTCTCTATTGAGATGAGTTACAACCCGGGTCAGAAGCCACGTGTTTGGCGTCCCTTTGAGGAAGAAGTTAGGCGAGACTTGGTATGCCCTCATTGTGGACTCGACCATTCAGTTTATGGTCTTGCGACTTGGTGCCCTGATTGTGGGAAAGACATTTTCTTAACTCATGTCGAAGCAGAGATTAATGTGGTGCGCGCCATGCTTTCAGATATCGGCAGAAGGAGAGAAAATCTTGGTGTACGGGTCGCTACCAAAGATATGGAAAACTGCCTTGAGGATACTGTTTCTATTTTCGAGGCTGTGCTACGCGCTGAAGCACGGCGCTATCTCGTCGCGCAAAATATAGCGGCTGAGAAAATTGAGCATTTTTTTAAGAAGGTTGGCAATGCTTTTCAAAGCGTCCGGCGAGCCGAGGACATTTTCACAAAAGAATTTAATGTCTCTTTATTAAATGCATTATCTGAAAAAGATATCAGCAAACTGGTTAGTGCAATCGAGAAGAGGCATTCCATCACTCACAACCTTGGCGTCGTGGACAAAAAGTATATTGAGCGTGCAAGAACTGCCGAGAGAGAAGGACGAGAAATTCTCGTAGATGCGGATGAGATAGAGTCCGTAATTGATTTTTCTATGAAAATATTCATTGCCGTTCATGCTCAAATGTTTGGTCAAAAATAATCGGAAGCCCGTGAGTACGGGGTCAGGTCTTCATTTGAAGTTTAACTTAGAAGGAGATTGGGAGGGAGAGATGAAAATAATCGGTCTGTCCGGGAGTCCGAGGGTTCGCGGGAACTCGGACATAATATTGGACGCCCTGCTTTCGGGCGCGAAGTCAAAGGGGTCGGAGGTCAGGAAGTATTATCTGAACCGTCTCAAGGTTCGGGGCTGCCAGGCGTGCTATGCCTGCAAACGGACCGGGGAGTGCAAGCAGAAGGATGATATGAGACCGCTCTATGCGCAGTTATTGTCAGCGGAGATCTGGGTGTTTGCCACGCCGGTTTATTGGTGGGGACCGTCGGCCCAGCTCAAGCTGGTGCTGGACCGGATGTTCCCGTTCTGCCATCCGCCCAACCTGGATCAAGTCCGGGGCAAGAAAGCAGTGCTGATCACCGCCTCTGAAGACCGACCCGCGCTGGCCACGCCCCACCTTTGCGGAATGATCCGCGAGTCAATGGATTACCTGGGGATTAAGATCCTGGACGAACTCCTGATCCGTGCCTACCAGAAGGGCGAGGTCAAAAATAACCGATCCGCTTTGGCCCGGGCAACCAGGCTCGGAGAAAAGATCGCAAGCGGGAAATGAAGCGGACCAGTGAATCCTGGGTCAGGTCTTCATTTGTAGTTTAAGGGTTTATGAGTTGAACGCAGGTCCCGCCTTGGAGCGGGACTTGGGCTCAAACAATCATTATTTTGCCCCAAAGCCGCAAAGAACTCAAAAGACGAAAAGGAAATTCAATTCTATTTTTGCCGCAGGGTGTCATAGATGGCCATTACTTTTTCCGGCGGGACATTGGCCTGGATATTGTGGACCTGGTTGAAGACATATCCGCCGCCCGGGGCGAATATTCCAATCAACCTTCCGGTCTCCTCCCTGATTTGCTCCAGGGTTCCGTTGGGAACGGTTTGCTGCATATCGGCGCCACCTCCCCAGAAGACCAAATCTTTTCCGAATTCCCTTTTCAACCGGGCCGGGTCCATTCCCCGGGCCGAGATCTGGACCGGGTTCAGGATTTGGACCCCGGCTTCAATCAAGTCCGGGATCAGGTCGTAGATCCCTCCGCAACAATGCAAAAAAACCGCGGCCCGGCTGTGTTTCCTGAGGTATTGGAACTGCGCCTGGTGAAAGGGCTTGATCATTTGCCGGTACATCGCCGGGGATATTTGAGGCCCGTTTTGCGCGCCCAGGTCGTCTCCCATCTGGATGATCTGGATGTAGGGGCCTACGGCCGCGAGATATTTTTCCAGGTCGCAAAGATAACCCTCGGTGATCTTTCCGAAAAAATGACGGACCAGCCCGGGCTCGGCCGCGATCAGGCACATAAATTTTTCATAACCGAAAGCCATTTGCCCGGCCTCCAGGATGTTTCCGCCAAAAGCGCCCAGGATGGCATAATCCGTATTTTCAAACATATTCCGGGCGTTTCCGGCCAGGAAATCCAACTCTCGGTCGGAAATTCCCGCGATCGGGATGCGGTCAATGTCCTGTTTGGTCTCGCAGTCGGCATAGGGATGGTGGACCTGGTTGAAGTAATAATTTCCAGCCGGCATTACTGCGATCAGGATGTCTCCGCTGTAAATGCCAAGGCCGCCGTTGTCCATCCGGACCGGGTTAAAGCCCGCGGGCGCCAGGCAGGGCGAACCGTCGGCCAGGGTCCATTCTTTCCATTGGTCTATGGGAATCCCGAAAGAAGGGGCGAGCCTATGGAGCTGGATCACATCCCCGCCCATTCGCCGGAGCACCGCATCCTCAGGCTCGGCCAGTTGCTGAAAAAGGTCATAGAGCCGGAACTGCCCGGAGG
>CAIYYW010000177.1 GCA_903930515.1 uncultured delta proteobacterium | reverse complement strand
TCGCCAGCCGCTGCCGCTCCCCCTTGGTCATCAAAAAAGGGTTCTCATCTTCCCGCCCGCTCAAACCCGCCAGCGCCAACGACCCTTTGACCCGTTCCTCCAAATCGCGCCCGGAAAGACCGTAATTCCTCGGCCCGAACGCAACCTCGTCGTAAACCCTGCCCGAAAAAATCTGATGATCCGGATTTTGGAATACATACCCGATCTCCCGGCCCAACTCCGAGGTCAGCTCCGGCCTGACCTCCCGGCCTTCAAAATAAACCGCGCCCCTGCCCGCGGGCAGCAGCCCGTTCAGATGCTTGACCAGGGTGGTCTTGCCCGATCCGTTCTGGCCGATGATGGCGAGGAAATCCCCCTTCCGTATTTCCAGGTTGATGCTTGAAAGCGCTTGAATCCCTCCCGGATATATATGCTCCAATCCCTCAACCCGGATCATCACCCCTCCCCTGCCCTTTTCTTTTGCCGCGTCCGCCTGCCGGAGCTCTTCCATCACCGATTGGTCCAGCTTGAAATTTTTCTCCCGGAGCGTCCTTGCCGCTTTCACCGGGTCCAATTCCGCGGGGCCGATACCCAGGGTCTGGAACAACACGGCCATTTCCGCGGGCCGGATCCCGTTGGCAATCTGCAAGGACGGATCGCAAAGGATTTGCTCCGCCTCCGCCTCCGCGATCACTTTCCCTCTTTCCAGGATCACCATCCGGTCCGCGAGCAACAAATCTTCCGGCTCGTAATCCACGATGATGATGGTCCTGCCCTGACCCTTCATCTTCCGGATCAATTCCCGGACCTGCTCCCGGCCGACCGGGTCCAAATCGGTGGTCGCCTCGTCAAACAAAAGTATTTGCGGCGAAAGCGCCAGCACCCCGGCAATCGCCAGCCGCTGTTTCTCTCCTCCGCTCAAAGTCTCCGGCGCCCGCTCCCGGAATTCCTCCATCCCAACCGCCCGGAGCGCCGCGTCAATCCTCATAGACATCTCCTTGCGCGGCACCCCGAGATTCTCCGGCCCGAACGCCACATCCAACACGGCGCGCGTGCAAAAAAGCTGGCTTTCAAAATCCTGGAGGATCAACCCGATCTTGCCCGCCAATTGATGAGTCTGCTTGCCATGGATCGGCTCGGAAAAAATCTCTATCTCGCCGGAAAAATCCCCCCGGTAAAAATTCGGGATAATCCGGTTCAGGCAAAAAAGAAAACTGCTCTTGCCCGCCCCGCTCCTGCCCGCAATCGCGACCACCTCGCCCGGCTTTGCCTCCACCTGAATCCCGTTCAAGGCAAAATCTTTTCCGCGCTGATATTTGAACCTCAATCCCTTTGCCCAAACCGCTCTCTCCATCATTCCTAATTTAACCCCTTTCCGCTTTAGCTCAAGGAGGAAACCGTTTGAAAAGGCGTCTGTCATCAGCTCGTCAACTTCGTTTCCAGACAATTTATGGCTGATGAGGAGCGAAGATCAGAATGGAATATCCAATTGCAGCAATCGGCTTTTTCTCCCTCAACTCGCTGAAATTCTCAGCCTTGACCTCCATAATCTCGCCGTGGTCATTCGTAAAATAAGGCAGTCCTACCAGAAAATTAACGCTGATCGCGAGTTGGGGGCAATTCACGCCCGGGTATGGCAATTGATAGTTGACGCCATAAATCTGCGGGTCCACCCTGCCGAAATAAACCAGGCAAATTTTATCAAGCTTCTCCTCATCCATATATTTTTTCAGCCGGATCAAGTCCTGTCCCCAGTCAATATTGGAGTCAGCCAGAATTTTATAGCCCCTTTTTGGTCCGCCTGCGGCAAGATTAAAATAGGACAGATAGTGCGGATATATGACCAGGTTGGATAGCAGATGAGAGCCTAATAACGCCCAGGCGAAAATCCTGAGCCATTTTCCCCAATGCGGGGGTCGCCATTGCGGGGACACCAGACGGCTCGCAAGGATGTAGAGGAATGGGGTGGCGGGAAGCAGGTGGCGGAACCCGAGGTTCAAGCCGGTAAAAAAGCACAATGCGCCGATGATTATAATCGGCGCCAGCAGAAGCATTGCTTGTTCTTGCCATACTTTTTTTCCTATCCCCAGCGAGATGATTCCCGCCAAGATCAAAGCCAGGGAGGCAAGCGTCATCTTGCAAGCCATCGCCACGAGGTAGTAAGATCTCCAGCCCTGGCGGGAGACCTTTCCGAAAAGATAGACCTGCTTCCATTGTTGATTGGCAAAACCCTGGGAATCAAATCCCCGGACATAATCATAAGGAAGCGGAACCCGCAGTTTATCGGGCAGGCGCCGGTTAATGCTGATCCCGAGTTGACTCTTTAAATCAAAAGCAGAAAGCCGGGCGCCGAATCCTTTCCAGAAATAGCCGCTGCTGAGCGTCAGCCAGGAAACCAGACAGACCAGGATCGCTCCCATAACAGCTTTCTTCAGAGTGAGGGATTTGTCCCCGAGCAGGCGAAAGAAAACGCCGAATAAAATGAGCATCGGAACCAGCATCAGCGAGGTGAATTTGCAGAGAAAAGCGATCCCAAGAGCCAGTCCGACAATCACGGCTCTGAACGCCGAGGGCTTTTGACAAAACTCCCAGAAGCTATAAACGGTTGCGAGGAAAAACAGACTGGCGCCGATGTCTGTGGTCACCAGACCGGAATGAGCCATTATATTCGGACAAAACGCGGTGAGCATTGCCGCAAAAACGCCGCTGGCAGGACCGTAAAGCCGTCTCGCCCACCACCAGCTCATCATTACCAGAAGCGCTCCAAGGATTAGAATCATTGCCCTGCCTCGGAGAAAAAGAGAATGATATGACGAGGCATTGGCATACATAAATTCATAACCCATCCGCCAGAAGTTCTGTTTAGCCCATCCTTGTTCAAGCGGAAGCCGGGCGTTGCTAAAAGCCAGGGGCAGAGCCGCAAACATCCGCAGAAAAGGCGGCGTGTCCGGGTTGAGCCGAAAATCGCGCTGGCGGATAAAAGACAAGCCTGCGGGGAGATGCGCATACTCATCCACGGTTACGGAATTTCCCTTGAGCGAATTCCAGCCCAGCAAGATAAATAGCGCAAGAATCAGGACCAGCAGGATCAACTCCCATCGGGAAGGATTTCCCCTGGCCATAATCTGGTTCCAGAATTTCATCGGCTCAGTTGACAACTATCATACTATTTGCTTCTGATATTAAAAAATCGGTTTTTTCGTTCCTAACTTGGTTTCGCCAAACGCTTATCTATAATAAGGGCGATGACGGTGCGCAAGCTGATAGAGCGGTTGAAGCAGGACCGCGATTATTCAGAATGGATGGTTCACCACGAAATTATTCCCGGCCAGGCCCCGGAGTGGGTTGAGTTCCCGCAAAATCTGGCGCCGGAATTGAAATCGGGCCTGGAAAAATCCGGCATCAATCATTTGTATTCTCACCAGGCCCGGGCCTTTGAGCTTGCCGGCCAGGGCAAGGATTTGGTGGTGGTCACTCCCACGGCCTCGGGCAAGACCCTTTGCTATAACCTTCCGGTTCTGGACCGGATGATTCGCCGGCCGGACACCAGGGCGCTTTACCTTTTCCCGATCAAGGCCCTGGAGCAGGACCAGCGGAACGCCTTGCAGGACCTTGCTTATGCCGGCCAGATCAGCAACCGCGCCCGGTCGGAAATTTATGACGGCGACACCCCGCAATCACAGCGGAGAAAAATATTGGCTGATCCGCCTGAGGTGATCATCACCAACCCGGATATGCTGCACCGGTCCATCCTGGGCTATCATCCGAAATGGGGAAAATTCCTGAAAGGGTTGGAGCTGGTGGTCCTGGACGAGCTGCATACCTATCGCGGCGTGTTCGGCTCCCACATCGTCCAGGTCCTGAAACGGCTTTTCCGCATCTCCGAGTATTACGGACGCAAGCTCCAGATCATCGCCTCCAGCGCCACCATCGCCAATCCGGGCGAGCTGGCCACGGCATTGACCGGGAGAAAGTTCACCGTGCTTGACCAAAACGGCGCCGGCTGCTCCGTCCGTCATTTCATTTTTATGAACCCGGACACCCTCTCCACTTACACGGTGGCGTCCCGGCTGTTCCAGCACTCGGTCAAGCTCGGCTTGAAAACCATTGTCTTCACCAAGGCGCGCAAGATCACCGAGTTGATTTACACCTGGACCATCAAAGCCGAGCCTAAAATCGCGGAGCGGATCAGCGCCTACCGCGCCGGGTATTTGGCCCAGGAGCGGAGGGAGATTGAGAAGAAACTTTTTGACGGAGAACTGCTGGGCGTGATCAGCACCAGCGCGCTTGAAATGGGGATTGACATCGGCGAGTTGGATGTCTGCATCCTGGTCGGTTACCCCGGAACCATCACCTCCACCTGGCAGAGGGGCGGGAGGGTGGGACGGAAGGAGCGCGAGTCATTGATCATCCTGGTCTCGCAGCAGGACGCATTGGACCAGTATTTTATGAAGCATCCTGCCCAATTTTTCCAGAGCCGATTCGAGGCCGCGGTGGTTGATCCGGAGAATCAGCCGATCCTGAAAGCGCATATAGAATGCGCGGCCGCGGAACTGGCGATCCAGCCGGATGACCCCTATTTTTCGGAGCAAAAATCCCCGAGCCTGTTTCAAGAACTCAAGAACGAGGGACGGCTGGTGCAACGGGTTTCCGATCAGTCATATTGCGCGGCAAGGCGGCGTCCGCAGATGGAAGTGGACATCCGATCGGTGGGCGAAAGCTGGACCATTTTTTTGGAAAAAGAGGATCCGGAGAGCGAAAAACGGACTACGGTCGGGAGCGCGGACGGGCATCGGGCGTTCAGCGAATGTCATCCCGGAGCGATCTACCTCCATCGCGCCCGCCAGTATCAGGTGGTGAAGCTGGACCTGGAGCAAAAGGATATTTATGTCCGGCCCGCGCAGGTGAGTTATTACACCCGGGCCCTGAGCGAAAAAAACACCGAGATTTTAAAAATAAAGGCGAGCCGGCCGATCCAGAACTTCATCGCCCGCTCCGGCGAGTTGCGGGTGCACGAGCAGGTGACGGGGTTTGAGAAAAAAGCGATCAGCGGCCAGACCCGGCTGAGCACGCATCATCTGGACCTGCCCGAACAGGTGTTTGAGACCGTGGGCCTCTGGATTGAAATAGAGGATTTCATCCGGGACCAAGTGGTCCGGCAGGGCTTGAATTTTATGGGCGGGATCCACGCCCTGGAGCACGCCGCGATCGCGCTCTTTCCGCTCTTCGCGTTTTGCGACCGCGACGATGTGGGCGGGATCAGTATTCCGCTCCATCCGCAGGTGGGCAAGGCCGCGGTGTTCATTTATGACGGGTATCCGGGCGGGATCGGATTATCGGAACGGTGCTATTCGGTTCTGGAGCAATTGTTGGATAAGACTTTGGAAATGCTTCTGGCCTGCGACTGCGAGCTGGGCTGCCCGGCCTGCATCCAATCCCCCAAATGCGGCAACGGCAATGTGCCTCTGGATAAAGGGGCCGCGATCCTGATTTTGAAAATGCTTTTGAATAAACCGGAAACCCGGGAGCTGGTCCAAAAAATCGCCGGGCCCGAGGCCGGACCCGAAATTGCGATCAATCCTGCGCCGGCTCCGGTGAAGGAAGAACTC
>CAIYYW010000176.1 GCA_903930515.1 uncultured delta proteobacterium | reverse complement strand
GTTGATTTAGGCAAGAGTTTAAATATTCCCTTTGGGGATGAAGATCCTTACCTGTCATATCCGCTCATTTTGATGTGGGCTGGCCAGGTGACAAAAGAAAATCCCGCTCTTCCTAAAATATTTGCAAAATTTGTGGCAGACAATATTTCTGAAGGAGACAGATCAAAGATTCCGACAGATATTGAATCCTACGAAGCGGCGGCAATGGAATGGTTTCTTCTCGGGGCAGTTGAATTGCCTCCCGAGGGGATACAAACCTGAAATAACAAAAATCCTTTGCGCTTTTTAAATCTTGGCGATTAAAAAAATTTGGGCGGGCAAGCCCGGCCCCTCCTTTTGCGAATAGCAGACATAAAGCCTGCCGCTACAAGGATCAATGCTTGAAACACCTCTGCCCGGTCAGGACCATAGTTGCGCCGAATTCGTTGCAGGCTTCAATGCTTTCATAGTCGCGCTCCGATCCTCCCGGATGCACCACGGCTTTCACGCCCTCGCGCAATCCCACCATCACCCCGTCCTTGAACGGGAAGAAGGCGTCCGAGATCATGGTTGATCCCGGGATTCCGCCGCGCTCCTTTTTCACCCGCTCGTCCAACTCCCTCTTCTGTTCCTCTTTCGGAAGGTCGTTATAAGGGGTCTGGTATTGCTGCCAGGCATAAAGGTCCGCGAGCTTGCGGTAAGCCTTGTCTCTTGCGATCTCGGCCACGCCCACCCGGTCCTGCTCGCCGGTCCCGATCCCGACCGTGCATTCGTTCTTGACATAGATCACCGAGTTGGAAGTGATCCCGAGTTCGGCGAACCATCCGAACAGCATATCCTTGTATTCCTGCTCGGTCGGGGCGCGGTTGATCTTGTAAACCTTGCCCTTGTATTCGGTCTCGGCGAGCTTAAGGTCGGCCCTGCCCTGGACTTTACTGAGGAACGATTGCTGAACCACCTGTCCGCCGTCAATCAAACTCTTGAATTCCACATAAACCTGGGCCTTGAATTCCTGGAGCCGCGAAATATTTTTCACCCGCATCACCCGCACATTCTTCTTGACCTTGAACATCTCCAAAACCCCCGGCGCGTATTCCGGCGCAACCACCACTTCCGCGTACTGGTCCAGGATCGCCTCCGCGGTGGCCTTGTCGCACTCGCGGTTCAAGGCGATCACTCCCCCGAACGCCGCCACCCGGTCCGCATGAAAAGCCCGCCAATACGCGTCCGCCAGCGATTCCGCTCTCGCCACCCCGCAGGGATTGTTATGCTTAACGATCACCACCGTGGGCTTGTCCGGGAAATAGCGGAGAATATTTAGCGCATTGTCCACATCAGTCAAATTGATCTTGCCCGGATGCTTGCCGCTCTGGAGCAATTCGGTGTCGCTCGCCAGATACATCCCCGGCTTGATCGTCTCAACCTCGCCCAGCAAAAGGTTCCCGTTCACCAGCTTGTAAAGAGCGGCAGGCTGTCCCGGGTTCTCGCCGTAGCGCAATCCCTTTTTGCCCTCGCCCGGAATAACCCACAGCGCCTTTTCATAGAAAAGGGTTTTCCGATCCCCGTTATCTTCAATAAAACTGATCTCCATCCTGGCTGGAAACGGGTCCTCAACAATCGTCTTATACATCTTCTTCAGATCTTCCGGCATTTTCCTTCTCCTTTTCTTCTAATGTGCGAGCGCCTTCAGGCGCGACAACCTTCTCGTGCGAGCGACTTTAGTCGCGATTTAACTAAACAATCTCCTTATATGCGCTTCTCACCTTGTCGCTGCCGATGCCCTTGAAATAATCCGCGATCGCCCGGTCATAACTCGCGGTATGATTAAAGGCCTTGCCCGCCATCTTGTGCCGGAATGAGAGGCTCAACCTGCCCTGGTTCTTTTTCAGCTCCGCCATCAAACTCTCATAATCCGCCGGGTCAACCACCGGGGTCACCCGGATGAAATTCTTCGCGCTTGCCCGGATCATACACGGACCGCCGATGTCAATATTCGCCCGCGCTTCCTCGCTGGTCACGCCCGCCTTGGCAATGGTCTCTCGGAACGGATACAAATTGACGATCACCAGGTCAAACGCAGCGCCCTTATAATTCTTAAGGTCGTCCTGGTGCGCCGGGTTGTAGGTCTCGCTCAGAAGCCCGAGATAAATCCTCCAGTCCAGGGTCTTCACCAACCCGCCCTGCATCTCCGGCTGGCCCGTGAATTCCGAGACCTGGATCAATTGTTTCCCGGCATTATCGCCCATAATGGTCTTGAGCGAACTGAAGGTTCCGCCGGTGGAATAAATCTTCACTCCCGGACAAACCTGAAGCAACGCCGGGACCAATTTTTCCAACCCCGCCTTGTTGCTCACGCTCGCGATCACATTCTTCACCGCCACCAGGTCGTCAATCTTGCTCACTACATTCACCGCCATTTTTCCCTCCTTAAATAAAAATTCATTCCCTTTCTGTGCGGGCGACTTTAGCCGCAATGGGCGTATGCCATACTCCCTTACAAACGCTCCGAATAACTCTCCTCCAACGCCTTCACCAACATCGTCAACGCCCGGTTCACCGGCGCGCTCAACCCCAATCGCTCCGCCTCTTTCACGATCGCTCCGTTGATCGCCTCAATCTCCGTCCTCCGCTTCGCCCGAACATCCTGGAGCATACTGGAAATATTCTCCCCTGTCTTTTCCGCAACCTCTTCCACCCGCGCCAGAGCGTCCGGATAAAGCAATTTCAAACCCTTGGCCTGGACCACCGCCTCCGCCTCTTTCACCGCCTCGGCCATCACCTTCCGGCTGCCCTGATACTTGAGCAGCCGTCCGTTCCGAACCCGGAGCAAGGCCGTGAGCGCGTTGATCCCGACATTGATCAAAACCTTGCTCCAGATGGTCCCAGCGAGATTGTCCGTGGTCTGGACCTCCAACCCGGCTTGCTTAAACAGGCCGGCTGCCTTTTCCGCCTGATCCGTTCCAGCCTTTGCCTGACCGATGATGGTCTCGCCCGCGCCCGCGAATTTTACCAAGCCCGGCTCCAGCACATTCGCGCCCATTGAGGTGGTCCCGCCCAAAACCTGCGAATTCGGAACCAGGTCCGTAATCGCCTCCAGATTGCCCAGCCCGTTCTGCAAAGTCAAGAGCAAGGTGTCCTTGCCCACCAGCGCAAGCGACCGCTTCACGGCTTCTGAGCTGGAATACGCCTTCACGCAAACCAGCACCAGGTCCACCGGCCCCACTTCTGAAGGATTGGCGGTCGTGCTGACCATTACCGTCTTGACCCCGTCCATGGTATCTATCCGCACCCCATTCTCATTCAGCCTTTTTGCCCGGTCCTCGCGATGGTCAATCAGAATAAGCCCCGGACAGACCGGCTTCAAAAAATAGCTGAACAACATACCCATTGCCCCGGGTCCGATTATCGCCACTCGTTCCATTTTTTATCTTCTCTTTTTCAGACTGATCTTGATGGCTGGAAATATTCCCGCTTATCTGTGGCAGAAGATTAGCTCAATATCTATGGGCTTGTCAAGCAAACTGTGCGGGCGACTTTAGTCGCCATAGATTCGGGGTGCAGACACTCTTGCCTGCGTGCTGCTTCCAATGTGCGAGCGAATTCAGTCGCGACAAGGGCGCAGCCCTTGACCACTCTGTGCGGGCGACTTTAGTCGCCATTTGCTTCTTGAATGTGCGAGCGCCTTTCTTGTCCGCCGAAGCTTCTTGTCATCCATAGCTTTAGCGACGGATGATAGCGAAGGCCGGAAGCCACTTCTTGCTCGGACAATCTGTAGGCGAAGGCGGAAGGCGCGATAGCTCTGAATACTCCTTCCCCGTCAAATCCGCATAAGCTGTTTCAAGGGCAACTATTTTTTTTGCCCAGGCGCCAGGGCGATCAAGTAGAGGCAATGTTGACGCTGAATGGCACTCTGGAGGAGTATTCAGGATCCGGCTCGGCTTATACCGCCCTAACCGGGTTTCTGAGGTC
>CAIYYW010000175.1 GCA_903930515.1 uncultured delta proteobacterium | reverse complement strand
TGTTCCAGGTTAAGCCTGGACAATTTCTCTTCCACCTGCTCCAGGTGCTTTTCAAAAAGCGCAGTGGAAAAATCCGTCTGGTTTTTTTCCACCATCCCGGAAAGCTGGACCAGGCTGATCAGGCCGTCGTTCAATTCCGGGAACTTCCGCTCGCAAACCAGCGCGGCCTGTTCCAGGCTCAGCCAGCTTTTCCGGACCAGGACCGCCAACCCGATCGCCCCGGCCGGGACCGATACCCAGAAAATGAGACCGAGCAAGACCGAGCCGTGCCCGAGCCGGGCCGCCAACCCGGTCAAGAGCAGGATCAAAAGCAAAACCGAAATAAAGACGAGCAGACCCAGCCCGCCGCGGACCAGGAGGATCGTCCTCTCAATCCGCTTCAGCCGCTCCAGGATCGCTGCAATTCGCTCGTTCATTTCTTTTCCATTTTAATATAAGATCGGCATTTCCCTTTAAGAGTGCAGATCGGGCAATCCGGTTTCCGGGCCGGGCAAATTTTCCGGCCGTGTT
This sequence comes from uncultured delta proteobacterium, assembly GCA_903930515.1. Classification (GTDB taxonomy): domain Bacteria; phylum RBG-13-61-14; class RBG-13-61-14; order RBG-13-61-14; family DRUE01; genus CAIYYW01. The sequence continues at coordinate 2,850 of CAIYYW010000175.1, read as the reverse complement.
CAATCAGGTTGAGGTGGAATTCATAGGCCAGTTCCGCGGGGACCAGGTCGGCCAGCAAAAGGTGCGCCTGATGGACATTGGCTTTTTGGGGGATCAGGCCGAGCCGCCCGGTCACCCGGAAGATGTGGGTGTCAACCGGGAAAGCGTTTTTGCCGCAGCCGAACAGGAGCAGGATCGCCGCGGTTTTGTCGCCGATCCCCTTGAAGGAAAGCAGGTAGTCGCGCGCCTGCGGCATCGTCATCCGGCATAGGAAAGACAAATCCAGCGAGCCATTCTCCGATTTGATCCGGCCGAGGATCTGTTTAAGCCGGGCCGACTTCTGGTGCGCCAGTCCGCCCGAGCGGATTTGCTTTTCAAGCCCTGATGGTTTCGCTCCGATCAGATCCTCCCAGTTATGGAACCGCTTCCGAAGACCCTGATACGCCCGGTCCCGGTTCAAATCGGTAGTGTTCTGGCTTAAAACCGTCCGGACCAACAGCCCCGTCAAATCACCCTCCCGCCTCCACGCCTTCTCCCCGAACCGCTTCCGCAGCCGCCCGAAAATCCATAATAATAATTCCCCGTCTTTTTTCCCCGAACCCATTCCGTTATTTAAGCACAGATTGCCCCTTTATCAATCCTGCTTAATAATTAAGGGAAATGGACCAGGGCGGCCGTCCCGCGGTCTGGGGCCTCTCCTCCTCTGTTAATCAGGGGTTGACGCGATCATGGATTTAAGTTTGGGAAAGATCGGCATCATTAAGGATAAAGCAAAGACCTGATCCTTTTTGGGGAATTGGGGGATGCGGATGGGCAAGGGCAAGGGTTTATGAAGGTTTGCAAGGGGTGGGGCCGGGAAAGATCAGGAAAAATGCGGTCGGGACTTGACAAGGCTTAAAAAATCCGCATACTATAAGGTCAGGATGGGTTTAAGGGCAAAGGGTTCTGAGGTTTTGAATAGACGGATGAGGGACCGAAAATAGAAACGAGGAATTCAAAACCCAAAAAAAAGGAGAAGAAGATGACCAAAGGAGATTTAATCGGGGCAGTGGCCGCGAAGTGCGGGCTGAGCAAGAAGGATGTTGAAGGGGTTCTGGAAGAGGCTTTTGCCGAGATCAAGAAGGGCGTGAAGAAGGAAGGCAAGGTTGCCTATCCGGATTTCGGAACCTTCAAGGTCGCGAAGAGAAAGGCCAGAATGGGGATCAATCCCAAGACCAAACAGAAAATCCAGATCAAGGCGAGCAAGACCGTGAGGTTTAAACCCGCGCCCGCTTTCAAAAAATCGCTCTAAGCTAACTGAATTCAGTTGAGAGAAAGCCCCCGGTTTTCCGGGGGCTTTTTCTTTGGCGCAGACCGGGCTGATCGTGACAGCCTTGAGGTAATGCGCGCTTTTTTCATCTATCTAAAATACTTGCCGCGAATTCTTCCGGATAGTTGGCTTTCAGCCAGGCGGTGCCCTCCCCATCATCTACGCCCGATTCCTGCTCGGACAAAGACAGGAGGAACTTGAAAAGATTAAATAAAATTGGCCGCAACTGTGACAAGCTGTGACACGCTGAATTCATCAACTTCGCACTGTTAGCCAGCACTTGGTTGCCATTCAGGTTGTAATCCTTTAGAGACGCGCTGACGCACAATTTCGATTCGTCCGAGCAATAGTAGTTTCCTTTCGCGGGCATCCAGATAACGGAATGTAGCAGCAACACCTGTCGTTAGAACTATCGCTATGACTGCGACTCCGCATGTAAGAACTACAGCTCCCCCGGCAGTTCCTAGACCACCGGCAGCCAAAGGTCCACCGCCAAGCCAAGCCATGGTGGCATTAGATGCTGCTGCTCCGCTTAGCGTAGAGATAGCAGTCCCCGTGCTCGCTACGCCAAAAGCAGCTACCGTAGCCTGAGTGCCGAAAAAGAAGGAAACGCCTCCCATGGAGCCCACCACTCCGGCAGCCATACTTCTATGGGCTGTTCTCAGGTCACCCCAACCCAACAGCCATGCACCATAAGAGATTAAACCAGATGTGATTATTCCGCCGGCAAATCCTCCTATGCTACCTACAAGGCGTGCAACTCCGAGAGCTCTTAACGGTAGAACCATCGCAAGGCGTGAGCCCAACTCGGTGACAATCAAAGCGGATGCCATCTGGGTGCCGAGGTATTGACCAATGAATGTGCTCCCAGCTATAAGCATTGCCGAGCAACTTATCTTTTTCCATTCAATATATTCGCCTTTAAGCAGACAGAAAAGCGTCGAACCTACAAAAACGAAAGAGCCTGCAAGTGCCGCAACGCCTACTGCCTGCCAATTCAGGCCTAGTTTCCAATTCATCCGCGGCTCACGATTCATCATCTTGAAATACTCAGGGTCATTGAGACATCTCTGGGCCAGAGCACGCGCATCTTCTCTGGAAACACCATTTTCGACCCAAGCCTTCTCCAGCGAACTTGCAGTTATGTTTCTCATCCTTGGGTTGAACTGGATTATGGAAGATTTTCCTATAGCCTTTGCATTAATTGGATCAAGTCTCTGGACCTCGAAAATAAACTTTCCATCGCTAACATCAACGCGTACGAGAGAAGAACGATATTCGAAACGTCCAGAAGCGGCTGCGTGGAGGGTGCCTCCCACTCGTTTTGCTTGCTGGGCAATGACCTGAGGTGTTACATTGGGATCCATAGCATTGTAGACCAAGAAGCCTTCATCCCGCCAGATATTGATGGTCCTGCCATTTTTCCAAGGAACGCCGATGGCTTTCGCTCCACGAGGAGCATGGAGTTTTGTTTGGCGAACGCCAGTTTTTTGAATCTCCGAGGCAAGCCTGTCATAATCACGGGCTGTTTGCTCGAGACGGGGTCGGGTCCATCCGCTGCT
>CAIYYW010000174.1 GCA_903930515.1 uncultured delta proteobacterium | reverse complement strand
CTGCTCTTCGCCCGGGTCGGACATCCCTTCTGCCACATTTGCGGAAAGGAGATCAAGACCCAGACCGTACAGCAAATCGTGGATCAGACTTTGTCGCTCCCTCCCAAAACCAGGTTCGCGGTGCTCGCGCCGATGGTCCGGGGCAGGAAAGGCGAATACCGGAAAGAACTGGACCAACTCCGGAAATCCGGGTTCGTGCGCGCGAAGATTGACGGCAAGGTTTATGACCTTTCCGAAGAGATCAGCCTGGACCGGAACAAGAAGCATACCATAGAAGTTTATGTGGACCGGCTGGTGATGGATGCGGAAAAAATCAGGACCCGGCTTGCGGACTCCATTGAAACCGCGCTCCGCCAGGCCGAGGGCATTGTCCGGATTGAGCTGCTGGACTCCGGAAAAACCCTCACCTTCAGCGAAAAATTCGCCTGCGCCGACTGCGGGGTCAGCTATCCGGAAATTTCCCCAAGGCTCTTTTCCTTCAATAATCCATACGGGGCCTGCCCGGAATGCGACGGGCTTGGAACCAAAATGTATTTCGACCCGGACCTGATCGTTCCCAATCCCGACCTGTCCATCCGCGAAGGCGCCATCGTCCCCTGGGCCAAGCGCGTCTCCTCCGCGTTCTTTTACGAAATGCTCCGCAGCCTGGCCAAGCGATACCAGTTTGACCTGAACACTCCCTGGAAAAAAATCCCCCGGGATATTCAAAATGCCCTCCTGTTCGGGTCCGGCGAAGAGGAGATTGAATTCTCCCTCCAACTGGAAGACCGGCTCTGGAAAGACCAACGGCCGTTTGAAGGCTTGATCCCGAACCTGGACCGGAGGTTCCACGAAACCGAGTCGGAAATGATCCGGGAGGAATTTCAAAGGTATATGAATATCCGGCCCTGCCCGAAATGCAAAGGCGCCCGGCTCCGGATCGAATCGCTGTCAATCAAGGTCGCGGAGAAAAATATCTCCGAGATCACCGGATTAAGCATCAAGCAGGCCAAAGTTTTTTTCGAGCAAATTCAGCTCAGCCCGAAGGAAATGGAAATCGCCCGCCGAATCCTCAAGGAAATCCGAGAGCGGCTCCAGTTCCTGATCAATGTCGGCCTGGACTACCTCACCATTGACCGACACAGCGGCACCCTGGCCGGAGGGGAAGGACAGCGGATCCGGCTCGCCACCCAGATCGGCTCGCGCCTGGTGGGCGTGCTCTATATTATGGACGAGCCGAGCATCGGCCTTCATCCCAGAGACAACCGGAAACTTTTAGACACCCTGATCGCGCTGCGCGACCTGGGCAATACCGTGATCGTGGTGGAACACGATGCCGAGACCATCCGGACCGCGGACTGGGTGATTGATCTCGGACCCGGCGCCGGGATCAACGGCGGAAAAGTGGTCGCCCAAGGAACGCCCGGGGACATCCTCAAGAATCCCGACTCGCTCACCGGCGCCTACCTGTCCGGCCGTTTGGAAATCCCGGTTCCGAAGCTCCGAAAAAAAAATGACGGCCGATGGCTCACGCTCAAGGGATGCCAGGCCAACAACCTGAAAAATATTGAAGTCAGCTTTCCGATCGGGTTGTTCATTTGCGTCACCGGCGTGAGCGGCTCGGGCAAGAGCACCCTGGTGGTGGACACCCTTTATCGGATTTTGGCCCAGAAAATCTTCGGGAGCAAGGAGCCGGCCGGAAAGGTAAAAAGCATCTCCGGGCTGGAACACCTTGACCGCGTGATTGATATTGACCAATCCCCGATCGGGAGAACCCCGCGCTCCAACCCCGCCACCTACACCGGCTTGTTCATCCATATCCGCGAGTTGTTCGCTCAAATCCCGGAAGCCCGGTTGCGCGGATATAAGCCGGGAAGGTTCAGCTTCAATGTCAAGGGAGGAAGATGCGAGGCCTGCGAGGGAGACGGATTGATCAAGGTGGAAATGCATTTCCTGCCCGATGTCTATGTCACCTGCGATGTCTGCGGAGGAAAGAGATACAACCGCGAAACCCTGGAGATCAAATATAAAGGGAAAAATATCGCCGAGGCCCTGGAGATGACGGTGGACGAGGCTGGCGAATTTTTTTCCAATATCCCTTCGGCGCGGAACAAGCTCCAGACCCTCCAGGAGGTCGGACTCGGCTATATCCAACTCGGCCAGGCCGCGACCACCCTTTCCGGAGGAGAGGCCCAGCGGATCAAGCTCAGCCGAGAACTGTCCAAACGCGCCAGCGGAAGAACCCTATACCTGCTGGACGAGCCCACCACCGGACTCCATTTTGCGGATGTGCAGAAACTTCTGGATGTGCTAGAGCGGCTGGTCGGCCAGGGCAATACCGTGATGGTGATTGAGCATAACCTGGAAGTGATCAAGACCGCGGACTGGATCATTG
>CAIYYW010000173.1 GCA_903930515.1 uncultured delta proteobacterium | reverse complement strand
TACTTCCAGCGTTTTGGCCAGGGCCTTAAATTCTTCCTGCTCCTGGAGGTTATGGGGAAAAGTGATAAATTTCAGTGAAATATAGGGGTTGGCTTTTTTCATCTTCTTCCTGGCCTCAACCAGCTTTTTAATGTTTTCCAAAACCAGCGCAAAGTTTCCGCCACGGCGGTATTTCAAATAAGTCTCCTCTCTTACCCCGTCCATGCTGACAATAAAAACATCCAGCCCGGAAGCGATCAAGGCTTCCGGATCAAAATCTTTGAGGGAGAGATTGGAAGAGATGGAGGTTTGAACCCGGGCGCATTTAAAAATTTTAACCAGGTCAAAAATTTGGGGATGCAAAAGCGATTCGCCCCAATTATCCAGCTCAACCCCCAGCAAATATGGTCCGATCTGTTCCGCGACCTTCTCCGCGGTTTCCAGCCGCATATATCCCTTGGGCCGGCCCTTAACCTTCATCCCGGTCACGCAGATCGGGCACCTTAGCTGGCAGATATTGGTCGGCTCCACCACCGCGCTCAAAGGGTAAAAAGGGGTTTTACGGAGCTTGCTGATCTGGGCCAGTTTGCTGAATCCGGCATTGAGTATTCTCCTGGGCAGAAAGGGTCTTCTCATGCCGGTGACGGGGTCCCTCCACAAGATCCTATAATTAAGCATAGATAATTATTATATTAAACATTAACCCGGGCGCAACTTCATAAAAATTCCGCCAGGGCGATGGTTTTTTCTATAAGAAAAGGTTCTGCAAAGCTCAGCCGCCCCGGTGCGGGCATAACTCGCAGAAGCGGGCGCGCTCGTCTTTGGGCTTTTTACCGAGGAAAACCGAACGCGCTTCCTGATAGATCGGGCTGAGCCAGATTTCGCGGAAACCCTGCTCCAGGATATTTCCAAAATCAAAGCGGGGATGATATGAAATCCCGAAACAACAGGGAGAAACCCCGCCGTCCCCGGAAATGGCAACCGAATTCCAGAGCCAGTGGCAATTCTTGCGGGTCGGGGCCGGACTCGGGGATGGGGAAAGCTTCTGTGGGGAAATTCCCGGGTAGAGCCGGTCAATCAGGGCCTGGGGGAAATAGGGCGCTTTGAACCAGGCACGATCCGCGCCGAGGGCATCGGCTAGTTTTTGAAAGGCCTCCCGCTCGTGCAAATTATGCGGGAAAACCAAAAACTTCATCGTGACAAAAGGCCTCCGGCTTTTAAGCGCTTTTTTCGACTCAATTATTTTTTTTAAATTATCCATCACCAATTCAAAATTGCCGCCCTTCCGATACTTCTGATAAACCGAAGGGGTGGCGCCGTCCAGGCTCACGATCAGATGATCCAATCCGCTCTTGATCAAATCCCCGGCGTTGAATTGTTTTTCAAAGGAAAGGTTGCTGCTGATCGCGGTTTTAATCCCCCGGCTACTGAACCGGGCGATGATCTGGTAAATCTCGGGATTGAGGAACGGTTCCCCCCAGTTGTCCAGTTCCACATCAATCAGGGTATTTCCCAGTTGTTCCAAAATCCGGTCCACCGTGGAAAGTTTCATCACCCCTGGTTTGCGGCCTTCAACCTTCTGCCCGGTCGGGCAGAGCGGGCAACTCAGTTGGCAGAAATTGGCCAAGTCAATGATCCCGACAAAGGGAAAAGCCTTGGGCGCGATCCGGTTCCGCCCCTGCTCGTATTTGGACAGGAGCGCGTTTTTGACTTTGGAATAAGGCAACTTCCGGCGGAATCCGGTTTGCGGATCCCGCCAGAGATATAACGGGTCCATCCCTATGAAATTACCACAAGGGTGATGGTTTTGCCCACTCCCTTGGTGGACAGGATTTTATCCGTAACCACCTTGGTCAGCTCGCCCATATCCTTGCCCTGGATCTGGACGATAATGTCATAAGGACCGGTCACCAACTCCGCGCTCACCACGCCCTTGGTGTTCCGGATCTGGTCCCGGACATTTTTCACATTCTTCCCCGCAGCCCCTTCCACCAATACATAAGCCATAATCATTTTTCCCTTCCTCCTTCTTGGTTTAAAATTTGGATAATTTTTCTCCGGCGCTGAATCCGGTCGCAATTGCGCATCCCGCCCCGGCGCTGTCAAAGATGTAGTTGGATCCGCTCAGGATAGACCCGGCCGCGAAGAGATTTTCAAAAGCAGGCTCGCCCTTCGGCCCGAGCGGCCTGAACTCGGAATCCACTTTCACCCCGACGGAAAAAACCGGATGCGGCTCCGTGACCCTGAGGCTGGTAAGTTTTTCCGTAAAAATATTGCCCAAGCCCCGCGAATGCTGGAAGACTTCCAGGCCGAACAGTCCTTCTTTAAACTCGCCGGATTTGACCAATCCCCCGGCCAGAAAACTTCCGCCGGCCAGGACAAAAGATTTGGCGAAAATTTCCATCTCCCCGGTGTCGCCTTTGGCCCGGACCGAGATCAATTTATTGCCTTGGGAATTATTCCCGATCCCTTTTCCAATAATGCGCAGATGCCCCGCTTGAGCAAGGCTTGCTTCCAGGTATTGATTAAGCCTTTTGCCCGGAACCGAGGGGGGCAGCCCGAGTAATTCCCGGACCTTGCCCTTGGTTTCCTGTTCCAGCCGTTGCAAGATTTCCTTGCGCGTTTTGCCCGGAAGCACGGCCGGGAGAATCAGGAGCGGGGAATTGATTCCTTTCAATTGGCCGGACAGTCGGTCCAGGCTCTCGGGATTTTGTTCAAAAGCTTTGGCTATCTCCAAACTGGTTTTGCCAAAACCGGAATTCAGCTCGACCTTTCGGATGGATAGTTTGGTTTTCGCCCCGAGTTGCGCGCTCCAGGATTCAAAATTTTTCCGGAAAAATTCCGCGTCAAAATCCCTTAATTCCGGGAAATCAACCACCAGGGCCTGATCCGCATCGCGAAGATCGTCAAGGCTGAGCATCTGAGTCTGGCAACAAGCGGTTGCTTTGAAAGTGCCAAGCTGGTTGAAGACCAGTTGGTTGTTGGCGAAATTTCCAGAGACCAGGCCATTTCCGGCCGGGAAGACCAAGTTGAACGCGGTCTTGATTTTGGCAAGGACTTTTTCCGAGGAATTTCCGAGCAGACGATAGGGATGATCCGGGATGCGGATCAAAATATCTTCCAGGTTTTTCGCGATCCCATTGGACCAAAGCTCGGGACGGCCCGGAACCGTGAGCAGGTCCCCGGCAAGGTCCAAAGCCCCGGAGCTCATCGCGCTGGCCCCGCCGTCGCGGGAAAGGACGGCGACCTTTTTGCCGGATGCGCCGGCCGAAAGCGCCGCGGCGGTTCCGGCCAGGCCGGAGCCGATCACCAGAACATCTGTTTGGAGCTTGTTCATTTCCGATTGACCAGACGGCCGAGGTTGGCGACCAGGAAATATTTTGCCTGGATCAACTCCTCCTGCTCCAGGGTTTTTCCTTCCAGGACCGGCCGGTTGCCTTTCCAGCGTTTTTCCAAAAAACTCACCAGCTCTTCTTCCGCCTGCTTGGCCGATAGGTCCAACTCCTTGGCCAGGACCGCGGCCGCCATTCCCGCGCATCTCATTCCCTGGCAGGGGCCGGTTCCCAAACGGGTGCGGTTTCTCAGGTCGGAGAGGGTGGTTGCCCATTCCTTGCGGATGCAATGGACCAGTTCGCAGGCCAGGACCGGCTCGCAATGACAGATCATTTCTTTCAGCTCCGGTTGCTCGCGGGTCAACTCCAGGATTTGTTCCGCGCGCGAACCCTGCCGGTAAATCATCCGGTGAACCGCGTAAACCGGCGCCTGATATTTCTCCGCCAGAGCATCCGCGTCCGGCATCCGGTCTCCGCCCGGGAGAGGGATCAGATGAGTCTGACATTTCGCGTTTACTCCCAGCTTCCTGCCGATCAGATCAGCGGCTTCCTCGCTCATCAGCCGGTAACTGGCCAGCTTGCCCCCGGCAATGGACACGATTCCCTTGACCCCTGCAATGGCCTCATGATCAAACACCTTATGATCCCGGCTCAAAGCGTCCTCGTTCTTGCCCCAGGCAAAAAGCGTGGGCCGGATCCCGACCCAGGCCCGGATCATCCGCGCCCTTCTGATGTCCGGCAAATATCGCTCCGCGCCCTGCATCAAATATTCAACCTCGTCCTCGCTCACCCGCAAATCGTCCAGGTCTCCGTAATAATCGTCATCGGTGGTCCCGAGCAC
>CAIYYW010000172.1 GCA_903930515.1 uncultured delta proteobacterium | reverse complement strand
GGCGCAAAGAACGCAAAGAATTCTTGGGGCGCAGACATTCTGATCTGCGGGTACGGGCTTTCCGGCCTGTCCTGCGTAGCCTTGGAGGCTGTCTAAAAATTGATCTTTTGGCAAGCTTCCTCTGCGAAAGCGCTCTCCGCAACCTGGGAATCTCTCCCTTCTTTAAAATTGATCCTCCGCCACGAAAATGAACGCAATAACACCTAAAAGCCGAATGGATCCATCCTTTTCAGCAAAAATGCCCGCTACGACCATCCGGATCTTCATCTTGATCGCCTTCTTTAGATTGTGGGCATCGCAGTGCAGCGCAAGCTCCAAGCCTGCCCCGCGCAAGCCTTTCCGGTGAAAACGATCCAATCGTTGGACGCATTTCAATTGCGAGATCACCGGCTCAACCATCGCCTTCCGTTGACCATAAATTTTTCGCGCCGCCTCACTCTCAAAAACTTGCCTCATCGCTTCCTTATACTCGTCCACCGAATATCGGCTGACCCTTCGCCCCTTCGGATCCTTGGTGCAGCTCCCGCGCTGGGCGCATCCCGAACATTCCTTGCAACGATACTCAATCCGTTCTTGACCATTCTGCTTGATAACGCTCTCCCGCCGGAGTTCCTTGCCTTCCGGACAGCGATAAAGATCATTCTCCGGGTCGTAGCTAAAATCACTCTTGGCGAATTGATCCGAGGAAATTTGCTTTTCAAAATTTCCCCGATCCGCCCGCCCCGGAGGACAGAGCGTATCCAACTCCAGGCCAACACACAAGCTCAAAACCTTATAATTATGATATCCCGCGTCAAACAAGGCCCGCAGAGGAAGACGGTTAAAGATCGCCTGGTGTTGCTTAAGCATCGGCGCCACCGAGTCGCCCTCGTCCGAAGCCTGGAGGCTCTGTCCCACAATCATTTGAGCTTCATTCGCCAGAACGCACGGCTTATACGACGGGCGGTGGCATTTGTTCTTCAGCGGCTGAATCACCGCCTCCGGCTCGTTCGGGCAAACCGCCGGCGACCGCTTCTGTCCGTTCTTCCGGGCGGTTTCCTCCCGCTCCGAAATCTCATCAACCACGGACTGAGCTTGCTCCAAGACCAACCGAGCCCCAGAGTCTTCAACCGTTTTTGCCGCCTGAGCCCGAGCCTCCGCCAACGCCTGCGCCGCCGCTTCCTTCTTGATCGCCCGATACCGGCTGCTAACCGCTTCAATCACCGTCCCATCCCCGGCCACCGCCCCGCAAGAAATCTTCAACGCTTTGCTCAAACTTTGCGTGAGCGAGACAAAATAATCCTCCGTCAAAATCTCCGCAAACCGGTTGATGAACTTGCCAATCGTGCTGTGATCCGGCTGCTCGCCCCCGCACAGCCACCACGCGCAGACATCTTTGATCGCCAACTCCTCCAACTCCCGCAGCGACCACTTGCCCTCCATAATCCCATACATAATCAAGCTCAGCATAATCCCCGGATGGATCGCACGCCGACCGCTGGAACTGTAGCCCGACAGAAACGGACCCAGATCCGAACCGAAGATGAATTCCCGAAGATAGATCACCTCGCCCAGACCGCGCTCCATAAGGTAATCTCGCAACCGCCGATTCCCGATGAAAATCGCCTCCGGACGCGGATTGATAAAATCCTCCTCGCCCGCGCCTCCCCGCCCTGATTCCAGAGCAGATGCATCTACCCCCAATAATTGCAACTGATTGGTGACGGGAACCCTTCGCTTCTTATCTTTGGCCTTCGTTTTTATCTTTGTTTCCATATTACTATTTTATCATATTTTTATATGGCATTACAATAAAAACCAGACCCGCGAAAATAGACAGCCTCCTTGGCGAAGCAGGATGGAAAGCCCCGGCGCAGACATTTGACAAACTTCTTGAATTCCGGCATAATATTAAACAGCACTTAATTTAAAAAGCAGTAAATTTGAAAACCCACTAAATGGGG
>CAIYYW010000171.1 GCA_903930515.1 uncultured delta proteobacterium | reverse complement strand
TCCCTGCGGAGCCGGCCAGACCTTGTCCCCGCCGTAGCTCTTCCAGTTCTCCAGCTTGTTGTTCTCGCTGATCGGATATACCTTGCCCTCAAAGGCCTTGTTCACCCAAAGGAATGGATGTCCCTGATAGCTGTACTGGATTATCCGGCCCCCGATCTCCGGGGCCAGATAGACCTCGGTGTCCGCGTTGCTCAGCTTCAAGCATTGCCATCCCTTATAACTGACTTTCTCTACCTTCGCGGCCATCACTGCTCCTGAAAATACCAAGATTGAAAGACACCCGATTATACCGATTATTCTAAACATTTTCATCTGCCATCCCCCTTTTTAGTAATCCTAAATTTCTAGCGGAAATTCCCGGTAATTGCAAGTCAGTTCCGGCGAATTGCCGGCCGCGGCGACGGAAGCAACAATCCAGATATACTGATTGACAAATAAATGGTGCCTGATAGAATATTCCATAATGAGCAAAAGGATAGATTTTGAGCAATTGAGCGAGATGCTCAAGGCCATCGCCCACCCGATCCGGCTCCAGATCGTGGTCGGCCTGATCAAGGATGAATGTAATGTGAGCAAGATCCAGGCAAAACTAGGCCTCCCCCAATCCACCGTTTCCCAGCACCTTTCCATCCTGCGCCGGAACGGGCTGATCAAAGCCAGGCGGGACGGGGTCAAGGTCTGTTACCATGTGGTGGACCCGCGGGTAAAGAAGATCGTGGAACTGATCGTCCTTGGAATTGATTAAATTTTCCGGCCAAATTCAGGACTCTAATCCAAAAAATGGGTATCGTTCAAACGGAGGATTACGGAACCCTGGGGGCTGATTTCAAATTCGTTGAGGCTGGCGCTGAATTGCTTGAGCCGTCTGAAGTTATTCAAATCCAGCTCCAAGATTTTGCTCAGGATGGTGATATTGCAGAGGTTATGGCCGACAATGGCCAGGGTCTCCCCAAGATGCCGTTCCACAATTTCGGAAAAGGCCGTCCAGGCCCGGGCCTGCAGTTGGGGCAGGGATTCCCCGCCCGGCATAATCACTTCTTTGGGGGTTTTGGCCCATTTTTCCAACAGTTCAGGATATTTGCCGAGCATACTTGATATATTTTTTCCTTCCAACTCGCCCTGGTTAAGTTCCCGCAGACGCGGATCGGTCTGGACTTCCAGATTCTGCTTCTTCGCGATCGGCTCCGCGGTTTTTTTCGCCCGGATCAGGTCTGAGGAATATACCGCGGAGAGCTTGCCCGTCCGGTCCAGGTATTTTGCCAGGCGGTCCGCCTGTTCCAGTCCTTTTTCCGAGAGCGCGATGTCCGAGAACCCCTGGCACCGTTGCTCGCGGTTCCAGAGCGTCTCGCCATGCCTGATTAAAAATATCCGCGTCTTCATCTCTGGCATTTAAGTTAGCCGCAAAAAGCGGTTGTTCAACTACATGATCTTTTCCACTTTTACCATTTCTCCGGGGTTGAGCACCCCGATCTCGATATTTTTGGATGACAGGAAGATCACCCCTTTTTCCGCATTCTGTTTTTGGGCCTCGGCTTCCATCGCCGGCGAGGCCGCGCGGGTGTGGAGGGATTTCAATCCCCCCAGCCACCATCTCCGGTCCTGGACATAGATCAAATCGCCGGGCTCGGCTTTCATGGCCATGAGATCGGCCGGATGGATCAGGGCGTCATTCACCTCCGCGGTCCTCAACTCCAGCGAGATGGTCCTGCCTTTTTCCCGGTCGTTGACCTTGCCGCCCTTGAAGAGCTCCTTGGCCTTTTGCAGGCTCGCGACCATCAATCCTTGGATTTCTTCTTCCTTACGGGGCGCCGTGAAATATGACACCCCCACTCCGATCAAAGTGCAAACCACCATGCCATAGCATGCCCGCATCCAGATGAAACCGACCGAACCGACTCCATGGAGCGCGGCAAAGGGCGCCACGGTAAAGGGGAACAGATGGGGGCTGAGGGACAGGAACATGGCGACGGTGCCAAAAATGAGTGTGGAGAAGGCGGCCTTGGGGGTGAATCTTTTCCAGAGGATGCCGAGGATAACCGTGACCACCATGGGGGGGGTGATCGCCGCGGTAAAGGCGCCGTGCGCGCGATAGACGGACTTGAACCCTTCAAAAATGGGCACCAGCGCAATGCCGACAAAAGTGGCGACCAGGGCGAATATTCGCGCCACCCGCAAATAATATTTATCCGAGCGGTTCTTGGCCAGGAACGGTCTCCAGATGTCGTTGACCACGATTGCGGACACGCCGTTGATGTAGGCGTCCGCGGTGCTCATCATCGCCGCAGTCAGGGCCGCCATGATCAGCCCGAACAGACCGGGCATGGCCACCAGTTCGGAAACCCTCACGAAAATATCCGTGGCCTTAACGCTTTCCGGCAGCAGGCCCGTGACCACCATGGCCTTGCCCAGCCACCCGCCGTTTGACACCGCAATCGCGGCCAGAGGCATCAACAACAGCACGGTGAAAATCGCGGCTTTCCTCCCCTCCCGCACGCTCTTCGCGGCCAAAAACCGCATGATCAAGCCCTGGTTCATAAAATAATAAGCCATGGAATTGGCCATGCCGTCCTGCCAGAAAATGCCCACCATCGGAAATTCACCCGGCCGGTTGAAGCCGCTGAACGGGAGCCGGTGCGACAACGGCAGGGCGTGCCAAAAAACTTCCCATCCGCCCAGGAAATGGATGCCCAGGAAAAAAAGCGTGAACCCGGCGACCAGCAGCAGGATCCCCTGCATCAGGTCGTTCATGATCACCGCGGTCTGGCCGCCGAAGGTGGTATAAACGCCGGTGATGATTGCGGCGGCCAGGGTGCCATAGAAGATGTCCCATCCCAGCAGGGCATGGAAAGCCACGCCCAGGGTGTAGAAATT
>CAIYYW010000170.1 GCA_903930515.1 uncultured delta proteobacterium | reverse complement strand
TTGCGCCCATTGCCTATGTGAATTCCGACGCGGAGCTGAAGGCCTTTTGCGGCAGGAATAACGGGGCCTGCTGCACCTCCGGCAACGCGGATAAATTGTTCAAGTGGGCATTCTCCAACGCGGAAAAAATCTTCTTCTTCCCGGACGAACACCTGGGCCGGAACACCAGCCGCCATCTCGGTTTTTTTGAAAAAGACCTCCTGATTTACCAGCCCGAAATGAAATTAGGGGGCGCCGACCCTGAGCAAATCCGGCGCGCCAAAGTCATTCTCTGGAAGGGCTACTGTCATATTCACACCTTTTTCAAAACCGAGGATGTGGCGAGGATCCGCAAGGAATTCCCGGATGCCAAAATTATTGTGCACCCCGAAACGCCGCGAGAAGTGGTTGAGTTGGCGGACGCGACCGGGTCCACCGAGCAGATCATCAAATATGTGGAATCCCAGCCCGAAGGTTCCATCATCGCGGCGGGCACGGAGATTCATTTGGTGGAACGGCTGGCCAAAGAGCAGAGCGGAAGGCTCAAGGTGATTCCGCTCGCGCGCAGCGCCTGCCCGAATATGTATAAGATCAATCTGGCAAATTTGGCGCTGACTTTGGACCGGATTGAAAAAGGAGAAAAATATTGGATCAACCGGGTGATCGTGCCGGAGCCGACGCGGAGCCAGGCTCGCCTTGCCCTGGAGAGAATGCTACAATACGGCTGAAAAATCGCGGAGTACCGCTCGCAAATTTTAATTATGCGCGGACAAGATTGTCTGCGCCACGAATTAATTATGCGCGGACAAGAGTGTCTGCGCCACGAAGGAGGAGAAGATGGATATTCAATCGGTGCTGTTGACCCCGGAGGAACTCAAGGTAAGGGACGAGGTGAGGGAGTTTGTCAAGAGCGTTCCCCCGGACCTGATCAAGAAGATGGACAAGGGGGAAATTGAATTCCCCTACGAGTTTGACAAGGCGGTCTCGGGTCAAAACCTGATCGGGCTGCGCTTCCCCAAGAAATGGGGCGGCCGGGGAATGAAATGGACCGGAGAGATCGCGGCGTTGGAGGAGATCGGGGTATTGGGCACGGCGCTCGCCTGCCAGTATTCCCTTCCCAGCATCGTGGGCGAGGCGATCAATGTATTCGGCAATGACGATCAGAAGGAAAAGTTTTTGAAGCCGACCCTGGCGGGGAAATTGATTTGCGCCGAGGCCCTGACCGAGCCGAGGGGAGGCTCTGACTTTTTCGGATGCACCACGGTCGGGAAAAAGGACGGCAATGATTACATCCTGACCGGGGCGAAAAGATTTATCGTGGGCGGCAAGGGCGCTGACTATTTCCTGGTCTATGTCAAGACCGATCCCAAGGCCGAGCCGCACAAGTCCATCAGCGTGTTTTTGGTGGAGCGCGACCGCGGGGTCAAAACCGAAACCCTGTTCGGCCTTATGGGCACACGGGGAGGAGGCACCGCCCGTATTTCTTTCAATGAGATCCGGGTTCCCAAGTCCAATATCGTGGGCTTGGAACACGGCGGCGCCCTGATCTTCAACCAGATGATGATCCCGGAGCGGATGACCAGCGCGGCCGGAGCGGTGGGCGGGGCCAGGGCCGCGATTGAGTTGGCGGCCAGATATTCAATGAAGCGCAAGGCCTTCGGCCGTCAGATCCGCAAGTTCCAGGCGGTCAGCTTCAAGGTTGCGGAAAGCCTGGCCAAGATTGACGCGGCGCGCGGGATCGTTTATACCGCGGCCCGGGTGATTGATTCCGGGATGATTGCGAGAAGGATCGTGAGCGAGGCCAAAAAATTCGCGACCGAGACCGCGTGGGAAGTGGTCAACAACGCCATGCAGATTATGGGCGGGATCGGTTATACCGATGTCTATCCCATTGAAAGGGCGCTCCGCGACACCCGGCTGACCATGATCTGGACCGGAACCTCCGAAATTATGTCAGCGCTGATCCAGCACGAATATTACGACGAGCTGGAAGAGGATATGAAAAAGGTGCGCGACATTGAGAAGGACGCGGTCAACGCCGATCTCACGCTGGAAAAGGTTTACGAATAAATTTTATCTTGACGAATTCGCTGATCGCCGAATTTTTACGCCGGCGAAGACTTGCCGGAGGCGGCCGAATTTTGTATAATAGGAGAGTCTTGCACAAAGGTTGATGGAACTTGGAGATGAGATGAAGGATGTTATTTACCTGGGAGATTTTTTAAGCCAGGGAGCGAGATGGGGATAAAAGCAGCAAAAAAAATTATAGCCTTGGGATTATTTTTCGCGACCCTTTCCGGCTTTGCCGCGACTAAATTGTTTTTGAGCGACAAGAGCCTGCCTTTGGAAAACCGGCTGGATCAACTCTACCAGAAGCCGGCCCAAGGCATTGCCATCCCGGGGGATCCGGAATCAGACCCGGTTTATATTGAGACGGTGCCGCTGGCTCTGGCTCGGACCTTGAAGCTGGAGCATCTGTATCATCCGCGGGTGCAATTTTATCTGGATTATTTCAACGGCCCGGCGCGCGGACATTTTCAAGTGTATCTGGACCGCTCCGCGTTTTACCAGGAGGAGATTCAGGCCGTGCTGAAGGAGAAGGGGCTTCCGGAAAGCATGTTTTACCTGGCGATGATTGAGAGCGGGCTGAACCCTTATGCCCGGAGCCGAAGCGGCGCGGCCGGGATCTGGCAGTTCATGCCCAAGACCGCGCGCCGCTTTGATCTCCAGGTGGACTTCTGGGTGGATGAGCGGAGGGATCCGGAAAAAAGCACTCAGGCCGCGATCGCTTACCTGACCGATCTTTACCGGCGCTTCGGCTCCTGGCCGCTCGCACTCGCCGGCTATAACGCCGGAGAAGGCAAAGTGGCGAGGGTGATGGACAAGAACGACTCGGACGATTACTGGGAGCTGATTGACCTGCCCGGCCTCAAGCAGGAGACCAAGGACTACCTTCCCAAAATGATCGCGGCCTGCATCATCGCGGAAAGCCCGGCCGAATATGGATTCTCCAAGCCGGAAAAACAGCCGGCGCCGCAACTGGAAAAACTGCTGGTGAAGGACGCGGTGGACCTGGCCAAGGTGGCTGAATTCGCCGGGGTGAGTTACGGGGAGATCCAGAAAATGAATCCGGCCTTGGTCCGGGGGATTACCCCGCCCGGGTGCAAGTATGAATTGAACATCCCGCCGGGCATGGGAGAAAAATTGCTCGCGGCCTATCAGCAGCTCAAGCCCGAGGAGCGGCTGAGCTATCTACATCACCGGGTAAAAAAGGGAGACACCCTGAGCGAGATCGCCCGGAAATACGGGGTGAGCGTTGAAGAAATCCGCCAGTTCAACCGCATCTCCCGGGTGTCCAAGCTCAAGATCGGGCAGGATTTGATCATCCAGGTCTCGCGCGGCAGGGCCGGGGACATCATTTCCTATTCGCCGGCCAATCCCGGCAAAGGTTCCGGCAAAACCGAGGTTAAATACCGGGTCAAGCAGGGAGACAACTTATGGTCCATTGCCAAGAAAATGGGCGTCAGCGCGGAAGACCTGAAACGATGGAACAAACTCAATAGCAATACCCTCCAGGTCAACCAGGCGCTGGCGCTATATGTTCCAGCCGCAACCAACAAAAAATCCAGCTCCACTGCCAAGGCTCCGACCAAAAATAAAACCGCGGCCTCACCGGCCAAGACCGAAACCAAACCCCAGATCGCTTCCGCCAAGTCCAACTCCCGGAAGGTATATCAAGTCCAGCCCGGAGACACGATCTGGAAGATTTCTCAAAAATACTCGGTCACCCCGGCAGAGGTTATGGAATGGAACAACATCAAGTCCCCGCGCTCGCTCAAGGCGGGCGATACAATCGTGATCCTGATTGACTGAACCCGTTGAACCCCTCTTTCAAAATTGAACAAAATATCGTCGGCCTCTGGCAGACCAATTGCTGGATGGTCCAGTCGGAAAAAAATTGCGCCTTGATTGATCCGGGCGCCAATGGCCGTAAACTCTGGAAACTGATCCCGGAAAAATCCCTCCAGCTCAACCTGATCCTTCTTACCCACGGTCATCTTGACCACATCGCCTCCGCTCATTACCTCCAGAGAAAAAGCCAGGCCCCCGTTTTCCTACATCCGCGCGATATCAAAAACCGCTGGCGCTGGCTCGGGATCTCCTTCGCAAAATTCACTCCGGTGGAAAACGGCCAAACCATTTCCTTCGGCTCTTTCACTTTCAAGGTTTTTCATACCCCCGGTCATTCTCCCGGAAGCGTGTCCTACCTGTTGGAGGATCAACTCTTTTGCGGAGACCTGTTGTTCGCAGACGGGGTGGGCAGGTGGGACATTCCAGGCGGAAGCTTCCGCGCCTTGGTCAAATCATTGAAGCAAACTTTGGCGCCATTCCCGGACCGGACCAAAATTTTTCCCGGACACGGCCCGGCAACCACCCTGGGAATTGAGCGGGAACGGAATCCCCTGCTCCGGGGATAGGCCAGGCAATGAAGATCGGCATCATCGGAGACACCCACGGTTTTTTTCATCCAAAAATCCCGGAAGCGTTCGCGGGCGCGCAAAAAATCATCCATACCGGGGACCTGGGAAGCTTGGAAGTTTATGAGCGGCTCAACAAAATCGCCCCGGTGATCTGGGTTTCGGGAAACCACGAGCCGGAGCCGATCCCGGACCCGCAAAAGGATCCTGCCCGGTTTGAACTCGCCGGCAAAAAAATTCTCCTGACCCATAACCTGACCACAATGTCCTGGGAATATTTCAAGGACGCCCTGAATCTCTTGGATCAGTTTCCCTTTGCCCAAGTTGACCTGGTCATCTTCGGGCATACCCATTACCCGATCCAGGACCGGGTCAAGGGGGTTTATTTTTTAAATCCAGGCTATTGCGGAAACGACTTCCGGGAAAACGATCCCACGGTCGCGCTGCTGGAAATCACCGGCCAGGACCTCTCCAGCAAGTTGCTCAAACTTTGATTCCTTTCCGGCGTGGCTTCACCCAAAGGATGAGCGCCAGGATCGCCAGATTCAAAATTGTGCTCAGGGAAACCCAAAGTCCGATCCGGAAGGAAACCGGCT
>CAIYYW010000169.1 GCA_903930515.1 uncultured delta proteobacterium | reverse complement strand
TTATTCCGCGCTTTATCATACCGGCATTATGCCCACGGATTTGACCGAGCAGGGCGGGATCTATCTCGGCTTTGACCACCAAGTCCATCCGGCGGATTTCGGGTCTTATTACTCTGATTTTTCGTTATGGGACACCTTCCGCAACCTTCATCCGCTTTTGGTTTTGATTGAGCCGAAGCGAAGCCGGGATATGATGGAGAGCCTGGTCAAGATCTCGGAGCAGGGCGGATTTCTGCCGCGCTGGCCCACCGCGAATGTTTACACCAATTGTATGACCGGCACCTTCGCGGATTGCGCGCTCGCGGACAATTACCTGAAAGGCGTGAGCGGGTTTGACGCGGAACAGGCCCTTTCCAATATGATCAAGGTGGCGACCGAGCCTACTCCGAAAGGTCATCCCTACACCGGCCGTCCCGGGATCCTGGACTACCTCAAGTTCCACTACCTTCCTTCGGACAAGGGCGAGCCGACCTCCAGCACCCTGGAATATTCCTATTGCGATTTCTGCATCGCCCAACTCGCTAGCAAGCTCGGCAAAGCGGACGCGGCCGCCGAATTTTACAAGCGCGCCGAGTATTACAAAAATAATTTCGACCCGGCCCGCGGATTTTTCCGACCCCGCAAGTCAGACGGCAAATTCCAATCCCCGTTCTTCCCATTGCTCTGGGGGGTATATTACACCGAGGGGGACGCCTGGCACTGGCTCTGGAGCAACTGGTATGATCCGGAAGGAATGGCCGCTCTGTTCGGGGGAAGGGATATAATGATCGCGCGGCTTTCGGAATTTTTCGGAAAGGCCGCCCGTCAGAAAACCAACGCCCTTCCCAATAATTATTACTGGCATGGGAACGAGCCTGATATGCACGCGGCTTATATCTTCTCGCAACTGGGACGGCCGGACCTGACCCAGAAATGGGTGAGATGGGTGATTGAAACCAAATACGCGAATAACCCGGACGGACTCGCGGGAAATGACGACTGCGGAACAATGTCCGCCTGGTTCATCTTCAGCGCGCTTGGTTTTTATCCGCTCGCCGGGACCGATATTTACTATTTGACCGCGCCGCTCTTCCCCGAGGCCGTGATCCATCTGGCCAAAGGCGATTTGAAGATCAGGGCAAACGGCGCGCCTGATAAAATTTACATCAAGTCGGTTCAACTCAACGGCAAAGCGATTGACCGGGTCTGGATCAGGCATAATGAAATTATCGCCGGAGGAGAACTCGTTTTTGAACTAGCCGATCAGCCGATGGACTGGGGAAAAAAATCTCCGGAGCCGGACTTTAAAATCAGCAGTCAGTAACCGGTAGTCATTAGCCGGGGTTGGAAAACGAGTTCAGGCCGACCGAATGGATCAAACCTTCAACCGATTCAGGTAACTGAAATTTTCCTTGATCCATTTCCGAACGATATAATGAGCGCCGGCGCGGTATTTGATCCTCCAGCCTCTCCCGGGGCGATAGGAGTTGAGCACGCGCTTTACGCTGTAGAAGCGTTTCATTCCCCATATCATCGCCAATTGCAAATCGTAGGCGGAACACTTATGGGGTTGGAACACCACATACATCCCGGTAAAATATTGCCAATCCCGATGCAGGAGCCGGTCCCGATATTGCTCAAACGCCGCGGTGCCCGGGAAAGGGGTCAGGGCGCAAAGCTGGATGGTGTCAAGATCGTGTTCAATGGAATAGTCAATGATCCGCTCCACCACTCCCACATCGTCGTCCACGCCCAGCACGAACATCCCGTGAATGCCGATCCCGGCCTGATGCAGGCTTTCAACGCATTCCGCGATGGCTTCCAACTTGTGCGGTTTGTTAAAGGATTTAAGCGTCTCCGGAATGATGGACTCAATCCCGATATAGACGATCCGGCAGCGGGTCTGCTTCATCAAATCAACCAGCTCCGGGTCCGCGGCCGCGCCGACCGTCATCTGGCCGGACCACCTGAGCGGAACCGCGTCCCGCGCGATCATTTCCCGGAGCAGGGACTTGGTTCGGGAAGGCTTGGCGCAAAAATTATCGTCCGCGAAACAAACGCTCCGGCCCTGGATCGGCCTCAATTCCGAGATCACCTGCTCGTTACTCTTAAAGCGATACTGTCTTCCGAAAACCGCGGTGACCGTGCAAAACGGACAGTTATGCGGGCATCCGCGCGAGGTGGAAATAATGGCCGGGACCTTTCCCGATCCAACGATTTGAGGAGAAAGAGAAAAATCCGGCGAGGGCAATGCCGCGAAATCCACCGAGCCCGCCGATGATTCCGTCAGATGAACCCGACCGTTACTATCCCGATACGCCAAACCCGGGATGCCCTCTGGTTCCCCTTTTTCCAAAAGCGCCCGGACCAGGGCTGGAAAAGAAACCTCGCCCTCCCCTCTCACCACATAGTCGCAATGCTCCAGGGCTTCTTCCGGCATAAATGTGGTATGAGGTCCGCCTAAAACCACGGTAACGCCTCCGGCCCTGAGCAGATCCGCCAGGCGATATGCCTCGTGGATTTGAGGAGAAAGAGAACCGATTCCGACGATAGAGTATTTACCGAGATTTTTTTCCTGGAATCCCTTCATTGATTGAAACCACAAGTCGCAATCATAACCCTGCTTTTTCAGGATCGCGCCGAGGGTCGGGATGCCGAGTCTGGGCAGATAGGTCCCGCTATATACATGAGTGGCCGGAGTGCCCGCTTCAACCAAGCCAATCCGGATGCCGTTCGGGTATTGCAATTCAGTCCTCCTTGAAAATCGCCGCTGGGCGGTTATTTATTATCACCATTTCCAGCAAGATTAGCAAATTATGCTTTTTGCAATAAACGGTAAACGGGGAACGGGAATGCGGGACAAAAGTGTCCCGCCCCCTACAAGAGTGTCCCACCCCCTAAACCAGAGGTGTATTCAAAGGAATCGCAGACAAGAGTGTCTGCGCCCCAGAGGAGTATTCAGAGCTATCGCGCCTGAAGGCGCTCGCACATTCAAAGCAGCACGCAGACAAGGGAATTCAGGAACGGTTTTTGGGGAAGAAGGATATGAGGAAAGCGAGCGCGAGGCTGCAGCAGGAAACTATGGAGAGGAAAAGTCCGATTCGGAAGCCGTATGGATGGTAGATGAAGAGGATGAATTTATCGTCTGGTTGGATCGGGACTTTTCGGAAGAGCGGGTTTTCCAGGTTGATTTTGATTTCCTCTCCGGCCGGCAGTCGGAAAGCCCTCCAACCGGGCGCGTATTGGTCCGAAAGGATCATCTCCGCGGGTTCCTTTGCGGTCACGCCGACCTTGACCAAATCCGGAAGGTTTTGGCTCAGGCTGGATTTTCGGAAAACGATTTTATTATTCGGGTCCTTGATCCAGGTCCGGGGCCAGGCATTCCGGTTTTGAAGAATATAATAATTGTCCGGCTGGGCGATTACCTCCCAGCCCGTTATTTGAATGGGCTGAGCGCTGATCAGGTATTTAATGCCGAGTTGATTGACCAGCGGGTGGGATATGTTTTGGGCGGTGATGTCAAAGGACCATCCATGGAGGAAGAACTGGGGGACCGCGTCCTGCGGGTCAAAGCCTTCAATTTCGGAGACGGCCCGGACATAACTTTTGGGGTAGATTCCTTCAAAGACTCGGAAATCGTTGAGTCGGAAGATCAGGTTGAGGTTCTGGTGGAAGATGCCCTGGAGCGCGGTGAATCTGGTGTCCCAATCCCCGACCAGGGGACGGAGGAAGTTAGGCAGGGATGGATTGCGGAATTGCCATTGCGCAGGGGCGATTTTAGTCTCCGGTCTCAGGCCGGGATATAGTTGGAGCAGGTTGATCAGACAGAGGAACACGATCAATGCGGAGGCCAGTTTGGTTTCCTGAAAGAAAATCCCGTACAGGCAGATCACGGCCGCGACCAGGAGCAGCAACATTGGAAACAGCCAGGCGGCCCGGAGGATGAAGAGCGGGGTTGAACTGAATGGGAATTTGAAGGCGCAGATGATTGATCCGATGGCAAGGATGGCGACAATTCCGAGGCTGATTCCGAACCGGCGCGAGTTGAGCTTTTCCTTCTGAAATATTTCCAGGCCGAATCCGGATAGGATGGCGATTGCGAAGCAGACTCCGAAGTAGGCGAACTTGACGCTGGCCACCCGGTTGAAGATCGGGAGCTGGCTCAGATAAGACGCGGGCGGGAGACGGTAGATCTCCGCGAGCAAAACCAGGGCCAAAGCCCAGAAAAAAAGCGCGGGTTGCCTCAGAATCCTGATCCGGACCAGCGAGAAGATCGCAAGCAGGACCGGGATCAGGCCGAGATATCCCAGGGTGAATAGTTGCTCGGGATGAGCGCGGTTCGGGCCGAAGAGCCAGGGAAAAAACAAACTGAACGCCCAGCGGATCGGCGCCTTGCCGATGGTATGCAGATATTGATTATGGATATGCCATCCGAAACCGAGGTATTCCAGGAAGCTCAAAAGCTGGGCGGAGCTTAAGAGAAAGCCTAGTCCGATCCCGGGCAAAATGATCAGCAGGTATTTGCTTTGGGCAAAACCGGCGCGGAACCAGCCGTAGAGGGTGATGATGAGCAGGAAATAAAACGCGGCTTCGGGATTGCCCCCGAGCAGGGCCAGGCTGGTGACGATCCCGAGCAAAGTCATTTTGAACAGGCGGGCGCGGCCCTGGATGATTTTTTCAATCACCAACAATCCGGCCGGGAGCCAGAGTTCGGTATTGAGGTTGACCTGATTGACGGTCCGGGAGACATAGCCGGAAAAACAGATGATGACCGCGGAAGCGGCCGCGGGAAGCGGCGAAAGCCCGAGCGAGCTTGCGAACAGGTAGGTGAAGACTCCGAGCAAAATGATCTTGAGGAGCAAAAGGTAATCCAGAAGGCGCAAGCGCGGGAACAGTTCAAAGGCCAGGTTGAACGGGTTCAAGGGAGAGCTTTGGTAATCGGCCAGGAGCGGAAAGCCGGCGCCTTCCAGATTGCACCAGAGCGGGAAATGGCCGTGCTGAATTTGCCGGGAGCTTTCCACCAACCATGGGTAAAAGCTGAAGCGCGGGGCCGGGTCGTCAAAGTTGGCGAGATAGAGGCTCTGGCCGGGCTGAAGGAAATCCCGGTAATGGAGGAAAACCGCGGCCAGCAAGAAAATGAAAAAAAAGGCAAAGGCAATTCTTCGGTTCATCTTCCGCAATTAAATCACAGACCGGGGCTTGGTTCAAATCTTTGATTGGGCGCCGGCCCCGGTTTGGCTGCGGTTGAAGGCGTTCTTCAGGAAAGGAAAGATGATCAGCAGGAACAGCAAGAGCAGACTCGGGTAAAGCATCGCCGTTGAAAAGCTGAGCCGTTCCGCCAGAATCCCGACCGGGTAGCTGCCGATCGCCCCTCCCAGGGAGCTGAAGGCCAGGATCAAGGTGAGGCCCATTGAGAGGTATCGGGGCGGGAACCCTTCGGTATAGGAAACGATCAGGGGATAAATCCCGCTCATCCCCAAACCGAAAGCGAGGTACCACATCTCGCAGGCCAGCCGATGACTGGACCAGGCCGCGGCCGCGGAGCTGAGCGCGGAGATCAAGGCCAGTCCGATCAGAATGACCCTCCGGTCCAGGCGCTTGCTCAGCCAGCCGAAGAAAAACCTGCCGACGCTGAACAAAAACCAGACCCCGGACAAAACCAGGCTGGCGCGCTGGATATTCTCGTCCGGGAATTTATTCAGCAAAAACTCCGGGATCCAGACGCTCGCCCCCTGTTCGGAAGCGACATAAAAAAACTGGCCGAGCAAAAGCAGGAAAAAGAGCAACCCGCTGGATTTGATCAAGCGCGAAAACCCGGACCAGGTCATCTTTTCAATATCCTTGAGCGCTGGAATTTTTCGGGTCAATACCCAGACCAGGACCAGGAAATTCAAACCCGCGAGCTGGAATAAAACCGGCTGGTACCCGAACCCTTTCCTTAAAATCCAGCCGGATAAAATCGGCCCCAGGGTGACCCCCAGCGAGAAAAAGGCGTATAGGCGGGTCACGGACGAGCCGACATTTTTTCTGGAGAGCCTGGTGGTGATGACCCCTGCCAGGCTGAACAGCATATTGTTGGCAAAGCCGCAAATGAAAAACAACGGCAACAGCAAATAAAAACTTTTCACCAGCCCGATCAGGAACAAAGACAGGCCGCTGAACAGCAGCGCTGACAAAAAGGTTCGCTTCGGCCCGATCATCCTGGATATTTCGCTCAGGAACAATACCCCCAGGAACCCGCCGGAAAAAAACAGGAGCGGCAACCTGCCGGCCGCGGCCTTGCTGATCCCAAAGTCGGCGAGCAGCGAATCCAGGATCGGGCCGGGAAAAATCAGGACCATCCCGGAGATAAACATCACCGGATATAGAGCGGCCGGAAAAAACTTTTCATCCTCGCCCATGTTACCGTCCCATATTTTATCTGAAACCGGCCAACCCTCAACAAGCCCGGATTTGGAATTCCCGGAAGGCTCGGCTAAAATCTGGTTGATGAACTTTCAATTGCGAGACTTGGACGCGGGCACGGTCTTTCCCCTCACCGGGATCATCAAGCAACTCGGCAGAAGCCACGACTGCGATTTGGTGATCGCCGATCCCAAGGTTTCCCGCCTGCATGCCCGGCTGGAGCGGACCGAAAAAGGATGGGCGATCGTGGACCTGGAAAGCACCAATGGCACCATGGTCAACGGCAAAAAAATTACGGAGAAGCTTTTGGAAATCGGGGATCTGGTCCAGCTCGGCGCTTTCAGCCTGAAATATGAGCCGGCCGGCGATGCCGAATTGTCGGACGAGGCCACCAGAGCGGAAGAAAAGATTGAACCCAAGGAGGGAGTCCTGAACCGGCTGAAGTTCTGGGAAAAGAAAAAATGAAAAAAATCATCCTTTGCCTGCTCATCTTTATCCCCTTCTCCGCCGCTCCCTCTGACCGGCAAATCCAGAACCTGGTTTATGAAAAAAACTGGGCCGGACTGGAACAAAACCTGAAATCGGGCGCGATCATCTTTCCGGAAAGCGAGCAGGCCGTTTCCGATTACCTGCTCGGATACGCGCTGCTCAAGCAGGGCAAGTCGCGCGAAGCAGTGGAACCCTTGACTCGCGCCGGCGCCGCCGAATTCCCGCTCAACGCTTACGCCCACTATTACCTGGGCAAGGTCCTGATGGACCTGGATCAAGGCGCCTCGGCCGAAGAGCATTTCCAGCAGGTCACCCCCATTAATTGCATATATTTCCAGGGCCGGATGAGCCTGATCCAACGATACCTGTCCGCCAATAAAATCCAGCCGGCCGCCTCCGAGATTTATCAGTTGCGCCAGGCCGGCGTTCCGGACCGTTTTTATCCCGAATTCCTTTATCTGGAATATGGTTTTTACCAGGTCCAGAATCAGTCCGGACCGGCCCGCGAAAAGCTGGTTCAGCTCTATGTGAATTTCCCGGCCAGCGCAACCGCCGGCCGGATGGAGCTCCATCCGGAAATCAGTCCGGACCAGGAACTGATCCGGGCGGGTAAATTGCTTGAGGCTGGAAAGGCCGCGCTGGCCAGAGAAGAACTGAAGGAGTTGAAACAAAATTTCAAGAAACCGGACCAGACGATCTACCCGCAAATGCTCGGCCTTCTGGCCCGGGCCTCGTTTTTATCGCGCAACTATCAGGCGGTGCTGGACCTGGAAACGGAGGCGAAAAAATATGGCCGTAATAATGATGATTTTTTGTTCTATCTGGCCTGGTCATATCACCGCCTGGATCAGGATCTGCCGGCGCGCGCGTATTATGAAAAATTCATTGACCGGTTCCCGCAGTCGGTTTACGCCCCGCGAGCGTTGTATCAACTGGCCCGGCTGGAGCAGGGCCAAGGGAACTTCTTGATCGCGGCTCTTCATTTTGAAAAACTGGCCAAGATTTATCCGGAATGCGAGTTTGCCGAAGAAGCCAATTTTCAGACCGGCCTGATTTACTTCCGGCAGGAAAAATATGACCGGGCCGCTAAAACCTTCAATCAAGCGCTCCCGACCTCCAAGAACCCGGACCAATTCCTTTATTGGCTGGCCAAGTCTTGTGAAAAAAACCAGGAGCTGGAAAAGGCCAAGCAATATCAGCGACAACTGACGGAAAATTTCCCGGCCAGCGTTTACGCCTACCTGCTTGAGCCGGCCCCCAAACCGATTGCCAAAATCCCAGCCATCCAGCCGTCCTTTTCCGCGGAACTGCCCAAGGAATTTGAAGCCGGGCTGATGCTCGCCCGCTTCGGTTTATTGGACCCGGCCCAGGAGGAGCTTCATTATCAACTCAAGCAAAAGTCATATCCCTTTACCACTATTCTCGAACTCGCCAACCGGCTGATCGAGCTCCAGGCCTATCCGCTCCTTACCCGGCTTTATTACTCCTACCTATCCCCCAAACTCAGCCCGGAACAAAAAGTTTTCTATTACAGCTACCTTTATCCCCGCGCCTTTTCCGAACTGATCGAGCCGACCGCGCAGAAATATAATATTGATCCCGAACTGGCGTATGCCCTGGTCCGATCCGAGAGCAATTTCGACCCATCCGCGATCTCCTCCGCCGGAGCAATCGGCTTGAGCCAAGTGATGCCTTTCCTCGCCGATAGCGCCATCCGCAAAATGGACCTGGAAAAAGTGGACCGCAGCCGATATCACAACCCGGAACTCAACCTGGAAATCGGCCTATACCACCTCAACGAACTCCAAACCAGATACCAATACTCCGCTCCAGACCCCTGGCCCGTATTCCTCATCCTTTGCGCATATAACGCCGGCACCCAGCCGGTGGATCAGTGGTTCAATCAAGCCAGTCAATGGGCAATGCCCGCGGACCTCTGGATGGAAACCATTGCTTACCCGGAAACCAAAAATTACCTCAAACGAGTCCTCGGCGCCGTCCATATCTACCGCCAGCTTGATTCGGGAAACTGAACGCGTCAATCCTGGAGGCGCAGGGGGCATCTATCTCCACCAAAAAGGCTTTGGACCAGCGGGTCATTTTTCCCCTTGACCGGCAATCTTAAATATTTATAATGGTTGCTATGAGCAAAAAATATCAAATAATCGGGCTGCTGTTTTTGGTTGGGCTGACGGTCACTTGCGCCAGCAGCGGGTATAACAAGGGCCAGTTCAACCTCTACAGCATTGATGACGAAAAGAGGATGGGGAAGGAATTCGCGGACCAGTTGCTTTCGGAATACCGGAAGCGGGGCCGGGTCTATGACGATCCCCAGACGAACCAGTATATAAACAACCTGGGCCAATACCTGGCGAGCAAGTCCCCGGAGAATAAGTTTGACTATCATTTTTATGTCCTGAAGCTGAAAGGGGTGAACGCGTTCGCGGTCCCGGGAGGGTATGTGTTCGTTTTCACCGGGTTGATCAATTACTCGCAGAACGAGGCGGAGCTGGCCGGGGTGATGGCGCACGAGATCGGTCATATTGTGTCGCGCCACGGCACGGAGCAGATGAGCGCGCAACTGGCGGCATCGGTTGCCAGCAGCATCTTGGTGGCAGGGGTGGCCTTGGGCGGGGGCAACGCGAACCTGGCTCAGTTGGCATTGAATGTGGCCAGTACCGGAACCTTCCTGTCCTATTCGCGCAAGGACGAGAGCGAGGCGGACGGGATCGGCGCCAAGACGCTCTACCACGCCGGGTATCATCCCGAGGGGATGGTGAATTTTTTCGACCGGCTGAGCAAAAAGGTCGGGGATATGAGCGACCTGGAGGTTTGGCTGAGCACTCATCCGGACCCGGGCGACCGCGAGAAGCATATCAAGGACATCATCAAGGAAGAGGGGTCCACCGAAGGCCTGAAATGGGACTCCAAGGAATTCAAGGCGGTCAAGGGCAAGGTTTCCCGAATCAAATACCCGAATCAGGGGAAAAACAAGAAAACAAAATGAGCGTGTTTAAACCCGCCAATCAGCGAGGGAAGAGATGAAGATAAAATGGAATGGACACGCCTGCTTCACCATCACCGCGGAGAACGGAGTGAAAATTATCACCGATCCTTATGAGCCGGGCGGATTCGGGGGCGGGATCAAATATAACCCGATCCCGGACCAGGCGGAGATCGTCTTGGTCAGCCACGAGCACGCTGACCACAATTATGTTCGCGGGTTAAAAGGCAACCCGGT
>CAIYYW010000168.1 GCA_903930515.1 uncultured delta proteobacterium | reverse complement strand
ATCAACAATTTCTTTCCAGATCCAATTATGCTCAAAGACCCAATTCCACATCATTAAACCATCCACAATGATGAAAAGTCTCGGATTCCAGAAATGGAGAAATTTTGAAACTGCTACCAGGGACGGCCCGGACTTGTTCTCCTTAAGACCTTTCATTTTTGAAAGTATTTCTCTTAACCCATTTTCATCTTCGAGGCTCAAGGAAGAGAGCTTACGAAGCCTGAAATCGGAAGGCAACCCGCACATGGTTTGAAAAATTTGCGCCTCAGGCCATGATCTTTTTTTGTTGCGAAAAGCCTGCCAGGCCGTAAGGCTCTTATAAAGACTCTCGAAACATCCTCTGGAACAATTTGATGGAGCAGAAAAAGCCAGTTCGGCATCTTTCCACATTTCTATGCGTTCGCTAATGTTCCATTTTTTACCTACTGCATATAGGCCATGATAATTATCAAAAGCTTTCGTTATTATGGATTCTTCAACCTTCATCGGCTAAAACCTCCGTTGTCGTTTTCCTTCCGCGCGGGGTGCGGTCGAAATCGGAGTCGAAGCTGACCAGGGTAAGTCCATATTTCTCCGCAACGACATACTGGTAGGCATCATCGAAATCAAGGTTGAAGTTTTCGGATGCTTTAATGAGGGATTCCATATCGTCGAGTCCGAGCGCTTTAACCTGCATTCCCATGCGGCCGACGATATCATTCAGGAAAAACCGGAACCCGGTCATTTGCTTCCGGTAGAATAGAAACAACCCTACCGAATGGAGTGAAAAATCCGAGATGAAAAAATTATACCGCTCCGGATGGGACAAGAATTCGCGGGCCTCCCCGGCCCTTTCCTGATTTAAAATTATTTCCAGCGGGACATTGCTGTCGATCAGCAAATTCACTTTTGCCCGGCTCTCCAGCGCGAGATCTGGTGCTGGAGTTCAACCGAGGTGTATTGATCCCGCAAATCCTGGGCAATCCCCGCCCATTTGAAAGCAGGCTTGCCCTTGGCTTTCTTCTTCCGACTTTTCAATAAACCATCAACCAAGCCCTCGATCTCTTTCTTTTGCTCGCGCGGCAAACGCCGGATCTTTTGTTCAAGCCCGCTCATCTTAGGACCCACATGCTTTTTTGCGGCTGCTTTCATTCTGACGCCTCCCGGAACTATGATCATGTCTCCGGTAAATTTTGTCAAGTCTCATTCCCGGATTTCTTTAGTCTGCGATGGGATTGCTCAGCTATTTCCTTGGCTTTAGGAACGGCGTAATTTACAAACCCCGTTTTTCAGATTAAGATAAAAATCATCTGGCCTATCCATCTTTGGCGGTCTCTCCAAATCAAACTCGGGGGAAGGTTTAGATGAACATACTTACCAAAGCCGAACTGCTCTTCCACATCGCGCGCTGGCGTCTGACCTGGAACCGGCATGACAGCAACTACAAACCGGACGGCCTCAAGAATCCCAAATTCGTTTCCGCGGCCGAGGCGGTGAAGCTGATCCAAGACCACGACTGCGTGTTCTCTTCGGGAATGGCCGCCAACGCGCGCTGTTCCATTTTCTTCTGGGCGTTAAAGGAACAGTTTCTCGCAACCGGCCATCCGCTCGGCCTGACCTGGATCACGGTCGGGGCGCAGGGCAGCCGGGGCCGGACTCCGGGCACAATGGAAGAGATCGGGATGGAAGGGATCATCAAGCGCTGGATCGGCGGGCATTTGGAAACCTTCAAGGCCCAGCTCCGGCTTGGGCAAGAGGGCAAGCTGGAAATCCACCGCCTGCCCCAGGGGGTTGAAACTTTTTTGCTTGAGGCCCAGGCGCGCGGAGAGGATTCTCTGGTCACCAGCACCGGGGTCGGAACCACCATGGACCCGCGGGTGGACCGCGGCTCGCCGGTGGTCAGGGGCGTGGGCGAGAGTCTGATCACGGTGGAAGGCGACCGGCTCCGCTATCGCTTCCCCAAAATAAATGTTGCCATGTTCACGGCCGGATACGCGGACGAGGAAGGGAACATCTACAAGAAACATATGTCCTGCGTGACCGAGAGTTACGAGTCCGCGCTCGCGGCCAAGAAGAACAAGGGAAAGGTGATGGTGGGCGTTGGCCGGATCATCCCCAAAAATGAAAAAGAAATTTTCCTGTCCGCGGACCAGGTTGACGCGGTGGTGGTCAACCCGGTGGTCGAGCAGACCGGGTCCATCCCGTTCCATCGTTACTGGCCGATGTTCACCGAGGGCGCGAATGAGGACATTGACGACGCGGTGGAACGGCTGAAATTTGTCAATAACACCCTCAAGATCACGCCGGTGCGCAAGGAAGTGGAATGCGCGCTGGCGCGCGTGGCCGCTAACCTTTTCACCAAGGTCGCCCGTCCCGGCTCGTATGTGAACATCGGGGTGGGGCTGCCGGAGGAAGTCAGCCGGCTCTTGTATGAGGGAGGTCTTTACAAGGATGTGACTTTCGTGGTTGAGACCGGGGCGCTCGGCGGGTTGCCGGCCATGGGGATTTTCTTCGGCTCCGCCATCAACCCGAAAAAGATTATGAGCTCCGCGCAGATTTTCCATCTCTGCTATGAAAAGCTGGATGTGACCGTGCTCGGCCTGCTCCAGGCCGACTGCCAAGGCAATATCAATGTCAGCAAGCGCGGCGAAGGCCCGATCAATTATGTGGGCGGCGGCGGATTGCCCGACCTCGCGGCCTCGGCCAAGACCATGATCTTCATCGGGAGCTGGATGGCGAACGCGGAGATGCGGATTGAAGGCGGCAAACTTAAAATCATTAAACCGGGCGCGCCCAAATTTGTTCAGCAGGTTGACGAGATCACCTGTTCCGGATCAGAGGCGCTTAAGCTCGGCAAAAATGTTTACTACTGCACCAATGTCGGCATCTTTCATCTTACCAAACGCGGAATGGAATTGATTGAAGTAATGCCCGGAGTGGATATCCAGAAAGACATTCTCCAATCCTGTCCGATGAAAATCGTCCTGCCAGAATCCGGCAAAGTCCCGGTCGTGCCCGAAAACATCGTGACCGGAAAAGGTTTCAAGTTGTCCTGGCAAAGCTGACCGCGGGATGCCAATGTTTTGTCTGGACTATTTCAAACCCGCGGCTTTGGACATCGCTTGAAACACCTGGGTATTGTCCAGGATGAAGGTGTCCGGGTACCAGGCGCCCTCCAATTTCTCTAACGAATTCAGGCGCGCTCCCCGGGCATAAATGGTCACCAGTTCGTTGGTGTGGCCGCCGGTATTGTAGGTCAGCTCGCCGCCGGGATAGATGGAGCCGACCTGCTCAGGGAGGTCGCCCTTGCCCAGCGGGAGCGCGTCATTGAGTCTCATGCCGCCGGTGGCATGGTCGGCGGTCACGATCAGGAGCGTGTTGTCCCAGTCAATCTCGTCGTCCGGTTGCTCGACAAACTTGATTGCGGCCGCCACCGCTTCTTCCAAACTCCAGACCGTTCCGATCATGGCTGAAAAATTGTTGCCGTGGTTGGCCCAGTCAATGTCGCCGCTTTCCACCATCAGGAAAAAGCCTTTCGGGTTGCGGCCCAGCACCGTGAGCGCGGCTTCCGTGGCCGCGGCCAGCGAGGGGTTCTCGGCATAGACGGTAAAGCCGGGGCTGCCGGGAGTATCGAGCGGCTCGGGCGGCTCGAAGTCGCCCCCGCCCCCGCCGAACAGTCCGAACAACTTCTTTCCCGCGGGAAGCGCGGAAGCCGCGGCGAGCAGGTTGGCTCCGCCGTCCTGTCCCGCAATCCGCTCGACCAGCGAGTACTCGGTCGAGGCGCGCAAGGCATCAAGCTGGGCCGCGGTGACATAACCTCCATTCCAGTCCGGGTGCCCTCCGCCGATCACCACTTCCGGCGCGGTTATATTGATGATCTCGTCGGCGATCTCGGCATAATTTTCGCGATAGGGGTTGTGGCTGACAAATGCCGCGGGGGTGGCATGGTTGAAGGGCACGGTGGTGACCACTCCGATGGCCGCGTGCTTTTGCGACCGCATCTTCTGCGCAATGGTCTTGAGCGCGCCGTCCGCGGGATCATCCCGGCGCCAGGAGAGGTTGCCGGAATCGGTCTTGACCCCGGTGGCGTAAGCCGTTGCCGCGGAAGCCGAGTCGGTGGCGGCCCCGAGCAGGTAGGCCAGATTGCCGGTGAGGTCTAGAGGATAGGGGGCAATCCCGCCCCAGGAAGGGTCGTAGCCAATGACCGGGTCGAAAGTTTCTTCATCATACCTGGCCGCGGAGAAGGCCGAGGCATAGGCATTATATGCGTTCACATCCCAAGTTGAAACATATCCCTGAAAAGGGAACGAGTGCCAGGCGAGACCATGGTCGGTCCCGTAGAGGTAGCGGCTCGCGGCGATCTCGTTTTCAAGCTGCATGCCGTCGCCGATGAAGAGAATGAGGTGCTTGACCGCGTGAAGGCTGGGCTTGGGACCGGGGTTGCGGTCGTGGTGGTCATGGTTGGAGTCGCACCCGGAGAGGAAAGCCAGGAAGACCAGCCCTGCCAGGAGGGCGATCAGGTTTGATAATCTGGCAATGGTTGACTTTCTCATTCTCGCGCCTCGCCGCGGGGACCGAGTCCAAACCCTAAATTGCACAATTATTCGTCCGGCAAAATAATAATAGCATGTCCCGGCAAGCAGGTCTATGAGGCGTGCATTGAAGCCCGGAATGCGGGGTCGGGAAGGTCGACTAAAGTCTATTGGTCTTTCTTGATCAGTCGGTGCGTGGCCAGGACCTCGGCCTGCTCGATTTCCGCCTGAATTTTGTCCCACTCCTGATAGAGCGCTTCCAGTTTTTGTTGCAGGTCTTTTTTGGCGATGGTCAGTTCCATAATCTTGGCGTAGTTGGTGGCCACTGCGGGGCTGAATATTTCTGCTTCTATTTTCTTGATGTTGCCTTCAGTCTCCGCGATCAGGATTTCCAGTTCAGCCAGCCGCCGCTTCAGTTTTTGCGCGTGTCTGGATTTGGCTTTTTCTTCCTCCCGTTTCTTGATCCGCTCGTCCTTTTCCGGGGTCTTTTCCGGCGCCTCCTCTTTTTTCTGTTCCGCAACCGCCTGGGAAGCCGCAATCTTTGGCGCGTTCATCGCTTGAGCCGCAGATTTCGATTCCCGCTCCTTGGCAAATAAATAATCCGTGTAATCGCCCTGATAGCTGGTGATCTTATGGTTGTTCACCTCCACGATTCGATCCGGAAGGTCCTCCATGAAATAGCGGTCGTGCGCCACGAACACCAGCGTGCCGGTGAAATCGCGGAACGCGTTCATCAATACTTCCTTCGCGCGCAGGTCCAGGTGATTGGTCGGCTCGTCGAGCAGGAGCAGGTTCGCGGGCTTGAGCAAAAGCTTGGCCAAGGCCAATCGGCTTTTCTCTCCGCCGGAAAGCACCCCGGTCTTCTTCTCAATATCTTCCCCGCTGAACAGGAATGCCCCGAGCAGACTGCGCAGGCCCGGGATCATATCAAAGGGCGCGCTCTTCATAATCGCGTTATAGACCGTATCCTCGGGCTCCAATTCATCTCCGGCATCCTGCCCGAAATAAGCGATCTTGACCGTGTCGCCTACCTTGCGGGTCCCGGCATCAAGCTGCTTTAAGCCCGAGAGGATTTGCATGAGGGTTGATTTGCCCGCGCCGTTCGGCCCCACCATCGCCACCTTTTCCCCCCGGGTAAGCAACAAATTTTCCCCGTTGAAAACCCGATACTCTCCATATCCGGCCACCAGGTCCTTGAGCAGGAGCATCTCATTCGGACTGCGCGGAGGGTCCGGGAACTTGAACCGGATCGGCTTGGTCTCTCTGGGCGGCTCCAGGATTTCCAGCCGCCCCAGCCGTTTCACCCGGTCCCGGGTCTGGCCCGCCCGCTTCTTGTCCGCCTTATATTTATTGATGAACGCCTTGGTCCGCTGAATCTCTTCCTGCTGTTTCTCATAAGCCCGCTGCGCGGCCTCCACCCGCTTTTCCTTCTCTTCAAAATAATACGAATAGTTCCCGTAGAAGCTGGTCAGCTTGCCCCCCTCAACCTCCACGACCTTGTCAATGGTCACATCCAGAAAATAGCGGTCGTGGGAAACGATCAGATAGGAAAACGGATAGGCCTTTAAAAATTCCTCCAGCCAGTTGCGCGCCTCCAGGTCCAGATGATTGGTCGGCTCGTCCAGCAACAAAACCTGCGGCTCCGAGATCAACAGTTTCGCCAGCGCGATCCGCATCTGCCATCCGCCGGAAAATTCGTCCACCAGCTTGACCCATTCCGACTCGGAGAACCCCAGCCCTTTCAAAACCCTCCCGATCCGGGCGTCCTGCTCGTATCCCCCGCGCAACCGGAACTGATCCATCAGCTCGGTCATCCGGTGAAGCAGTCGCGCCTGCTCATCTTCCCCAAGTTTTCCGTTCGCGAGTTTTTGCTCAATGGTTTTGTATTCCTCTTCCACCGCCACGATGGAAAAAAGGGACTTGCGCATTTCCTCTTCCAGGGTGCATCCCTGATGAATTATTCCGACTTGGGGAAGATACCCGATCAACTGCCCGCGAGGGACTTCAATTCCGCCGCGCTCCGGAGAAATCTCCGACGCCATAACCTTGAGCAGGGTGGATTTCCCCGAGCCGTTTTCTCCGACCAGGCCCACCCGGTCCTGGTCCCCGAGCATCCAGCTCACCCGGTCCAGGATCGGGTCGGATCCGAAAGAAACGCTGACTTCAATCAATTTGATCATCTTACAAGCATAGTATTATGAGGGATGATCCCGGTTCCAACAAGCCGCCCCAATTCCAGGCCTTCGGCCCGAATTCTTGCGCAGGCGTCCGGGCGGGAAAATCCCGGCCGGGCCAGCCGCGATTTCTCATCGGCGTTTCTTTTGCTATAATGATCCGCGATGAAAGTATTGATCGTCGGGTCAATCGCCTTGGACACGATTGAGACCCCGGCGGGAAAAGTAGTGGAAGTGTTGGGAGGAGCCGCGGTTTACTCGTCCATCGCCTGCAGTTTTTTTTCCCCGGTGCAGATGGTGGGGGTGGTGGGCGACGATTTCCCTCAAGCTCACGAGAAAATTTTTCAGCGGAAAAAAATTGATACCGCGGGGCTGGTGAAGCTTCCGGGCAAGACCTTCCGTTGGGAGGGTAAATATTTCGCCGATCTGAACCAGCGGGAAACCCTGCGCACGGAACTGAATGTGTTTGACAGGTTTTCGCCCGATCTGCCCCCGAGCTACCGGGACACTCACTACATCTTTCTCGCCAACATCCACCCTTCGCTTCAGCTAAAGGTGCTGGATCAGGCCCGGAAGCCGAAGCTGGTGGTATGCGACACGATGAACCTCTGGATCAATACCGCGCGCAAGGATCTGGATCGGCTGATTCCGCGCGTGGATATTTTGATGCTCAATGATGAGGAAGCGAGAATGCTGACCGGGGAGTATCAACTGGCGCGGGCGGGCGGAAGTTTGCTCAAAAAAGGACTGCTCGCGGTGGTGATTAAGCGGGGCGAGCACGGCGCCACCGTGTTTCACCGGCAGGGCGTGTTCTTCGCGCCGGCCTATCCTCTTGAAGATGTGAAAGACCCGACCGGAGCCGGAGACAGTTTTGCCGGCGGATTCATCGGCTATCTGGCAAAAAGCGGCAAACAAACTTTTCCCGAAATCAAACGCGCCGCCATCTACGGCTCAGTCCTCGCCAGCTTCACCGTCCAGGAATTCAGCCTGAAACGGCTTCTCCAAATAAAATCTTCCGACATCAATCAGCGGTTCCGCGAATTTAAAAATCTCGTCTCCTTCTGATAAACCAACCGGCCGCCAGGATTGGCCGGGGGCAGGCGCCGTTTCTTGCCGGGCTTGACAAATGTATATGATCAGCATATACTTATAAAGTGGCTGGTGAAGATTTATTCCTGGGCTGCGCGGGCTTTGAATGGGATGAGCATAATGCGGTCAAGATCTGGACTCGGCCCAGGGTATCGCCCTTTGAAATTGAGGAAGTCTTTTTCAATTCACCCCTGGTGGTTGCGGATGACCTCAAACATTCTGAAAAAGAGAAAAGGTATTATGCCCTGGGGCAAACCGAGTCGGCCCGGAAGCTGTTTGTGGTTTTCACGATCCGGGGAAATAAAATCCGGGTGATCTCGGCGCGGGATATGAGCCGGAAAGAACGGGAGGTGTATGAATCCTATGAAGAATAAAATTCCTGAATTCAAAAACGAGGACGCGGAGCGTAAATTCTGGGCCAAACACGATTCCAGCGAATTCCTTGACTGGAAAAAAGCCAAACGCGCGAACTTCCCGAATCTCAAGCCCTCCCTCAAGACCATCTCCATCCGGCTCCCGGCAGCTATGATTGAAGAGCTGAAAACTCTCGCCCATAAACGAGATGTCCCTTATCAATCCCTGATGAAAATCTTCCTCGCCGATAAAATCAAGGAAGAACGCAAATAGCCGGAAAAATGGACCTTGAAAATTGCCAGGCAGCCTGGTAATTTTCAAGGAGCGGATTTGGCTGGACATTACTGAAAAAATCCGCCTGGTCTATGCCGGGGACCGGGCTTATTCCCTGGCGGACAAGATTGAAGCAATTCCGCTCTCGCAAATCAGCCGCGCGGTCAGGGAAATAGCTTTTCGACAATTCATTTAATAGAGGGCTTTGTCCCTCAAGAACGAGGAGTTAAACATAAAAAAGATGAACTTGTCGCTGAGAATTTGATTGAAGCATTCTATAGGGACAAAAGAGAGCAATGGTTCGAACCTGGCAAAGAAAATTCAGGAAACCGTATTTCCGTTTTGCACTGGATCTATTACGACAGCGAGAATAGTTGCCCAATAATTTTATGTCCAGGGGCTAAGTAAAAACGATGCCGAAAATCAAATTTATTCCGGCTTAATATTTTGCTCTGTGGGCTGCTCCTCTCTCCTTGCCTCTTCTTCCAATTTCTTCATGCACTCGGAGCAGGGGAGGAATTTGGCTTCGAGCACGGCTTTGAGGCTGGGCTTGTTGTTGAAGATGGTGGCGTGCTTGGCGTGGCAGATGGGGCATTCGGCTCTCACGGTCCACATCAGCAGCCCCATGCCCGTATTCAGATTCTCCATGGCTTCCATTTTCAGATAGCGCATTTCCGGTCCTCCCTTCGGGTCAGAGTGATACTATTATACTGATTTCAATGTCAGATCCGGTCAATAAGCAGTAGGCAGGGGTCAGTAGGCAGTGGTTAGGGGGAGTATGCGATGGCAGAATACAGATTACAAATTGGAAAAATCCCCCTCTCCCTGGCCCTCTCCCGCGGAGGGGAGAGGGAAAAAGGAAACTGAATTCTCTGCGCCCTCTGCGCCTCTGCGGTAAAATAAGATTTGATTTCTTTTGCGTTCTTTGTGACTCTGTGGTAAAAGAATAATTCGCAAAATGCTTCCCAAGGAAAGAGTGAGAAAAGTGATCCGGCTGGAGAAGCCGGACAAGGTTCCGGTGGCTCCGCAGGTGAATGAGCACGCGGCCCGGGTCTTGGGCGTGCCGTATGGGGACATCTTCAATGATGCCGACCTTGCCGGCAAGGCCCTGGTTAAGTGCTATGAGACCTATGCCGGCTCGGATATGGCCTTTGGAGGCGGGTACGGGTTCATTTATTATTCGCCCTATCCGGACGCGCATTCGTCCTGGTTCTTTGACTGGAAGCTGCCGTCGCCTGGTGAGGACCAGGTTCCGCAGATGCGGGAGGATGAGATCATCACGGCGGAGCAATACGACCTGCTGATGGAAAAGGGCTTGCTTTATTTCATCCGGCCCGGTCATCCCGGGCTAGATG
This sequence comes from uncultured delta proteobacterium, assembly GCA_903930515.1. GTDB lineage: Bacteria > RBG-13-61-14 > RBG-13-61-14 > RBG-13-61-14 > DRUE01 > CAIYYW01. The sequence goes on along the minus strand of CAIYYW010000168.1, from coordinate 12,778 downwards.
ATTTTTTCGGAAAGCTGATCAAAAGCTCGCAGGCCAGCGTTCAATCGGACCGGATCGTGAAAGAGCGCGGCCTGTTTCGCTATGCCCTGAGCCTGATCAATTTGCCCAGCGACATTCTCGCAAACCTGCGCGGGTTGAAAGGATACCTGACGGATTTTTATGATTGCCCGGCAAAGATGAAAGAGGTCTTCGGGTGGATGGTGGACGATTTGATCGGGATCGGTCTCAGCCTGGCGAAGCAGGTCGCTCAAGGGACCGGGGATGACAGCAAGACCATCCTGATCGGGGCCAACCGCGCGAGCGCAAGCTATATCTCCACCAAGATGTTTGAGGAATTCGCCTGGCCGTATTTCCAGAAGGAAGTGATGGCGGTGATTGCCGCGGGTTATACGCCGGTGATTCATTTGGACGGAAACTGGACCCCGATGGCTCATTATTTCCGGGCGTTCCCCAAGGCGACCTGCCTGTTCCACCTGGACGACCAGAACGATATTTTCAAGTGGAAAAAAATCATCGGAGACCATTCCGCGCTGATGGGCAATGTGCCGGCGTCCCTGCTCAGCTTCGGAACCCCGGACCAGGTTAACGCGCATTGCCGGAAGCTGATTGAAGCGGTGGGCGAGGGCGGCGGATTTATCCTGGCCAATGCCTGCTCTCTGCCGTATGACGCCAAGATTGAGAATGTGCAAGCGATGATCCGGGCGAGCGAAAAATACGGGGGGTATTGAATGAGCCGGCGGGAAGATTTGGTCAAGGAACTCAGGGAGATCAGCTTTTATTGGAAAGAGTTGAGCGAGGGGAAGAGCGAGCAGGAGCTGGAAAAATTGATTGCGGATTTGAAGCAGGCCCGGCAGACGGTTAAAAATATATTTCCGTTTAAAATAATGTGCCGCGACTAAAGTCGCTCGCGCGAAGAGGAGGAAAAATGGAACAGTATATAGAAAATGTCCTGGACGCGATCGGGAACACGCCCTTGCTCAAGCTGACCCGCCTCACCGACTATAATGTCTTCGCCAAGCTGGAGTTGTTGAATCCGGGCGGATCCATCAAGGACCGGATCGCCCAATATATGATTGAGCAGGCGGAGGAACGCGGAGAGCTCAAGCCGGGGATGACCATTGTGGAGGCGAGTTCGGGGAACACCGGGATCGGCCTGGTGCTGGTCGGGATTCAGAAGGGATACCGGGTGGTGATCGTGATGCCGGGGAATATGAGCGAGGAGCGGAAGAAGATCATCACGGCTCTGGGCGGGGAGATGATTTCTAGTCCCGCGGAAAAATCTTTGGAGGGCGCGCTGGAGATTGCGTACACGATGCGGGAGGAGGAAGAAGGGGTCTATATCCCGCACCAGTTTGAAAACCTGGACAACCCGAAATGCCATTATGAAACCACCGCGCCTGAAATCTGGAAGCAGATGAAGGGGAAAGTTGACGCGTTCGTGGCCGGGGTCGGCTCGGGCGGGACCCTGGCCGGGGTGGGTAAATTTTTAAAGGAAAAGAATCCCAAGGTAATCATTGCCGCGGTTGAGCCGGAGAACTCGGCCGCTCTTCTGGGCAAGGAGCCGGGATTACATCAGATCCAGGGGATCGGCGACGGATTTATTCCGAGCGTTCTGGACACCAAAATCATTGACCGGGTGATCACAGTGAGCGACCAGGACGCGATTGACACGGCGCGAAGGTTGGCGCGGGTGGAGGGGGTCTTGGCCGGAACCAGTTCGGGGGCCAATGTCTGGAGCGCGCTTAAGCTGGCCGAGGAGCTGGGAAGGAAGAAGAAGATTGTCACGGTGATTCCGGATCGCGCGGAAAGATATTTCTCAACGGCTTTAATCTGAGAATTAATTCCTGACTCGCTTCGGGAAAAAGGGAGGAAGAGATGAGGAGCAAATTGATTTTGGTTTCTTTGCTGCTGGTTTCGCTTTTGGCGGGCGGATGTCTGGGCAAATTTTATCAGTATAAGAAGAGTCCGCCCCGGGTCCAGCGGGAAGGCACGATCAAACTGCCTCAGCTTCAGGGCAAAGTGGAGATTTACTTTGACGATAAAGGCATCCCGCAGGTGTTCGCGGACAAGGAGCACGATCTGTTCTTCGCGATCGGCTGGCTCCAGGCCCAGGACCGGCTGTTTGAAATGGTTTTGCTCCGGGCGATGGCGGAGGGCCGGCTGACCGAGTTGCTGGGCGACCTTCCGATCTCACTCAATCTCGGAGGCGCCAGCTTCCAGCCCTTGGAATACGACCTTCATCAGCGGGTTTGGGGTTTGAAATACCTGGGCGAGATCGGCGAACAGCTTTCCCGGAAATACAGCCCGGAGTTGAACGCGCAAGTCCAGGCCTATTGCGACGGGGTCAACACTTACATCAAGTTGAACCCGGGTTTGCGGCCGGTGGAACTACAGGTGCTGAATTATCATCCGGAGGAATTCCGGGTCGCGGATGTGTTGAGCCTGGGATTATTTTTCGGCACGATGCTGGGCGCGAACTATTTTGAGGAGTTGTTCCGATATGTGACTATGAAAGAATACGGATACGAGATGGTCTGGAAACTGGCTCCGTTCCAGACCGAGCTGGGCCCGACCATCATTCCGCCGGAAATGCTCAAGAACAAACTTGCAGTTCCCGACCCCGACCTTTTGAAAGGCACGCCCCGGCCGGAGGACTATGAGCTGAACCCCAAGGCCGCGCTCGCCCTCGCGCAACTGGAGCGGAGGGTCCAGGAGGCCGCGGGATTCGCGGTTCCGCTTTCGTCCAATAACTGGGCGGTAATGGGCAAGCTGACCAAGGACGGAAACGCGATCCTGTGCAACGACCCTCACCTTTCTCATATGGAGCCGTCTCTGTTTTACCTGATGCGGGTGAAAGGCGCGGGGTTTGACAGCTTTGGCGTCACCTTTCCGGGCGAGCCTTATCTCGTGCTCGGTCATACCCGCAAGCTGGCCTGGGCCGCCACCACCACCCGGGCCGATGTGCAGGATGTTTATTTGGAAAAGGTCAATCCGAATAATCCGGGCCAATATCTTTACCAGGGGGAGTGGAAGAATTTCGTGGAGCGTGAGGAAGAGCTCAAGATCCGGATCGGGTTCTCGGACAAGTATCAGATAAAGAAGATCAAGGTTAAGCAGAGCATCCATGGCCCGATCCTTAATTCCACTCTTCCGTTCTTGCCGGCCGGGACGCCGCCGGTGGCGCTGCGCTGGACCGGCTGGGATTTCGGGAGGGATTTGAGGGTATTCCGGGCGCTGGTGGAAAGCAAAAATGTTGACGAGTTTATGGGGCGATACGAACAGTTGAATCGCGAGCAGCCGATCGCGCCGATGAATATCGCGGTGATGTACAACTATTTGATGAAAGGAAAAAACATTGCGGACTTCCAGAAGGCGATGGATTCGATCGTGGTTCCGAACCAGAACTGGCTGGCCGCGGACGCGGACGGACACATCGCCTACATTCCAGGCGGCCTGGTGCCGATCCGGAGCAAGGGCCGGGGCTTGATCCCGGTTCCGGGCTGGACCGGGGAATATGAATGGACCGGGTTCATCCCGCTTTCAGAGCTACCTTACGCGATTGACCCGCAACGGGGATACATCGCCACCGCCAATAACCGGGTGGTGGATATGCAATGGTACCCGTACACCTTCGGGTCCAATTACGGGTACGGATGGCGCGCGGCGAGGATTGAGGAGTTGTTGCAAAAGTCGCAACCGCTGGATCTGGATAAGATGTCCCGGATCCAGAACGACATCTACAGCAAGGAAGGGGAAATGTTCGCGCCTTTGATGGTCAAGGCGGTTGAGAAGGAAGGCGGAAGCGATCCGAGGGTGAAAGAGGCCGCGGGGTATCTCAAGGACTGGGACTATCAGACCGACACCGGGAGCGTTGCGACCACGATTTATTACGCCACGATGTGGACTTTTTACGAGAATGTTTTAAAGGACGAGTTTCCTCCGGAATTCTATCAGACTTATCTGAGCAACCGATTGTTCACGGTGATCCTTCAAGCCTGGATCGCCGAGGGTAAGAGCGAATTTTTTGATGACAAGACCAGCAAGGACAAAGTGGAAGACCTGGATGATATGTTGGTAAAATCCATCGGCGACGCGGTGGTCTGGCTGGAGAAGCTGGAGGGGAAGGAGATGTCGGAGTGGAAATGGGGAAAGCTTCATACCATTACTTTCTCGCATCCGCTGGGAATCGGCCCGTTCAAGGATTTTTCCGTCGGCCCGTTCCCGCATCCGGGCGCGGACCAGACCGTTCGCAACGCCTCCTTTTATCATAACGAGAAAAATCCCTTCACCACCGCGGAAGGTCCGGTGCTCCGGCATATTATTGATATGGGCAAGCCGGATCAGGCCCTGATGGCGATTGACGGCTCGGAGTCGGGCAAATGGCTGGACCCGCATTATAAAGATCTGCATCAAGTCTGGTTTGAGGGGAAATATGTGAATGCGGTTATGGACGAGGCCCAGGTGAAAAAGAACGCCCAGAGCATGCTGATCCTGACTCCCTGATGGCGATTGCGCAAATCCCGGAGCGCATTCCCACGGTTATTGTGGACCGGTTTTTGCTCCTGGCTGAAGAATCAGGCGCGGCCAAGCTTGTCCTCCAGGTGGAATTGCATTTTGACCAAACCCTGGATGAGGACCGCCTGGCAAAGGCGCTGGACCTGCTTTTGGACGCGGAGCCGGTGCTGGGATGCAGAATGGTTCCGGACCCCGATCTTCCTTTCTGGCAGAGGCTTGGCAGGGAAGAGCGAAAGAATTTTTGCTTCACTCTGAGCGAGCCGGAATATCTGAATTTCAGAAACAGCTCACAAGACCCTTGCCGGGGTCCTCAGGTTCAGGCCTGTCTTTTCCGAAAATCCCGGTCAGACCAGCTTCTCATCAAAATTTGTCACCAGGCAGCTGATGCCGGGGGCGCAAAAGAAATCGCCGGAATTCTCAGCTCAATCTATCAACGGCTGGAAAAAGAACCTGGTTTCAAGCCGGAGCCCAACCTTTCCGGATGCCGGGACTGGAGCCAAATAACCAGCCAGATCCCGCTTTGGGCATATCCCATAATACTTCTCAATCATTTGCGGGAGAGCTGGTCCAACCTGGTTCCCCACCGGACCAACTCCCTGAAATTGCAGGCGGGACCGGCTGAACCGCTTACTTATGTTTTGAGGCACATACCGCCGGAGCGCACTGAAAAAATCGCCCGGTTCGGAAAAGAGCGCAACGCCACCATCAATGATGTAATAGTTGCCGCGTATCACCGCGCTTTGGTGAAGGCGGTTCCGTGGGACGGCAAATCCGCGCTCCGGATGAAAACCACCCTTGATTTGCGGCGCTGGTATCTTCCGGGCCGGAAAGCAGAAGGCATCTGCAATCTTAGCTCTTTTGAATCTCCCAACCTCGGGTTCAAGCTCGGCAAAGATTTGGCGGAAACAACCGCGCTGATCAGCGCCTACAGCCGGAAAAGGAAAAAAAGCTGGATCGGTTTTACGGAAGGATGGATGTATCATAGTATCCTGCGAATAAATCCTTTTTCTTACCAGAGGCTGAGAGATTGGGGAATTAAAACCCTTCCCAAAATTCTTGAAATTCTTGAGCAAAGCTTTCCCAACACCCTGACCAATATGGGAGAAATCAAGCCGGAAACGGTTGAATTCGGCGCCAAACCCAAAAGCGCCTGGCTCCTTAGCCCTTTTCTGCTTCCGCCCATCTTCATCAGCGGACTCAGCGGTTATCAGAACACTCTTACGCTCTGCGCCGGGGTGCCGGTTTATGCCGGCAAGACCATAGAATCCTTTTACGACCTGATTCTCGCGGAACTCCCTTCCTAGTGATTTTATCACTCCGGCAATCGGTATTTTCAGTAAAACGCGGTAATGGACAAAGCCCGGGTCAGGAAGAATGCCCAGAGCTTGTTGATTCTTTCCCCCTGACGGTCCGGCCGGCAACAACTCTGGTTCCAGCCCGAACCGGTTACTAAAAAAAGCGCGGAGGAGTGTGACTCTTCCATCTCCGCTCAGTTCAGGGTAAAATAATTGGATTGAAGGGAGAGGGCGGTTCAGGAGGAATAAATGAAAAAAAATCAGTGGAAGTTTGAAACGAACCAGATCCACGGCGCCAACGATCGGGAAAATTGCCTGGGCGCGTCCCGGGCGCCGATCTACCAGTCCGTGGCGCACCGTTACGGCACGGGCGAGGAATTGAGCGAGGTCTTTGCCGGGAAGAAGCCGGGATTTATTTATCAACGGATGCACAATCCGACCAGCCAGGCGCTGGAGCGCCGGATCGCGGCGCTGGAAGGGGGGCCAAAGGCCCTGGTCTTTGCCAGCGGGATGGCCGCGATCACCAATACCATTCTGGCCCTGACCCGGGCCGGGGACGAAGTGGTCAGCGCCAACTCCCTGTTTTTGTCCACCTATATTTTTTTCGCTCGGTTCCTGCCCCGGTACGGGATCAAGGCGCGCCTGGTGGAAAGCGATGATCCGAAAAATTTTCAGGACCGGATCAATTCCAAAACCCGCTTGATCTATCTGGAGACCATCGGCAACCCCCGGATGGATGTGCCGGACCTGAGAGCTATTTGTAAGATAGCTCATAAAGAAGGGATCCCGGTGGCGGTGGACAACACCCTGGCCACCCCCTATTTGCTCAGGCCGATCGAGGCCGGGGCGGATATTGTGCTTCATTCCACCACCAAGTTTTTAAACGGGCATGGAACCGCGGTGGGCGGGGCGGTGGTGGACTCGGGCCGATTCAAGTGGAACCGGAAACGCTTTCCGGATTTCGCGGACTCGATCAACCGGGCCGGATCGCTGGCGTTCTCGGACAAGCTCTGGCGGGAATACCTGGTTCTGCTCGGGTCATGCCAGGCGCCCTGGCACTCGTACCTGACCCTGATCGGGATTGAGACCTTGTCGCTCCGGATGGAGCGGCACCTCTCTAACGCGGCGAAGCTGGCGAAATTCCTGGAAGCGCATCCGAAGGTGAAATGGGTGAACTATCCCGGACTTGCCTCCAGCAAATATCATCGGGCGGCGAAGAAGCTTTTTGCCGGAAAAGGATTCGGGGCGCTCCTGACCTTCGGGCTGAAAAACCAGAAGCAATGCTTCAATCTGATCCGGAACCTCAAGCTCTGTTATAATTTGGCCAACCTGGGCGACGCCAAGACCCTGGTGATCCATCCCTATTCCACCCAGTATGTGGCCTTCCCGGAAGCGGAAAAAATCTCGCTGGGGATCAAGCCGGAGATGATCCGGGTCTCGGTCGGGATTGAGGCGAGCGAGGATATTATTTTTGATTTCAAGCAGGCGCTCGGGAAAGTTTGAACCGATCGGGAAAGCGGGTAATAATAAAATCAAGATGCTGAAGACTCTGGTGATGGCCGCGGCGCTCCTTCTGGCCGGAGTCGGGATTCCGGTTTCCGCCCAGCAGCAGGACCCGGACCTGGCCCGGCTGGAAAAGGGAACCATCCTGGTCCACAGCGAAAAGGATCCGGCCAGCGGGGATCGGGTTGGGGTGGGGAAAGTGATTTTCCAGGCGCCCCTGGAAACCGCCTGGGCCGTGATCACGGATTATGTTTCCTACCCGAAGTTCGTCTCCGATGTCCGGGAGCTAAAGGTAGAGAAGAAGGAAGGGAATCAGAGATGGGTGCGGATGAAGCTGAAAAATGTCTGGCCCTTCCCGGATTACAACCTGCTCCTGGCTATTGACGAGTCGCGGGAATCCGGCTCGATCAGGTTCCAGCTCAAGGAAGGCGATTTCACCCGTTATTACGGGAGCTGGAAATTAAGCCGGCTGGATCAAAGCCGGACCATGGCGGAATACCGGCTGTTCCAATATGTGGGCTGGTGGTGGTTTCCGCTGGTGCCCAACGCCCTGACCAATAACTCCCTGGTGTCGTCTCATCTTAACAATTTCCAGAAACGGATCAGCGATGTCCAGATTGAAAATTCCTTGGCGCCGGAAAAGGTGATCAAGCCATTCTGGCGGAAATCCAATTTTAAGGATGGGAAGGAAGATAAATCCAAGACCGGCAGCCAAAAGCCGGCCCCGAGTCCCGAAGAACAGAAAAAGTGAGTAAAGGTAACCAGAAAAGATTTGTGGATTTAAGCGTCGCCATTGAATCGGGTCTGCCCTCGGACCCGCCGGGAATGATCCCGGAGATTGAATACCTGGACCATCGCCGGGGCGCGGAGCAGATGAAATTATTTTTCCCCGGACTCCGGACCGAGGATCTACCCGCGGGATTGGGCTGGGCGGTGGAGAACCTCAGGCTCAGCACCCATTCGGGCACGCACCTGGACGCGCCCTTCCACTATCATCCGACCATGGATCGCGGCCAGCCGGCGCTCACCATTGACCGAATTCCGCTGGAATGGTGTTACGGGCCGGGGGTGAAGCTGGATTTTTCGGATCGGCCGGATGGATACCGATTGACGCCGGAGGATTTTCAGCAGGCGCTCGCAAGGATTGATCATCATCTGAAGCCGGGTGAAATCGTCCTGATCCGGAGCGGGGCCGGGCCTTATTGGGGAAAGCCGGAATATCTGAGCAAGGGATGCGGGGCCGGGAGGGAATCCACGCTCTGGCTGATTGAACAAGGCGCGCGCGTGGTGGGCACCGATGCCTGGAGTTGGGACCGGCCGCTTCCGCGGATCGCGGAGGAATATCAAAAGACGAAAAACCCGGAGTTGATCTGGGAGGCGCACTTTGCGGGAATTGAGAAAGGTTATTGCCATCTGGAGAAGCTGGCGAACCTGGATCAAATCCCGGCGCTCGGGTTCACTTTTATCTGCTTCCCGGTCAAGGTCAGGAACGCGAGCGCCGGCTGGGTCCGGGCGGTGGCGATCCTGGATGAATAAAATGATGAAACCAAAAATCGGGATTTTCCTGGCGTCGGTTTTGATCGCCGGCGCGGTCAGCGCCGCCTCTCCGATCGGGTCGCGGCTGGCGGTTCTCAATGCCCGGATCATCACCCTGTCGGATCGGATGCCGGAAGCGGAGGCGATGGTGATTGAAGGGGAGCGGATTATTTATACGGGCAACCGGCGGCAGGCGGAAAAGATTTGCGGGCCGGAATGCTGGATGCTGGACCTGAACGGCCTGACCGTGGTTCCCGGATTCAACGATAATCATACCCACACCCTGGAAGGCGGATTGTTCTATCTCCAGCCGAACCTGTTCGGGAAAAATTGCGAGGAGATCGTCGGGATCGTGAAAGAGGAAGTGAAAAAGGCGGCGCCGGGGGATTATATTTTCGGCCACAGCTGGGATTATGATTTTTGCCCTGCCCCGCACCGGAAACTATTGGATCAGGTCACCATGGATCATCCGGTGTTTCTGAGTCAATTCAGCGGGCACGGGATTTGGGTGAACAGTTATCTGCTCAACCAGTTGGAAATCACGCGCGATACTCCCAATCCTTTGGGCGGGGAAATTGAGCGGGACGAGAAAGGGAACCCCACGGGGATCCTTAAAGACCGGGCTGCGGAGCCGGCTTATGCCAGCGTCCTGACCGGGATTTCCTCGGAAAAAAGAAGGCAGGCGGTATTAAAAGCGCTGGAGCTTTACCGGGCCGTGGGGATTACCTCGGTTCAGGACAATACCTATGATCCGCGGGTGGTCTGGATGCTCTCGGAGCTCAAGAGCGAGGGCAAGCTTACCTGCCGGTTCACCTGCTGGGCAATGGGCGAATATTGGTACGGGTCGGCGATGATGAGAGCGGCAAGGTATGATCCCGGCTGGATCACACTCGGCCCGGTCAAGATTTTCACGGATGGAGCTTTTTCCACCAAAACCGCCTGGATGACCGTTCCTTACGCGGGCGAGCCCGGGAATTACGGTCTTCCCCGGCATCCCGCAAAAGAGTTGAGTCGGATCATCCTGGAAATCGCCAATAACCAGAGACAGGTTTCCATCCATGCGATCGGGGATCAGGCCGTGCATTACAGCCTGGAGGCGATCAATCTGGGCGAGGAGCGATATCCTTCCTTTAAGCAGCTCCGGAACCGGATTGAGCATATCCAGATGATTCTTCCTGAAGACCTCATCCGTTTCAGCAAGTTGTCCGTGCTCCCCTGCGTCCAGCCCTTCGCGCTCAGCAACCCGAAAAAGGATCTCCGGATTTTGGGCGAAGACCGGGCCAAACAGGCTTACCCGTATAAAAGCCTGCTGGACGCGGGAGCGACTTTATCTTTCGGATCCGATTTTCCGAACGAAGTTGATTTTCAGCCCTTGCTGGGAATTTATTACGCGGTGACGCGCAAGAATAAGAGCGGCGATCAGGGCCCTTTGAACCCGGATCAGGCCCTGACCGCGGAAGAAGCGCTTCGGGCTTACACCCTGGGAAGCGCGTACGCGGAATTTATGGAGAAGGACAAGGGGAGCCTGGAACCGGGGAAACTGGCGGACTTTGTGGTATTGAGCGAGAATCCCTTGAAAACCAAGCCGGCCCGGATCAAGGACATCAAAGTGGTTTACACTTTCGTGGGAGGCAAACAGGTCTGGCCCGAACGGCGTTGATCCCTAGGCATTCCCTTCTTTCTTGCGATAGATATGCTCGTTGACCTTGCGCAAGAGCAAATTCGGCCCCCCGATCTTGGTGATAAAATCGTCCGCGCCGCTTTCCTCTTTTAATTTCCGGAGCTCGTCCTCGCTCTTGTTGGACACCAGGATGATGGTAGGCCCGGACCGGATCGCCTGTCTTAAAATCTTCACCATTTTGTCGCCCGAGAGCGCCGGCATCATCACATCCAGGAGAATAATATCCGGGGCGAATTCGTTGATCATTGAAGTGGTCCCAATCACCCGGTCGGTCCCCATTACGGAAAAACCCGCTTTTTCCAGCACCCGCGAGAAGAGCTGGCGCGCCACCGGGTCATCGTCAATCAGGAAAACTTTCCCCTCACTCATTTTTTTCCTCCTTGGGCTTTATCAACATTTCGACTTGATGGACAAAGGCCCTGGGGCTGAAAGGCTTGGGAATAACAAACTCAGCCCCCGCAGCCCGGCACGGCGCCAGATACCTTCCGCTGTCCCCCGCGGTCATCATTACCACTGGGATCCCCTTTAACTTCTGATCATTTTTTAACACGCGCAGAAGCTCGATCCCGCTCCATTTCCCGGGCAGAAAGATATCCAGGATCAGGATCCGGGGCCGCAACGACCGGGCTAATTCCAGCCCCTGTTCCGCGTCCTCGGCGCTGGCCACCGGATACCCTTTTTCCGTGAAAGCATGCTCCAGGATCTTCCGGATCAGACGGTCGTCGTCAATGATCAGGATCGGGTCAGCGGACGCCATTTTTCATCCCTGCGGAAATCCAGGCAAAAAAGGTGCTCCCCTTGCCCAACCCCTCGCTCTCCAGCCAGATCCTCCCGTTATGCCCCTCCTCGATGATCCGCTTCGCGATCGGCAGCCCCAGTCCCGCTCCCTCCGAATGGTGTTCCAGGTTTTCCACCCGGTGAAACTTCTCAAACAACTTCTCTGTATTTTCCGGCGCGACCCCGACGCCCTGATCCTTGACCAGGATCAACGCCCCCTGATCCACTTCCTTGCTCTCTATCCGGATTGAAAGCTCCGGAGCCGAATACTTGATGGCGTTGATCAGGAGGTTCACCACCACCTGCATGATCCGATCCCGGTCAAACCAGATTTCCTTGCCAAAACCTTTCTGGAATTGGATCTGCATTTTCTTCTGTTCCGCGTCCGCCCGGACCGAACTGACCGCTTCTTCCAGAACCGGATCCAGCGGCTGATATACATAATGATAAACCAGACGGCCGGACTCCAGCCGGCTCATATCCAGAATCTCGTTCACCAGTCTCGCCAGCCTTCTCGCTTCCTGGTAAATGATCTGGTTGAATTCCCCTTTTTCCTTCTCGTCCAGATTCCCTTCGGCCAGGAACTCCGCGTAGCCCAGGATATTGGACAGGGGTGTGCGGAGCTCGTGCCCGACCAGGCTCAGGAAGTCGTCCTTGATCTTGTCCGTTTGCTTCAACGCGCTCATCGCCTTTTCCAGGTCTTCCGTCTTGGCCTGGAGTTGTTTCATAATCTTGCTCTCCCGAAGGTCCCGGGCAATGGCCAAAATTCCCACCAGTTGGTTGCCGTCCCCCCGGATCACCGCCCCGTTCAGGCTGACTTCAATGGTTTCCCCGGCTTTAGTCCGGAACGCCAGGCCGACTTCCTGGATTTTTCCGTATTTCATAATCAGACCGAAGCGGCGGGTGGAACTTTCAATATCCGCGGGATCCTCCGAGAAAAGCCGGCCCACCGGCAAGCCCATCAATTCCAGTTGGTGGTACCCCAGCATCTGCCCCAAAGCCTGGTTGATCGCGATCAGCTTGCCTTCAATATTAACCAGGAACGCCCCGTCCAGGATGCTGGAAAAGACCGCTTCCATTGCCGGGGTCAGCGCTTCCTCCCAGTAGTCCTCGCCGGCTTTCTGGTCCTGGTTCTCCCAGCACCAAAAGATGATCCCGTCTTTGGCCGCCTTCTCCGGGCGGATCATCGCCGAGACAATCCGGCCGGTTTCGTTGGCAAACCTGAAGTTTTTGATCATCGGCCCATCAGGTTCCCGGGCGCTGAAATTCCGGAACCAGGAATGGAACTCTTTCAAGTCCTCGGGATGAATGTATTTATCTATCGGCTCCCCCGATTGGAGGGGGAAAAAGATCTGGCTGAACCCCGGACTTTGGAATTTGACCAACCCCTTGGGATTGATCAATAGGAACGGCTGAACTTTGAGATCTGATAGCTGGAGCTCCATCTATTTCCCCTTGCCTCCCTTTTTAT
>CAIYYW010000167.1 GCA_903930515.1 uncultured delta proteobacterium | reverse complement strand
TTAAAAAACGCGAGGGTGGCGGAACTGGCAGACGCGCTGGACTTAGGATCCAGTGCCTTGCGGCATAAGGGTTCAACTCCCTTCCCTCGCACCAGTGACGACCGGGCAATTGGCAACATTAATACTGACCCGCTCGTTCCATAATTGATGCCAGCAACTTTGATTAACGACCCGGTGTCTGACAGATAAGAGCGGCTTTAAAGTGCTGCAGGGGTCAAGAACCGTAAAGGGATTTGATGATGAACCAATGCCACAGGCGCTTATTCCATTTCGCCCGTCCGAGTTGGGTTTGGGCATGGCTCATCCCCATGCTGGTTATCTCCTGCTCAATATATAAGCGCAAGCCCCTGACTCCGGAAGCGGTGGAAAAAGCGATCACCCCGCCGGACACGGAGACCGTGCGCGTGCGTGCCGCCAATATCCATCACCCGGTCCTGAAGCCGATCGTCTTTGACAATCGCGACGGATTGTCCCCCGATGAGGCGGCGATCCTGGCGGTAATCGCGAACCCGTCGCTCAAGGCGGAGCGCGACCAGCTTGCGCTGTCCGATGCGCAATTACTGCAGGCGGGTCTGTTGCCCAACCCGCAGTTGTCCTTGAGCGCGGATATTCCCACCGGCGGCCTGACCGCCGGCGCCAATACCGCTTACGGGATCGGGCTGGACTGGGAGATCACCGCGCTCTTGCGCCGCCCCGCCGAGATAAAATCAGCGAAAGCCGCGCGCAAGGAAATTGACCTGGCCATCGCCTGGCGGGAACTGCAAACCGCAGAGGCCTCGCGGATCGCGGTCTATCGGGTGGTCGCGCTTAAGCGGCAAATTGAACTGCAAAAAGAAATCCTGCAACGATTGGAAAGCAACCTGTCCGCGGTGGAGCAGGCCGCCGGGCACGGGTTGATGAGCGAAGCGGATCTATCCGTGATCAAGACCGCGCGGGATGAAGCCCGGGCGGGCCTTTTGGAAAAAGAAAAACAGATGGAAGAAGAGCTTTTCTTGTTGAAGCAACTAGTCGGGGTTCCCGCCGGAGGGGAACTTGTCATTCAAGAAGGCATTGAATTGCCGGACCGGATTGAACTGCCTGCCCCGGAAACATTAAGCGCAGACCTGGAAAACCGGCGGCTGGACCTGTTGGCCCTGCAACAGGGATATGAAAGCCAGGAGCAAACCTTGCGGGCCGCGGTTTTGGCCCAATTCCCGCGCATCAATCTGGGAGTGACGCATGCCCGCGATAATACGGACCTCTATACCGTCGGATTCGGGCTGTCATTGGAATTGCCGATTTTTGACCAGAACCAGGGAAAGATCGGCTTGGAGCGCGCGACCCGGCAGCAGCTTTTTGACGAATACGCGGACAGGGTTTTCCAGGCGCGTTCTGATATCGCGCAATTGGCCGCGGCCATTGATTCAATCAACCTCCAAATCGAACAGGCCCGGCAGGCGCTGCCGGAATTGGAGCGGCTGACGCAAAGCTATCAAAAGGCGGTAGAACTCGGCCACGCGGATATCCTGACATACTACTATGCCTATAACACCCTGGCGCAAAAACAAATGGATTTGATCGCCCTCCAGGAAAACCTGGTTGAGGCGGAGATCGCGCTCGCGCTCGCGAACGGGGAATACCAGACCGGAACTTTCGCGACGCGCCCGGCGCCGAACGATCTCAAGTCTTCCGGTCAAACCATTAACAATGATCGGGGCAAGAAATGAAACGAAGAACCTATCTCGGGATCGGAATATTGTTGATCGCCGCCGCGCTCGCCGGGTTATGGATCTATCCCCGGGTCAAACCGTCTTCATCCCCGGGCCATCCGAAATCCTTGAAGCAGGCGGAGGAAGAATCGCCTGTGGCGCTGGTGAAAACGACTCCGCTGCGCCGCGGCCGGATCAGCGAAACCCTCACCGCCTATGGCACGGTTATCCCCTCGCCGGGCAAGCTTCAGACTTATAATGTTTCCTATGAGTGCCAAATCCGCAAACTGCTGGTCACTGAAGGCCAGCCGGTAAAAGCGGGGGACGCCCTGCTTGAGATAGCCGCCAGTCCGGACACCCTGCTCCATTTTGAGCAAGCCAAGAATGAGCTGGCCACGGCGCGCTCCCAGGAGCAGTTCGTGAAAGAACGGCTCGAACTCAAGCTGGCGACCCGCGACGAGCTTCTCGCGGCGCACAGCACTCTGGTGGAAAAAGAAAAACAACTCGCGGATTTGAGAGCGCGAGGGGTCGGGGCCAAGGAGAACCTGGCGGCAACCACCGGCGGCATCGTCTATTCCATCGGCGGTTTCATCGGGGAGATTTTGCCGGCCGGGTCCAACCTGGCTCAAATCGTGGAGCAAGACCAAATTCTCATAAGTTTCGGGATCGAGCCGGAGGACCGAAAATTTCTGACCGAGGGCGAGACCATCAAGTTCAAGTCGCTGATGGCGCAGTCCAACTCGGAGAATCGCGCGCTGATCAAGACCATCACTCAGCGGGTGGATCCCAAGACCCGGCTGGTTAATGTCCTGGCCGCGCCCGAAGACCCCGGCGTGTTATTGCTTGACGATTTCATTGAAGTGGAGGCCGCCATTTCCGCGGACCAGGCGTTGATCGTGCCCCGGCAGGCGGCGCTTCCGGAGGGCGATTCCTATGTCGTGTTTTCGGTGAAGGACGGCCGTGCCGTGAAACACCAGGTCAGGATCGGGCTGGAAAACCCGGAGCAATTGCAGGTTTTCGCGGAAGACCTTCAGGAAGGCGACTCGATCGTGACTCTCGGCAACTACGAAATATCCGAGGGCATGCCGGTACGGAAATAGAGAACCGGAGATGACCATTTCCCAATGGGCACAGCGCCATCATCTCTCCATCCTGTTCGCGGTGGCGGCATTCGCGGTGGCGGGCGGCCTTTCCATTTTCACCATGCCCGTGAGCCTGTTCCCCAAGATCACTTTCCCCCGGGTGGTGGTTAACATTGAGGCCGGAGACCGTCCGGCCGAGCGCATGGCGGTGGAAGTAACCCGGGTGATTGAGGAAGCGGTCCGTTCGGTTCCCGGGGTCCGTAATATTCGTTCCAGCAGCAGCCGGGGCAGCGCTGAAATCTCAATCAATTTCAACTGGAAAATGGACATGGTTTCCGCCATGCTCCAGGTGGAATCGGCGATCAGCGAAATCTCTTCCACCCTTCCGGACGGGACCACTTTCACCGTGCGCAGGATGGATCCGACCGTATTCCCGGTGCTGGGCTACAGCCTCAGGTCGCGCTCCCATTCGCTGGTAGAACTGCGCGACCTGGCCCTCTACCAAATCCGTCCCGCGATTTCCACCGTGAACGGGGTTGCCCGGGTGGAAGTTTTGGGAGGCGCCGAAGCCGAGTTCCAGGTGATCGTCAGTCCCCGCCGGCTCGCGTCTTACGGAGTGAGCCTGGAAGAGGTCGCGGACGCGGTGGCCAAGGCGAATGTGCTGGCCGCGGTGGGGAGGCTCGAGGAAAACTACAAGCTTTATCTGGTGATGACCAACACCCAGCTCCAGAGCATCGCGGATATCCAGCACATTGTCGTGCGTTTCAATCCCAGCGGCGCGGTATATCTGGGGGACCTGGCGAATGTGGTCTCCGGCACCGTGCCGCAATGGATCCGGGTGACCGCGGACGGACAAGACGCGGTGATCTTCCAGATTTTCCAGCAGCCGGACGGAAACACCGTTCAAATCGCGAGGGACATCAAAGCCAAGCTGGACGGCCTGCAAAAGCTTTTTCCCGCTGATGTGAAGATCTCCAATTGGTACGACCAAAGCGAGCTGATCCTGGCCTCGGCGCTCAGCGTGCGCGACGCCCTGGTGATCGGAGTGGCGCTCTCAATCGGGGTTCTGTTGTTGTTCCTGCGCAATCTCAAAGTCACCCTGATCGCAGCCGCCACCGTGCCCATGGCGCTCGCGGCCACCGCCTTGATCCTCTCCGCGCTCGGGATGAGCTTGAGCATCATGACCCTGGGAGGAATGGCCGCGGCTGTCGGACTGATTATTGACGATGCGATCGTGATGGTCGAGCATATCATCCGGAGGCTGCGGGGAGGATCGGGCCACTACGAGGAACGGATCCATCTGGCGGTTGCCGAGTTCACCCGTCCCCTGGCCGGATCCTCCGCTTCCACCATCATAATTTTCGCCCCCCTAGCCTTCTTGAGCGGCGTCACCGGCGCTTTTTTCAAGGCCCTGTCCCTCACCATGGCCTCGGCCCTGGTGATTTCATTTCTGATCGCCTGGCTGGCCACGCCGGTGATCGCGCTGCACCTGTTGAATCAAAAAGACGCGGACCAGGAAGAAAACGGCCCGGTCTTCCGGATGATCCAGCGCTGGTACGAACGGGTCATGACCCGGCTGCTCCGAAAGCCGGTCATGGTTTTGGCGATGATCGTCCCGTTCCTGGTCCTGGGCTTCATCGCTTTTCGCCAGATCGGCTCCGGATTTATGCCTTCCATGGATGAGGGCGGATTTATCCTGGACTATCGCGCGCCCTCCGGAACCTCGCTCGCCGAGAGCGACCGTTTGTTGCGGCAAGTTGAGGAGATTGTCCGGGCCACCCCGGAAGTCACCACCTACTCGCGCCGGACCGGCCTGGCCCTGGGCGGATTCCTCACCGAGGCCAATGAAGGAGATTTTTTCATCCGGCTCAAACCGAGGCCCCGGCGCGATCTTGACGAGGTGATGGATGAGATCCGGGGCCGGGTTGAAAAAGAAGTGCCCGGGCTGGAGATTGAAATGGTAAAACTGATGGAGGACCTGATCGGCGATTTGACCGCGGTGCCCCAGCCCATTGAGATCAAACTCTATTCCGATGATGAAAAAGTTCTGCGGGAGCTCGCGCCGACGGTCGCGGAGCGGATCAAGAAAATTCCCGGGGTGGTGGATGTCACGGACGGGATTATTCCGGCGGGGGACGCGCTCAACATCAGGGTTGACCGGGTCAAGGCCGCGGCCGAGGGATTGAGCGTCGGCGAAGTCGGCGCGGCGCTGGAGAATTATCTTTCCGGCAAGGTGGCTACGAGCATCCAGCAAGGCCCCAAGATGGTGGGAGTGCGGGTCTGGGTGCCGGAAAGAGAGCGCAACCTGGCCCTGGCCGTGAAGAAGCTCTTGATCCTCGCGCCGGACGGACACCTGGTGCCGCTGCGGCGGATCGCACAATTGAGCGCGCAAATCGGACAGGAGCAAATCACGCGGGATGATTTAAAACGGATGGTCGCGGTCACCGGAAGGATCAGCGGACGCGACCTGGGGTCCACGGTACAGGATGTGCTCCGGTTGCTTAATCAACCGGGTTTCCTCCCCCAAGGCTTGTACTACTCCATGGGCGGACTATATGAACAGCAGAGGATCGCCTTCCGCGGTTTGCTCGCCGTCTTCATCAGCGCCGTGCTCTTGGTTTTTATCCTGCTCCTCTTTTTCTACGAGAGCTTCCTGGTCGCGGTCTCGATGATGATCACCGCGCTGGTGGCCGCGGCCGCGGTTTTTATCGGCCTGTGGTGGACCGGAACCGACCTCAACATCACCGCCATGATGGGCATGACCATGGTGATCGGGATCGTGACCGAAATTTCCATATTTTTCTATTCCGAATATTTCGACCTCCCGCAAGACCTGGCCTTCGGGCAACGATTGGTCCTGGCAGGGAATAACCGCTTGCGCCCTATTGCCATGTCCACCCTGGCCGCGATTTTCGCCCTGGCGCCACTGGCCCTGGGACTGGGAGAAGGAGCCGCAATGCTGCAGCCCCTGGCGATCTCCATCATCTCCGGGCTTGCGGTCCAGTTGCCGCTGGTGCTGATTATCCTGCCGATGTTGTTGACCTTGATTTCACGGAAACAAGAGTCCGGACATCTCGGAAGCGGTGAATTTTAGTGAAAGCGGACATATTTTTGCTTTTGACAATTCGCCTAATTATGTTAAGTTCCTGATAAATAAGACAAGCACGGTCAAAGGGAAACGGTGAAAGATGAATGGCGGGTCCGGTCCCGTTTTTTTTCAAGGACGGACTCGCGCAATGTATAGAAGGAGATAAATGAATGAAGGTTGAAGTGCAGGACCTGAGCAGTGTGGAAAAGAAGGTTACGGTGGAGATACCGGCGGAGCGGGTAAAGGACGAGTTTGAACTGGCGTTCAAGGATTTGCAGAAGACCGCGCATCTCAAGGGGTTCCGTCCGGGCAAGGCGCCGATGAAGCTTCTGGAAAGCCATTTCAAGGATTACATCCGGGAGAAGGTTATGCGGAAGCTATTGGAGGAAACCCTTTCCCCGGCGCTGGAACGGAAGCAGCTAAAGCCGATCACGGAGCCGGCCATTGACCTGGGGGAATTGAAGGAAGGCTCCGCGTTCAGTTATACCCTGGAGGTTGAGATCAAGCCGGTGGTTGAGTTGAAGCAGTATCAGGGGCTGGAGTTGGAGCGGGAGGTGGTTGAGGTCACGGAGAAGATGGTGGAGAGGGCGGTTCAAGAGTTGCGGGAGCGACAGGCGGTTTTTCAGGAGCCGAAGCAGGCGCGGCCTGCTCAAACCGGCGACCTGCTTACGCTGGATTTAAAGGCTGAATTGGAAGGCAAACCTTTGCCCGGCGAGGGCGGAGCGGGGATCCAATATTCAATGGGAGGGGAATCCTACATCCCGGGCCTGGCTGACGCGCTTTCCGGAATCCAGGCGGGGGACAAGAGGAATTTCAAAGCCATCTTCCCCAAGGACCACTATCGGCCGGAACTGGCCGGCAAGGAAGTGTCCTACACCGCGGAGCTGAAGGGATTGAAGGAAAAAATATTGCCCGAGCTTAACGACGATTTCGCCAAGGAAGTGGGCGGCCATAAAGACCTGGTGGAATTGGAGGCCAAGGTGCGGGAGCAGTTGGAAAAATATTACCAGCGCGCGGGCCGGGTCAAGCTGGAGCGGTCCCTTCTGGATAAATTGGTGGAACTGAATCCATTGGAAGCGCCCAAAAGATTGGCGGCTGGGCGCGCCCGGGAAGTGGCGGAACAATGGCTGGCCCGGATGGGGATCAAGGAGGCGCCCCCGGAACAGTTGGAGCCGATGATCGCGGAAACCCTGCCCCGGGCGGAGCGCGAGCTCAAGGCCGGGTTCATCCTGGAAGCGGTGATTGAAAAAGAGGGGATCAAGCTGGACGCGGATAAGGAAGAGGCCAAGCTCAAGGAGATGGCTGAGCGGTACCAGATGGATCCGTCCAAGCTCAAGGATCAATTGGGAAAGGACGCGCTGGATCGGCTCCGGAGCCAGTGGTTGGAGGAAACGGCCCTTGATTTTTTGCTTTCCGGGCTTAAAATAAAGGATAAGCAGGTGAAACCGAATGAAAATGAAATGGATAAGGGGACAGAATGAGTTTAATCCCGATTGTTATTGAACAGACTCCTCGCGGGGAACGCGCTTACGATATCTATTCACGCCTGCTTAAAGACCGGATCATCTTCGTCGGACAGCCGGTTTCAGACGACCTGGCCAATGTGATCATCGCCCAGCTGCTGTTCCTGGAAAGCGAGGATCCGACCAAGGATATTTATATGTACCTCAACTCGCCGGGCGGATTGGTCAGCGCCGGGCTCGCTATTTACGACACCATGCAATACATCAAACCGGCGATCAGCACGGTCTGTCTGGGACAGGCCGCCTCAATGGCCGCCCTGCTTCTGGCCGCGGGCTCGCACGGCAAACGGTTCGCGCTCCCCAATGCCAGGATCTTGATCCATCAGCCGATGGGGTCTTTTTACGGACAGGCCACCGATATTGAAATCCAGGCCAAGGAAATCCTAAGGCTCAAGGAGCGGCTGAACCAGATCCTGGCCAAGCATACCGGACAGCCGGTCGAGCGGATCGGACAGGACACGGAACGGGATTTTTATATGAGCGGGGACGAGGCGCGGGAATACGGGTTGATTGATGAAGTGATCGTGGAGCGCAAGACCAATCTCGGCAAGCCGGGGATGGAGAAATAAATATGGTCAAAAGAAGTGAAGATTCTTCCAGCGCCCTCCGCTGTTCCTTTTGCGGGAAAAGCCAGCGGGAGGTGCGAAAGCTGATCGCCGGCCCCACCGTTTATATCTGCGACGAATGCATAGAGCTTTGCAACGAGATCATCGCCGACGAGGCCGAGCGGGAGCGCGAGTTTTACCAGAGCCGGGCCAAGATTCCCCCCCCTCGCGAGATCAAGGAATTCCTGGACCAGTATGTGGTCGGACAGGAACGCGCCAAGAAAGTTTTGTCCGTGGCGGTTCATAACCATTACAAGCGGATCCATTCCATGGCCGCGACCGGAGAGGTTGAGCTTCAGAAAAGCAACATCCTCCTGATCGGGCCCACCGGAACCGGAAAGACCCTGCTCGCGCAAACCCTGGCCAAGTTCCTGGATGTCCCCTTCACCATCGCCGACGCAACCGCCCTGACCGAAGCCGGGTATGTGGGAGAGGATGTTGAAAACATCATCCTCAACCTGGTCCGCAACGCCGACGAAAATATCGAGCGCGCCGAGCGCGGCATCATCTATATTGACGAAGTGGACAAGCTCAGCCGCAAGAGCGAAAACCCCAGCATCACCAGGGATGTGGGCGGAGAAGGGGTACAGCAGGCCCTGCTTAAAATCCTGGAAGGGACCGTGGCCAATATCCCGCCCAAGGGAGGTAGAAAGCATCCCCAGCAGGAATTCCTCCAGGTCAACACCCAGAATATCCTCTTCATCTGCGGCGGAGCTTTTGTGGGCCTGGAAAAAATCATTGAACTCCGGATGGCCGGGACCGGGATCGGCTTCGGCGCCGAACTCAAATCCAAGCTGGGGAAAAATATCGGGGAAATCCTTATGAATGCCCAGCCCGAAGACCTGATCAAATACGGGATGATCCCGGAATTCGTGGGCCGGGTGCCGGTGGTGGCCTCGCTCAACGAGCTGGACGAGGAGGCCCTGGTGGAAATCCTGCGCGAGCCCAAGAACGCCCTGATCAAGCAATATCAAAAGCTTTTTGATTTTGAAAATGTCAAACTCAAGTTCACCGACGGCGCTCTCCGGGACATCTCCCTGGAGGCGATCCAGCGCAAGATGGGCGCGCGTGGGCTACGGGCCATCCTGGAAGAGGTGATGCTGGATGTGATGTATGAAATCCCGAGCCGGAAAAATGTGCGCGTTTGCGTGATCAACGAAGAAGTCATCCGCAAACGCGAGAAGCCCATCCTGGAACTGGAAAAGGAGATTGAGGTCGCTTCTTAGAAAAGACCGGGGTGCGGCTTGCCGCGGCCAAATCGGTCCCGCGCGAACGCGGGAAAGCGTTGCGCTAACAAATAAAATGGAGTAACTGATGTTTTACGAAGAAGAAGCAGAAGGAAAAGCCAAACCTAGGAACGGGATTAAGACCGTTCCGCTCCTGCCCCTGCGCGATATCGTGGTTTTTCCCTATATGGTGGTGCCGCTGTTCGTGGGCCGCGAGAAAAGCATCAACGCCCTGGAGGAGGCCATGAACTCCGACAAGGGAATCCTGTTCGCCGCCCAGCGCAGCGCCAAGGCCAATGAGCCGTCTCCCGAGGATATTTATTCCATCGGAACCCTGAGCACGATCATCCAATTGCTCCGGCTCCCGGACGGGACCGTCAAGGTGCTGGTGGAAGGAAAGCGGCGCGCCCGCATCCTGCGCTATCTTCCCCGGATAGATTTCTTTATGGCGGAGATCGAGGAGATTGAGGAAAAACCGGAGGCGGGCATTGAAACCGAGGCCCTGATCCGGAGCATCGACACCACCTTTGAGACCTATGTCAAGCTCAATAAGAAAATACCGCCCGATATGCTGGTGAGCGTGTCCGGGATTGACGAGCCCAGCCGGCTCGCCGACACCATTGTCGCCCACCTGAACCTCAAGCTGGAAGACAAGCAGGAGATCCTGGAAATTGAAAGCCCGAGCCGGAGGCTGGAAAAACTCTATGAGTTGATGCAGGCCGAGATTGAAATCCTGCAGGTGGAGAAAAAAATCCGCGCCCGGGTCAAGAAGCAGATGGAGCGCACCCAGAAGGAATACTACCTGAACGAGCAGATGCGGGCGATCCAGCGCGAGCTGGGCGAAAAGGACGATTTGCGCGGCGAGGTCCAGGAACTGGAAGACAAGCTGAAGAAGAAGAAGCTCAGCCCGGAGGCCCTGGACAAGGTTCAGCGGGAGCTTAAGAAGTTCAAGCTGATGAGTCCGATGAGCGCCGAGGCCACCGTGGTCCGGAATTACATTGACTGGATTGTTTCCCTACCCTGGTCCGAGCAGACCGAAGACAAGCTTGATATCACCGAGGCGGAAAAAATCCTGGATCAGGACCATTTCGGCCTGGAGAAGGTCAAACAGAGGATCATTGAATACCTGGCCGTGCAAAAGCTGGCCGGAAAACTGCGCGGGCCTATCCTCTGCCTGGTCGGAGCGCCCGGGGTCGGAAAAACATCGCTCGGAAAATCAGTCGCCCGGGCCATGGGAAGGAAATTCGTCCGGATCAGCTTGGGCGGCGTTCGTGACGAGGCCGAGATCCGAGGCCACCGCCGGACCTATATCGGCGCGCTTCCCGGCAAGTTGATCCAAGGGATGCGCCGGGCCGGAACCAACAACCCGGTGTTTATGCTGGACGAGATTGACAAACTCAGTTCGGATTTCCGGGGAGACCCCAGCTCGGCCCTGATGGAAGTGCTGGACCCGGAGCAGAACTTTATGTTCCAAGACCATTATTTGGACCTGGATTACGACTTGTCCAAGGTAATGTTCATCGCCACCGCCAACCAGCTCCCGACCATCCCGGCTCCGCTCCAGGACCGGATGGAGATCATCCGGCTGGAAGGCTACACCGAATTGGACAAGCTCCAGATCGCGCGCGGTTGGCTGATCCAGAAACAGATCAAGGAGCACAGCCTGGAAAATATCAAGGCTGATTTTTCCGACAACGCCGTCCTCACCGTGATCCGCAAATACACCCGCGAGGCCGGCGTCCGTTCCCTCGAGCGCGAGCTGGCCTCTATTATGCGCAAGATAGTCAAGGAAGTTGTCAAGAACGACAAGAAGGAATTCGTGGTCAATTCCCAATCGGTTCAAAAATATCTGGGCGTGCCCAAATACCGGATCGGAAAAGCAGAAGAGACCGACCGGGTCGGAGTCGCCACCGGCCTGGCCTGGACTGAGGTGGGCGGAGAATTGCTCCAGGTGGAAGTGTCGGTGGTTCCGGGCAAAGGCAAACTCCTGATCACCGGCAACCTCGGTGAAGTGATGCAGGAATCCGCCCAGGCCGCGATGAGTTATATCCGGTCCAAAGCCAATGAGCTGGGACTGGAATCCGATTTTTACCAGAAGCTTGATGTCCATATCCATGTCCCGGAAGGGGCCACTCCCAAGGACGGACCCAGCGCCGGGATCGCCCTGGCCACCGCCATTGCCAGCGCCTTTACCAAGGTGCCGATCAAGCACGATCTGGCAATGACCGGCGAGATCACCCTGCGGGGACATATACTCCCGATCGGAGGTCTCAAGGAAAAACTGCTCGCCGCGCACCGCGGAGAAATCAAGCAGGTGCTGATCCCGAAGGAAAACGAAAAAGACCTGGCCGATGTCCCCAAGAAGGTTCTGGACGATTTTAAATTGATTTTGGTTGACCATATGGACCAGGTGCTCATCAATTCCTTGACCCGCAATGTGCTCCTCCAGGTCCGCAAGGCAGAGGAAGAGGAAAAACCGGAGCCGGCCCCCAAACCGGAAGGCGCGCCGGACAACGCCCGAATCCAGTAAAAAGATTGCGACTTATTCTCCCGGCCGGATTTCCGGCCGGGATTTTTTTGTTTTTGATCCCGGTCCTGAAAACACTTGCAATCCAAATCAACAATTGCTAAAGTAGAATCTGGCTCAGGCCGGCAGGTTTTTCTAAGAAGGAGGAAGTGATGGATTTAAAAAGTTTGAAGGAATCGATTAAAAACGGAAAAGCCAAGGATACCGAAGAGCTGGTCCAAAAACTCCTGGCCCAGGGAGCCGACGCCGAGGACATCCTGAACCAGGCCCTGATCCCGGCGATGGACGAGGTGGGAGAGCTGTTCCAGCAAGGCGAGTATTTCGTCCCGGAACTCCTGGTCGCGGCCCGGGCTATGCAGAAGGCAATGGAAGCGATCCGGCCGAAACTAATTGCCAAGGGCGTGAAATCCCGGGGCAAGGTGGTCCTGGGAACCGTTCGCGGAGACCTCCACGACATCGGAAAGAACCTGGTCAAGATGATGGTGGAAGGCGCTGGATTTGAAGTGGTGGACCTGGGAATTGATGTCACGCCGGAAAAATTCGTCCAGGCCGTCAAAGACCACCAAGCCGGCCTGATCGGGATGAGCGCCCTCCTCACCACCACGATGTTGTCAATGAGAGACACCGTCAATCTGCTCAAGTCCGAAGGCGTCCGCAACCAGGTCAAAGTGATGGTCGGAGGAGCCCCGCTCCGAAAGGAGTTCGCCGACGAAATCGGCGCCGACTTCTACGGCAAAGACGCCACCGAGGCCAAAAACTACGCCAAGTTCGTTTACGAAGAGTAATACCCTGTCCGCTTAATCTTTCTGCGAGCAAGTTCGCGGCGCAGACACTCTTGTCTGCGCGCTGTTTTGAATGTGCGAGCGCCTTCAGGCGCGATTCTGCTTTGAACAGTCCTCTCCCTTCAATTTCCCTTTTGCTGTTTCAAGGGCAAATATTTTTTTGCCCAGGCGCTGGAGCAATGAAGTAGAAACGAGCTTGAGTCTGGGGTAATCGTGCTTGCTGGCAGACCAGTGGGCGCGACGGAATATCTCAAGCATTTTGGGACACTGCCAATCCGAATTTATTGTATAATTCAACCGATTGCTCTGGTTTTTTAGGGGGGTTAATCCAGACCTTGGTCGGCAACTGCAACGGCCTGGGCGATTTTCTCACGAGCCGTTCCGGATGCTTTTGGTATGCCGTGAGCAAAGTCTCCTGTCTTAGCCGGATCACCTGCTCGGCCTTGCCATAGGGGACCGTCTCCGGGGGCAAGCGGCCTTTTCCCGGAGTGATGCCGCTCGGTGTTATATCATACCGCGGTCCTATGACCGTTCCGGTCAAGCCGTTTTATCTATTCCATTTTGGCAAACAAGCTTGGGCCGAAAAAGAGCGGGTTGGGTTCAACGGAATCGGATTCCAGGAGTTTCCGTCCAAGGATCATCAATTGAATCTGGGAAGCTCCGGCGCCGATCTCCATCAGTTTCGCGTCCCGGGCCAACCGCTCAACGCCGGCCTCGCTCCGCTCGCAGAAAAAAGTTCCGGCGGTCCGCAAGCAAGGGTTTTTAGCGGCCGGATTGAAATGATAAGCGGCGATATTTTAAAATGATCTGATGATCTTGACAGTTGGGCGGTCGGGTGTGAGAATATCAAGGCGCCGGGAGAGGGCGATTATGGGGAAGATAACCCGACTGAATTCACTGCCGGAGAAGGAGCGTAACGAGATTTACAAGTTGCTGATCCCGGGGGAGATTTTAAAGGTCTTTGAGATAGACCCGGAAAGCGGTATGAATCCAAAAGGGGAACTGGTGATCCGGGTTGTTTCTCCGGAGCAAAACAAATGCGAGGCGAGCGTTGAGGTCAAGGGCGATCCGCAAGATCAGGATCCGATTTATTATATTGAGGTGAGCGATTCTCAGGATTTGGATCAGCTCCGGTGGGATTTCATCTGGATCAATGACATCCGTCAGTCGCGTTATAATACGGATGTTACGGCGGACGGTCAAAGCCGGTGGCTGAAATGGACCAGCCGGAATATCCCGGAGGAGTTGCGGGCGGTTCAGGCGGGGCTGGCTCCGGGCCAGGTGCGTCCGGGCTTGCGGCTGATGGACGAGGTGAATCAAGGTCTGGACCGGTTCTGCGGGGCGCTGGGCCTGAAGAGCATTTATATGGAAGCCCTTTTTTACCATAACGCCATCACCTATGAGCGGCACGGGTTCCGGTATTTTGAGGGCGGGAACCTGATGCGATTTATCCATAACGAGTTCCGGCCGGGCGGGAAGTTGTTCAAGCGGTTGGATGACAGTCCGTTCCGGAAAAAGGGGTTTTATCATTCGGTCCGGGGCCGGAGCTGGGCGATCCACGACGGCATTTTGGAGGATGGGGGAGACCCGGAGTTTAAAAGTTGGGTTTCGCCCAAGATGTATAAAATGATCGGGAAATATTTCCAGGTGGATACCTTCCCGACCGCGATTTATTAGGAGGAGAAGCCGGCAATGTACGAGAAGAATGTGGAACGGATAGAGCAACTGGTCCAGGAGCAGAACCAGTGGCGGAGCATCACCATCAACCTGATCGCGAGCGAAAATGTGCTGAGCCGGCGGGCCCGCTCGGTGATGGGGTCTGATTTCTGTCACCGATACGCGGAGGGTCATCCGGGCGAGCGCTACTACCAGGGCACGGAGAAGATTGACGAGATTGAGACCCGGGTCAATCAGCATCTCAAGGCCCTGTTCGGATGCCGGCATATTGAGGTGCGGCCGATTTCCGGAACCGTGGCCAATGACGCGGTTTTTTCCCGATACATCCATCACGGGGATGTGGTGATCGTGAACTCTACTTCGGGCGGAGGACATATCAGCCATCACCGGCTGGGCTCGGTTGGTAAATATACCGAGAACATCATCAACTTTCCCCTGACCAAAGACGGCTATCACATAGATATCAAGGAAACCATCAACATCCTGGAAAAGGTTCCGGTCAAGGTGATGATCCTGGGCAAGAGCCTTTATCTGTTCCCGGACCCGGTCAAGGAGTTGGCGCCGGTCTGCAAGGAACTCGGAATCGTCCTGATCTATGACGCGGCCCATATCCTGGGATTGATCGCGGGCAAGCGTTTCCCGGACCCGCTCAAGCAGGGCGCGCACCTGGTCACGGCCAGCACCCACAAGACCTTTTTCGGCTCCCAGCGAGGGGTGGTTCTGAGCAATATGAAGGATTCGGAATGGGCCATGATTGACAAGGGCGCCTTTCCCGGGTCATCCTCAAACCATCACCTGGACACCTTGGTCTCGCTCGCGATCAGCACCTACGAATTTTTGGAATACGGAGAGGAATACGCTGATCAGGTCGTCAAGAACGCCAAGGTTTTGGCGCAGGCGCTGGATGAAGCCGGGTTCAAGGTGGAGGCGCGTGAATTCGGTTACACCGAAACCCACCAGATCGCGGTCAATGTGATGGAACTGGGAGGCGGTGACGAGGTGGCCCGAATTCTCAAGGACAATAACATCATCCTCAATATGAACCTGCTACCCTTTGACCCGCTCGAGCGGGTGAGCAATCCCAGCGGAATCCGGATCGGGGTCCAGGAGATGACCCGGGTGGGGATGAAGGAAAAGGAAATGAAACAGATCGCTGCATTTTTCAAGCGTTGCCTTGTCCTCGGAGAATACATCGGGGAAGATGCCAAGGAATTTCGCAAGCAATATCAGATCATTCATTTTTCCTTTGATTCCGATTACCTGGAGCTTAGGGACAAGGAGCGCGCCCTGGCGGTTTCCAAATGATCTATCGGCTTAAAATCATTGACTGCTTCTGCGCCGCTCATCAGCTCAAGGGATACCGCGGGAAATGCGAGGGGATGCACGGGCATAACTTCAAGGTGGAGCTGACGGTGGAGGGGAAGAAGCTGGATCGGATCGGATTGCTGGTTGACTTCCAGGAACTGAAAAAACGCTTGACCGAGATTCTGGAGGAGATGGATCATAAGGTCCTGAATCAGCTTCCGGCTTTTGCCAAATCCAATCCCAGTTCGGAAAATATCGCCCGTTACCTGTTTGGGATATTTTCCGGCAAACTTCCCCAAGGCATCCGCCTGAAAGAAGTCCTGGTCTGGGAATCAGAAAACGCCGCCGCCAGCTATCTCCCGGATCGGTGATAGCGATGGAGGCAAAAAGCCAGCAGACCCCGACCGAGTCGGTCTATTATTATCATAATGATCATCTGGGCACGCCCAAAGTAATGACGGATCAGGATCGGAGTGTGGTCTGGGAGGCGGTGATGGAGCCATTCGGAGAGATCAACCAAACCCTTACCTCTACTATTGATAATCCGTTTAGATTCCCTGGGCAATATGAGGATGATCTTACCGGATTATATTACAATCATCATCGGTATTATATGCCGGGGTTGGGGAGGTATAATAGGGTTGATATTTTTGAATCATCAAGCTTCCCTTATATTTATTCTTTTAATAATTCTATAACCTTTTATGATAGGCTTGGATTAAAAGAAGAAAACTGCTGTTGGAAAATAGAAGGGTTCCCAAGTGAGGCGGCCTATGAAAACTGCAAAATCGATTGGGACAAGAAAAATCCTGGATTTATTGGGCCTTATGATACCGCATGTGGGGCCGCGGCGGGTGTAATATTTTCAAGAAGAGCTAATCCTAATTGGAATGACAAGTATAAACATTGCTGGGTAGGATGCCAGATAAATAACTATTGCAATGCCCAGGCTGTTATAAAAGCCGCTTGGTACAAAGAATGGAAGGATTTGACCGATTGTGTAAGTGGAACCCATTTCGATCCGGCTGATTATTATGCAACTGTTGCGGGTGCTCACAAGAATGATGTTGATTGTGATAAATATTGTAGAAGTAAAGGGTATAATCCTTAGGATATATAATGATAAAGAAAATGAAAGTATCGTATTATGTTTCAATAATCTTATTAATTAGTATAATTCTATTTATAATATTTATCAGGCCG
>CAIYYW010000166.1 GCA_903930515.1 uncultured delta proteobacterium | reverse complement strand
GACCGCCACGATCGCGTCTCGGCTGGTGGAAAGCCGACTGATGGAGGGAAAAGGAATGACCGAGATTAAATTGAAAGGGCATCTGATTATTTGCGGCTGGAACCAGGGCGGGAAAGCGATCCTGGACCTGCTCTACCGGGATTCCAGCCACCTTCCCGAGATCGCGCTGGTGAATGAATCGCCGGAAGAGGAGATCAGCGAGCTGGTTTATAGTTACCGGGATCAGGAATTGAAATTTGTCCGGGGGGATTCCAGCCAGGAGAGCGTGCTGGAGCGGGCCGGTGTCAAGTTTGCGTCGCAGATAATCATCCTGGCCAACGGCAAGATTGAGCAGGGGTTCGCGCGATCGGACGAGCGGGCGTTATTGACCGCACTCAGCGCCCGCTCGCTTAATCCTGGGATCAGGATCGCCTCGGAGCTTGTCAACCCGGTGAACCGGCGGCACCTGGAGCGGGCCGGGATTGAACCGATCATTCTTTATGGAGCCGGACACGATCTGTTGCTGGCCAGTTTCGTCCTGGCCCCGGGGGTGTGTCTGGCCGGGCAGGAGTTATTCTCGGCTTTGCCCAAATCGCATTTCCGGCAGGTCAAGCTTTCCGGACATCTGGAGGGAGCCGGCTTCGGCAAAATCCGCGAGCATTACCGGCAGTCGGAAAACGGGCTCGCCTTCGGCCTGGCCTGGGAGCAGCAGGGCGGGATCGGATTGGACGATGTGCTTTCCGAAGACCTGGGCGCGATCGATCAATTCATCAAGAAGCAATTCGCCGGGATTGAGCAGGACTTTTTCCGCAAGGAAAAAACCTACGAGGTGAAAATAAATCCGCCGGACGATTTTGTGGCTCGCAAAGGCAGCTTGGTGCTGCTGATCGTGTAAGGAGAGGATGATGGCAGACTTGAATGAAGATCTGAAGATTCTATCGCAGGTCCGGGTGCTGAAAGGCGTGAGCGATGCGGGCTTGAAGCAGATGCTCGGGATCGCAAGGGAGCGGAAGTTTTCTCCCGGCCAGGAGATCATCCAGGAGGGCGAAACCGGGAATTCAATGTTCATCATCAAGCAGGGCGAGGTCACGATTTCCATGGCCATCACCCTGCCCCTTTCGGAGCGCGATCGGGAAAAGGTTTTGGTGCATTTAGGCACAGGCAGCAATTTCGGGGAAGTCGCGTTCGTGTTCGGGCAGGAGCAGAGGAGCGCCACGGTCTCGGCGCGGTCGGAAGTGGCTCTGTGGGAAGTTTCCAGTATGGATTTTGAAAAGGTAATCGGGGAGAATTTGAAGGACGGCCTGCTCATTTTCAAGAACATCGCCCAGATCGTTTCCGGCCGCTTGAAGAAGGCCAACCAGGATGTGGCGAAGCTGACCACGGTTTTGAGCGTGGTCCTGAGCAAGGTGGAGCGGGGGAAATAGGTTGGAGGGCAAAATCAAAATCCTGGTCGTGGACGATAACCAGTTGCAACTGGCCATTGCCGGGGACGCGCTGGCCGAGGCCGGGTTTGAAGTCTTTACCGTGGACCAGGGACCGAAGGTTTATTCCGAGGTGTTGAAAAATAATCCGCACCTGATTTTGCTGGACATAATGATGCCGGGGATAGACGGGATTGAAATCTGCCGGAACCTGAAACGCTCCCCAAAGACCAAGGAGATCGTGATCGTGATCTACTCCAGCAAGAAAGACCCGGATTTAATGGACCTCGCCCACCTGGTGAACGCCGACGGTTTCATTATCAAATCCGACCATTTCGAAGAAACCATCGTCCGGCTCAAGGAAATCCTCGCGGACAAACTGGGGGAAAAGGCTTGATCAAGTCCTTTCCCGTGTCGCAAACGAGAAAGCTTTGAGTTGAATCATCGGTTGATTGTCAAATCCGAGGAGGTCTGCTAAGATATTTAAATTATCAAAGAGGTGAATTTTTTGGCGGAAAAAGTAAAAATATTAGTGGCGGACGACAGCGCGTTGCAACTGGAAATGACCTGTTCCGCGCTGAGCAAAGATGGTTTTGAAGTGGTGCCGGCCACGGGCGGTCCTAATATCTACCGCGAGATCGTTAAGAACCAGCCGGACCTGGTGTTGCTGGACATAATGATGCCGGGGATAGACGGGATTGAAATCTGCCGGAACCTGAAACG
>CAIYYW010000165.1 GCA_903930515.1 uncultured delta proteobacterium | reverse complement strand
GTTACATCCACCCGGGTGCCGGCGGTCTCGCCCAGGGGCATATGCACGATCCCGCCCACAGCGCCGTCCGGGGCGTTGCCCAGGCCCTTGAATTTGTCCGCGGGCTGTCCCTGGATATAGGTTGAATAACCGCGGCCGTCGCGGAACCGGCCATTGCCCGAGGTGATGGTGAAGAGCGGGGCCACGCCGGATTTGGGATAGCCGTTTTCATCCAGCACCCGGACCATTACCGGGATGTCTCCGGCATTTCTAAGATAGGCGGCGTTACTATAAGTAAGGGGAGTAACCTGGACTATGGAGCTGACACGGCCCTTTTGTCGGTATTTGGTGGTCTGGAGAATGGCGCCGGTGGCTTTAGGGCTGGCCATTCTCGTGTCGTCTCCGGAAAGAGGGGTCAGGGTGACGGAATCGCCGTCGTAGCCATCTACCCCGGGCGCAATGCAGAGGGCATAGGGCTGTCCCTGATTGAGCGGGATTTGCTGGAGATCGTCTCCGACCGCGGTGGAATTACAAACGCCATTAGCGCCGGTGGAGATGGTCTGGCCGTAGCGGGTGTCGTCCCCGGCTTGGGTGGTATCCAAGATATTATTGGGGCCGGGAAGGATCGCGAGGGCATTTGCCGCGCCGTAACTGGTGGAAATCATCTGGACATCGTCTGCGATCTTGGTGGTATTGCAAATGCCGTTGGGACCGGCGCTGATGAAGCGGGTGGGACGGGTGACGGCCTCGCCGTAGGCCAGGTCATAATATCCGGCGCGGGCGTGTCCCATAAAATCCATCTGGATGCCGCCCATCTTGACCTGCAAGGGATTTTCCACATTGAGCTTGTTGCGGACCAGGAGGTTGTTCATGAAATCCAAGTCTTTTTCATCAAACACCCAACTGGCGTCGGCGTTGAGATCCAGATACTGCTGCAGATGGGTGGTGGTTTCCTCATAATCGTAAACCGTGACCACGGCGCCCACATAGGCGGGCGTGATGGTCCCGCCGGCGCAGTTCTTGAAAGTGGGATATGCGCCGCTGGTGACAAAATTAAAATTGGACACCATGCCCGGGGTGGCGTCTTTTTTTGCCCGGAGCAGGAGGTAGGCGAAGTTCTTGGTGTAAACGCTTGCGCAGATTCCGCCATAGTTTTTGTTGGTGTCGCTTATGTATAAGTAATTATAATAAGAGCTGATGCTCACCGAGGGCCTTTGGAATTCGGTGTAGTTGCCATACTTGACGGAGACCAGTTCAAACTGGCTTTTGTCAAAACTAATTTTGAAGGAATAGATGCCGGGGACGACGGAGTAGGAGGTGTAATTCACCCTGAGGGTCATGGTGAACTCGGTTCCGGGCCCGACCGGCGTGGCTGGTCCCACGAGTTCCACATTGGTTACCGCCCGGGCGGCCAGGGCGGCGCCGAACACGCCCAACGCCAGCAAAGACATGGTTGCAACCCTGAAAATTCTCCCGCTCATTTGCTTTCTCCCTTTAGCGTAATCGCCTTCCCCTATTCATTTCCCACAACCCCGGTCACGGCATATGGACAATTCCGGAAAGCATCACCTGGTGTTGATCCACATCCCCCTTGGCTTGCTCCATCAGCTCGGTCCGTTCCGCGTTCGCGGCGTATCCCACTGCCACATCCCTGCCGAAGCGGTAGAAATAAGCGATGTCCATAACCAGCCATTTATAGGCGAACCCGCTCCCGACCGTCAGCCCGTAGAAGCTGTCCGGCCGGTCCAATGCCGGCTCCTGGTCATAGAACAATCCTCCCCGGATCGGAACCACATACTTGGGCTTGATGATTAAATATTCCGCGCCGATCCGGCCGGTCAGGGTCGGGTCAACATCATTAATCCCTTGTTTCAGCCCGGTGATCAGGCTGTATCTGGTTCCGTCTTCCAATTCGTAATTATATTCGTCCCACCTCATCATCGTGACATCCGCGCTGATGGTAAGCGCGTCCGAATAGCGGAACCCGGCTCCCAGTCCGTAAGAAGAGGGGAGGTAGATTTTTTCGTCATAGTTAAACTCTCCTACCGAGGCGGCCTGATTCAAACTGGCCCAGGCCGAGGTCTGATGTTGAAACTGTCTGATTTCCCGGTCCACATTCAGTTCCGCCCCGGTCCGGTAAACCGCGCCCATGGTCCAGCGGGGAGAAATGTCCCAGAGCAATCCAAGGTTATAACTCTCCCCTTGCATCCGCATTCTCTGGCTGACGATGGTGTCAAATTGAAAAGTTTTGGGATTGGAATAAAGCGGATTGGGATTGCCTAATTTAGCCGGATCAATCAATTCATCCACGCAAGAAAGATCATCAATATAATCATTAGGAGAGCAAGGCTTTCCTCCATTACAGGTGCAGTCTCCATCACTATCATACCATAGATAATTCACCTGGCGGGACTCTCCATTGCCTTTTTCCTCGTGCCTGCTCTGATATTCCCGACCCCGATCAAGCCAGCCGTCCTTCCAGAAATTGGCGGTTATTCCCAGGCTGAACTTGGGCGTAACCTGAATGGCGAAAGCGGGGGAAAGGGCTCCCAATTCCCCGGAATTGTCCGCGGTGATTTCTGAATTCTTTTTCTCATTGAGTCCGCTCATCGTCACCACATCATATTGAGTGACACTTGCGGGATTGCCGTTTCCGGGAACCAGCCAGGTGGCTTGATTCCCGCTATCGTCCACCGCATACTCAACATTATTTTTAAAATTAAGGTTATAGTCGTAAAGCCGCTGGTAATTGAATGAGATAATCATATTGATGTCCTTGACCGTGAACGGGTAAGAGCCGCTTAAATAGTTGACATCGTAGAGGCTGGCGCTCTGGCCGTCGATCGTCCGAAAGTCCCCGTCCAGGACCATGCTCGCTTCGGGAAGCTCCAGCTGGATCAGCGCCGCGGGGTTCCAGTTCGCGGCGGTCCCGTCATCCGCCACCGCGATGAAGGCTCCTCCGACTCCCATCGCCCTTGCCCCTGATCCGACCGGGGTCGGGGGCGAGGTATAGAAGAAATAGGGGGTGACATCTCCTTGGAATTCCGCAGCCAAAATTGAAGATTTCAAGGCGAAAACCAGCGCCAACAAGAGAAAAGCATTGCTCTTCAAGTATTTCACTTCCAAACCCTCCTTGAATAAAAATTTTCAGCCGGAACTATTTGGTAATTACCTTTTCCTGCGAACTGACCGCTCCGCTCTTTCCGACCGGCTCCGCGGTGCTCATCCGGTCAGAAACCGTAATAATTTTACCCATCCCGACCTGATCCGTAGTATAGCCTAATTTCATTCCGGTTTCAGCATCGGTCATTTCTTTTTCCGCGAAAAAGATCACCCTCATTCCCGGTTTCATTTTTTGAGATGACCCCAAATCCAGGACCGCATTTTTGCCGTCCATCTTGATCACTTTGCCCTCCAGGAGGGGGAATTCCTCGCGGAGACGGATGGCGAGACCGCGGGAAAGATATTTCAAAGATTCCAGGCTTTTGTCCCGGTTAAAGGCGTCTTTTTCCGCAAGCACTTCTCCGCTTTCCACATCCAAAAGCTGGGCGTAAACCTCAATGCTGTTGGGGGCTTCCTTGACCGAGCCGATGATCATCGCCTCGGAGGCGGTCATTTTCCCGACCTTGAGGGTGTACGCCGGGTCCACCAGTTGCTCCGCGCTTAATTTCAACTCCCGCACAATCGCTTCCACCTTGGCGCGGTCCACGAAGTGGAACCGCTTCTGGCCCACGATTGCGGAGATCAAATTATCATAAGCCACGGACCCGATTTCCTGGATCTGCCCGGACTGATAGAAGGGGAGCATGCTCACCACCATCCGGCTCTCCATCGTATGCACCGCGGGGGTCACCCGGAAGATCCGGAGCGTCTTCTCAGCCACATTCCCATTGGGGTCCTTGGCCCGGATCAGGATTTTATTCGCGCCCGGGCTGAGGGGCAGAATCTGGTTGAAGAAGATGTTCTTGCTCTGGGCCCGGCCCACCTTCTTGCCGTTGATGGTCAGTTCGGTGATCTGGTTCTGGTCGGTCACCAGTCCTTCCAGATATATTTCCGGGAAATAAACCGTCTGCTCGGTCCTGAGCCCCTTGAGCTTGATCAAAGGCGGCTCGGTATCGGTATAATTCTCATACTTTTTCTTCAGGTCCCAATACATCTCGGTGAAGGCCACCTGGGCCTCGGCCTCTCCCAGTTCCATCATCCGGAAGCTCAGGGTCTGATAGGGAAGGGAAGGGTAGGTCTGCCAGTCTCCGTCCAGGCTCGCTTCTCGGTAAGGAGGGGGCGTTTCCAGCATCGCCCCTTTGGGCTCGGAATTCAGATTGATCATCCCCTCGGTCTGGTTCCCGGCCCGGTCAATAGCCTTGAACCAGATTTTCCAGTCCGAGGCCACATTGAGTTTGATCTGGAAGGATTTGCCGTTTTCAATGGACACTTCTTTATTATTGAGGGTGAGCTTGGCGATCCCGCCGTCGTCCTGGACCTGTCCGATCACTTCAATCTCCGGTCCGGAAATCTGCTTGATCTCCAGGATGTTCACCTCCGGGCCTTGCTGGTCCAAATAGAGGGAATAATCCTTGCCGGTTTCTTTCCCGGTCAGGTCCACCACGCGGATTTTGAAATTGTTCCAGCCCGGCTGGAGCTCCATCTGCTCCTGGAAGGATATTTCCTTTTCCGAAATCGGGATCGGGAGCGAATCCATTCCGACCCAGATTTCCTTGACAAAGGAATCGTCCCAGGCCTTTCCCCGGAGTTGAACCTCGGCCTGATTGAGATAGCTCTTGTCCTTCGGGTCCGTGAGCTCCAGGCTGGGAGGGGTTTTGTCCCATCCGGTTTTTTCCAGGTTGCTCTTGCGGATCAGGTCCAGATAGTATTGGGCCTGGTTGGATTCCACGCAGGACAGGCTGAGTTCCAATTCCTTTTGAGCCTCGTCCAGCCGGCCGAGATTATATAAGGCCACGCCCCGTCCGCGATGTCCGAAATAATCCACGAAGTGCATCCCGTAAGTGCGCGCCCTTCTCTGGTCGCAATCTTTTTTCACCAGCGCGGTCCTGATCTTGACCGCTTCCTCAATGTCGCTCAGCGCCGGCGCGTAACATTCCCCGTCAAGGTAGCTGGTCGCCCGCTCCTGGTAGTTCCACCATTCGGCCCGGAAGCTGCCCTTGGTCACTCCGTATTTGACCCCGTTCTTGAGACATTCCTGCGCCTTTTGCGCGAGGGCGCTTTGTCCGAGGAACAATAAAGATAAGGCGGTTGCGAGGAAGACTTTTTTCATTTTATTTATCCTTCCCTTAATTTCCGGTTATTTGTTATTAATTAGCCGGGATTGCGCCGGCTTTTTGCCCGGGTTTTTGCTCAGCCTGCTTTGCCATCTCCAGGTATTGCCTGGCCCGCTCAGAATCAGTATAGCCCAAGCTTCGTTCCAGCTCAACCCGCGCTTCTTGATGGATTCCCAAATAATACAGCGCGATCCCTTTTTCTCGGTGCGCGAAATAATCCACGAAATGAAGGCCGTAGGTGCGCGCCCGTTTCTTGTCGCGCTCGTTCTTGACCTGCTTGCCCCGGAGCGCGATGGCCTGGTCCAGGTCATTGAGCGCGGCCTGATAGCAGCCGCCGGCCAGGTAACTCTCTCCTCGCTCCAGATAGTTCCACCACTCGGATCGGAAGCTGCCCCGGGTCACCCCGTATTTAACCCCCTCCTTGACGCATTCCGGGGCCGGCTCGGAAAAAACCGGGCCTGCCCATATGAGCAGGCCCAGCGTTATTGCTATTACCAGTTTTTTCATCATCGCCACATCTTTCGGGTCATCCTTATTCTACGATCTCCTCCGCCTTCATCCCGACCTTGAACGGGCTCTTCGCTTCCACTTGCTTCGCGTATCCCAGCTGGTCTTCGGATCGGGTCGCTTCAATGGTTCCCGTTTCCAGCCTGGTAGTGGATAGTTTATCGCCGATTTTGACTTTACGCTCATCCAGCACCCTCATCTTGGTTCCGGCCTTGAGTCCGACCCCGCTACCGATGTTGAGCACCAGCTCGCCCCCGGAAATCTGAACGATCTCCCCCCTTAGCGGATAGGCCTTTTTCAATTCCCCGGCCAATTGCCCGACAAAGCCCTTGGCCACTTCTCCCGCGTCCGTGTTTTCCGGGAAGGCCTCCGAGGTGAGCGCCACCTTGACCTCGCTGGTCTCGGTCTCAATCAGGCGGAGGCTCATCTGGAGCTTTCCCTGGTAGCGGATGATGCTCCCGGTCGCAATCAGGCGCGCGCTCATTAGTTTGCCCAGTTGGAGACGGGTCTGGTCCGAGGCCAGTTCGCTGGAAGAGAGACTGAGTTCCTGGATCACCTTGTCCAGCTTCTCTCTTTCCACCACTCGGATCCTTCCGGTTTCCTTCAGGGAGTTGGTGATGGCTAGTCTGAGGAAATCATCCTCGCCTTCCATCATCCCCAGCTTGCCCTTGGTCTCAAAGTCCACCAAGGCCAGGGTGATGGGCTTGGAAGTCCATTGGTCCTCTGCCGCCGGAGCCGGGCCGACCCTGCCTTCCTTGTATCTCTTGACCAGGTCCGAGATTTCCTGGTTAAGTTGCGCCGCGTGTTCCTTGTCCGCAATCGCCTCCTGGGTCTGCCGGATGGACTCGGCGAGGAGCATTGACAGGGTGGAATCGTCCGGGTTCCCGGCCAGGCCGGATTTAAAAGCCGTTTGCGCCTGGGCCGGATTGCCCAAAGAGAGCAATTTCTGTCCCAAATTAACAGAGGCGTCGGCGTTCTTAGGGTCTTCCTTCACCGCGTCCTGGTAGTTCCGGAGCGCGACCTGGTCCTGTCCTTTTTCGCTCGCGATTCTCCCCAGCCGGTTGTAGGCCTCTGATTTCATCCAGGGCTTGCCGTTCACGCCCGCAATCGCGGCCCGGTATTCAGCGTCCGCGGTCGCCGGGTCATTCTGGTTATAGGCGATATTGCCGAGAATAATATGAGGGTAGATCGCGTTCGGGTCCATCTGGATAGACTTGGTCGCGTAGTCCTTCGCCTGGGGAAGGTCGTTGCGCTGGAAAGCCACCCCGGCCAGTCCCTCAAATCCACGGACCTTGGCGTCTCCGCGTTTTTCCGAGAGTCCGGCAAAAGCCGCTTCCGCTGATTTCAAGTCTCCTTTTTCCAACTGCGCGTAGGCCTTGGCAAGGGCGTCTTCCGGAACCTTCACCGAAACCCCGCTGGTGAAGAGCCAGATTCCGCAAATGAGCAGGGCGACTGCCGCGATCCCGATCCCGATCCATTTGCCCATACTGCTCTTGGGAGATGCCATCTCCGCTCCGGCTCCCCGAAGTTGCATTTCCTGAGGAGGGTATCTCTCCGGTCGGACTTCCTCTTCCTTCTCCTCGCTCTTGGGCATGGCCTGACCCAGATAGCTGAAGCTCGGGTCTCCGTAAAGCATATAGCTGGCCCAGACAATGGTTTCTTCGCCGTATTTGTCAATCAAATGTTTCCGCGCAACCTTCACCGCCTCGCCCACGCTGCCGCCCTCCAAAACCTCCTTGTAAAAGGCCACGGAAAATTCCCGGCCCGGCTCGTCCAATATTTCCCAGAAGGTGCCGATATAATGCTGGACTCCCGAAACCAGGAAGGCGTTGGCGAGTCCGAAGATTTCGCTCTCGTAATTTTCATTGATCGCCCAGGAGTCGGTCTGGCCGCTCTGACATCCGTTGGCCAGGACCAAGGCCGGCATCGGCTTCTTGCCGGTAAGGTTGCTGATCTCCTCGGCCTTAAGTTTTCCGTCCGCGATCAGCCAGCCGGACTCGCCCGGATTCTTGGGATCATAATCCGCATGCCCGGCGTAATGGATCAGGTCGTAGTCCCGGATCCGGGAAAGGATGTAGTTCCGGTCTATCCGGCTGGACTTGACATTGACGCTGACCAGGTCCGGGTAATGATCCAACTCTGCCCTGAGCAATACGCCCTCGCGCGCGCTCTC
Source organism: uncultured delta proteobacterium (assembly GCA_903930515.1). Lineage (GTDB taxonomy): Bacteria > RBG-13-61-14 > RBG-13-61-14 > RBG-13-61-14 > DRUE01 > CAIYYW01. The sequence continues at coordinate 183 of CAIYYW010000165.1, read as the reverse complement.
CGGAAGGTCTCCGCGAGGGTCGGCCAGGATCAGCATCTTGAGCGGATGCGCCACCTTGCGGGTCTGCGCCTCGGAAACCCTCTGCTGCGTGCTCACGATTCTGCCGATGTTGTAGCGCAGGCAGAGGAATTCAGCGCCGTTGTAAAGCAGTTCCCAGGGGATCTGCACCAGTTGGTCGTCCAT
>CAIYYW010000164.1 GCA_903930515.1 uncultured delta proteobacterium | reverse complement strand
ATAATGGGTCTGGTCAACTAGGGGATGGGACAAATACCACTAGCAATGTTCCGGTGGATGTATCCGGCCTGGCTTCAGGCATAAGCGCAATCTCGGCTGGGGATATTCATACCTGTGCCCTTGCTATAAGCGGCGGAATAAAGTGCTGGGGGTGGAATAGTTCCGGTCAACTTGGGAATGGCACAAATACTGGGAGCCTTGTTCCAGTAGATGTGATCGGATTTGGGCCGTGAATTCAATTAGGTGAGCAAAGGGTCGGCAAGCTGGATCGCGCCCGGTTTCCTCGTGCTTCGCAGCGAACTACTTCGCAGGGTAGCAGTGGACGCCAATTTAGTCTTGCTTTATTTCCAGCGGGACCCCAGCCTGGTCAAGCGCCGGAATCGCAGACAAGAGTGTCCCGCCCCCTAACAAGAGTTCCTGCGCCCATACGGTGAAAAATTATTTATTGCGCGATTGGAAAAGCGTGGGGATCGGGGAAGGGGCGGAGGATGGAAAGAGCAAACTGGCGAGGTAACCGATGCTGACGACGGTTATGGTTGCGATGACCCCGACCATCATCGGGTCCCAGGGGAATTTCAAGCCAAAAACCTCAAATCTCAAATAACTGAGACTGCCCCAGACGGTCACGATAAACCCGGTGATGATTCCCGCCATCGCGCCCCTGGGATTGGCGCGACGGAAGAAGAGAGCCAGGGCAAATAATCCGGTGATGGAACCGCCGAGAATGGAGAATAGTCGGAAGTAAAATTCAAGGAAGGTTTGGACCCGGATCATCAGGAGGGCGATCAGGATTCCGAAGATTCCCCAAAAAAGCATTAGCAGACGGGAGATCAGGAGTTCGCGTTTGGGGTTTTTGCTCGGCGGAAAAATTTTACTATAGACATCCGTGATCACCAGGGTGCTGATGGTGACCATTGAGGAGTCCAGGGTGGAGGTTGCGGCTGCGAAGAGGCCGGCGAGCACGAGACCGGCAATGCCGGAGGGGAGTTGGGTGCCGATGAAATGGGGGAATACTTTATCGGGCTTGGTCTCGGCGAGAAAGGAGGCGACTTTGGGATCGGGGAATTGCTGGTAAAAGGCCCAGAGGAAGGTTCCGACCAGCATAAACAATACCCAGACCGGGACGGACCCGAGGGCGCCGATCAGGGTGGCTTTGCGGGCTTCGGCCAAAGAGGACGCGCATTTATAACGCTGGACCTGGTTCTGGTTTCCGGCCAGGAAGAAGAAGAAATTGACCAGGCCGGACAGGAACAGGACATAGAAGGTCGGCTGAGAAAGGGTGGGGGTGAAATCCAGGAGCTTGAATTTATGATGGCTGATCGCAAGCTCAAAGATGCCGGAAAAACCGGAGGGGAATTTCAGCCCGATCATAATGATGGCTCCTATGCCTCCGGCGAAAAGCACCACCGTCTGGATCACATCGTTCCAGATTTCCCCTTCGATCCCGCCGGCCACGGTATAGATCACGGTAACGACCCCGGTGACCAGGATCATCGCGGCGATGCTGAAGCCGGTGATGGCATTGATCACGAGCGCGGTGAGATACATCACGGTGGCGAGGCGGGTGATTTCAAAAATCACCAGGCAGAGCATGGTGTAAAGACGCGCGGCCTTCCCGAACCTAAGCTCCATAAACTCGGTCACGGAGAGCCGGACATATTTGCGGTAATACGGGATCACCGCCAGCATCCCGAGACCGATCAGGAGCGGAAGGGTCAATCCCTGCGCCAGGTATTGCCAGTCGCTCATAAAGGCTTTGCCCGGATACGCCACATAGGTGACGCTGGAGATACAGGTGCCGAGAATGGACAGCCCGAGCGCCCAGCCCGGGATACGGTTCCCGGCCAGGAAATAGTCCTTCTGATCCTTCTGCCTCCGGCCGACACTGACACCGACAACTATGAGCAGGAGGAAATACAGAATCAGAATCGCGAGATCTATCGCGCTTAAGCCCATTTTATCCAACGCTCAAAATTACCCTTTCACTCCGGGCGCGTCAACCTTGCGGGGATATTTCTTGACCTGCCCTTCAAACCGACATACACTAATAGCAAGCAATGGTTATACAGTGCCCACAGTGCGGGAAGAAATACAAGGTTGATCCGGAGAAAATTCCGGAGAAAGGGGCGAAGATTTCCTGCCCGGGCTGCGGCCATAACTTTATGGTCAAGAAGAAAAAGGACAAGGACAAGGAATCCGCGGCCGCAGTTACGGCGAAAAATCCCCCCTGCCAGATGTGCGGGGCGCCCTCCACCCGGGTATTGCGCGGGAACCCTCCCCAGGTCTTATGCGACGCCTGCTTTGAGCGGGAAAAGGAAAAGACCAGACGCTTCAGTCATATCAAGCCTTCCGTTGAGGAGATGATCCCGCCGATGCCGCCGGCGCCTGCCGGGGCCGAGGCCGCGGAGGAAAAACCCGCGCCCGGAACTCAGGACCGGTTTGAAGTGAAACCGGAAGGGGAGCATGAGTTCGAGCCGGAACCGGAAACCGGGGAGGCTCCGGAAGTGGAATCTAAAGAGACGGAATATTTTGATTCCTTTGCCGAGATTCCGGACCTGGAGGATGCGGAGGCAAAACCGGGAACGGCAGAGGGAAAAACCCTTCAGGAGGAGTTGCAGCAGCTTGAAAATATTGAGCCGCCGGTGTTCGACGAAACCGGATTTGACGCGCCGATAAAAACCAAAGAAATACCCAAGCCGGAAAAGGCGTCCGGACCTCTTGCGCCTCCGCCTGCTCCGGCCCGGCCGACTGAAGATAGAGCCTCGGCTTCGGACGAATATGTTTTCTCGCCCAAGGAAATAAATCGGCTGGAGGACACCACCGGCCCTCAGCCCGAGCCACGGTTCCGGAGGGAGGACCTTTCTCCCCCTCCCCAGGCCGCTTTTCCGGAGTCAGGGGCGGGGCTGAGAGAATCGTCGCTGGACCGGGAAATCTTCGGAGAACTCGCGGCGCAGAAAGGGATCGCGGCTGAGCCAGGCCCGGCGCTGAAAAAGACCAGATTTTTCCGGATGCCCCGGGTGCCTGTGAAAACCGCGGTGAGCATCGGGGTGATCCTTTTGGTATTGATCGCGGGATATTTCTTGTTCACCAGCGAATCGGTCCGCAATTCGCTTTCCAAGATTTCCGCCCGGCCCGAACCAGGGACGGAGCCGGTCGCGGTTTGAGCGAGGAAGACCAACGGATATTAAACGAGCATCTTTTGCTGGCGCAGGAGTTGTTCCGTCTGGATACCAAGAAGAACGATCTGGAGGCGCTGGCGGAAATCCGTTCGGCTTTGAAAATGGACAAGCGTTCGGTTGCGGCCCAGTCCTGGAACCTGCTGATCTCCAGCCAACTGGCGTTGCGCAATCCCGGTTTTATCTCGCTCTCTCGCGCCCGGGTCCTGCTCAAGAAGGCGGACCCGGAGTTGATAAAAACTGCGGAGGGCCGGTCGGGCCGGGCTTTGGTTTATCTGTCGGAGAAAAATTATTCCGGGGCTCGGGTGGTTGCGGAAAATCTGGTGAGCGAGAATCCGAATTACGGACTCGGGTATTGGGTATTGGCCCAAATCGAAACCGGGGGCGCGGTGATAAAATATGAGGAGGCGGAAGGATTGCTCCAGAAGGCGGTTGCGCTGGATCCCAATCTGGTGCAGGCCAGGTTCGCGCTGGCGGAAATAAATTTTCAGCAGAAAAAGTATGAGCCGGCGCTGGCGCAATTCCAGGAGACGCTGAAGCTTTCTCCCGAGCATTCGGAAGCGGCCGCGAGGCTTAAGGAAATCCAGGCTTTGTTGGCGCGCGCCAATCCTCCTGAGGAGAAACCAGGAGGGGGGGTGCTGATCGCCAAACCCGGTCCGGTTCCGGGCGCAACCTCTCAAATGGGAACCACCGCGGGGCCCCAGCCGATGCTGATCCCGATTTCGCCCGTGACCGGCGCCACGACCGGGGCGCCTTCGGTGCAGGTTGACCTTGACCAGGAGCTGCAAAAAATGCTTTTGCAGATCATCGCCGAAACCCGGCCGCCCTTGAGCAGAGGCAAAAATTCCGCACCGATCACGAGCCCTTCTCCGACCCCGGTCCAGCCTACCCCTGCTCCCCTTCCGCCCGAGGAAACCCCGGGCCAGCCCGGCACCACCCGGCCGCCGGAAGAAGCGCCGTAAAAACGGGGTAAACGGTCATCGAGGAACGGAGAAATCGCGGCAGATTCCGCGAGTTCGTTGCTTTCATCAGCTATGAATTTTGGAACCGAGGCTCAAGGTTGTCGCTTCAGCAGATCATGGAAAGCCCGGCCGGGGTTTCGTATTTGGACGGCAGGCTCATCTCGGAAACGCTGATCCCCTTGGCATTCATGCCGGTTGAACCCCTCGGGCATATACGGCTCGGACTTTTTGAATTCGCGGCAGAAAATATTCTCAAGGATCGGATAGGGAAGGAACCAGGCCTGACGCTGCACATAGGCCTTGGCGCCGCGCATGGTCTGGATCCCTTGCCCAGGAGCTTGCCCTCGAAGTCCATATCGTAATAAGTCCCCTCCAGGTGCAGGATCAGATTACCCTGCTCGCTCTTCTCCAGCCAGCCCGTGCCGCTGGCGGCTTTGTACGCTCCCAGAACTTCCGCGTGCAATGTTTAAAACAGCAAGGCTCCAAGCGCAATTCCCAGAACCTTTTTCATTTTGGTCGTTCCTCCCCAATGCGGATTCCGGGTTAAATTCATCATTAATCATTCATAATTTTCCCGCTATGGATTCCTCTCCAGCAACTCGAAAAAGTTATACCGATGATACGGCTGATTGAACGCGCTGGCCTTTTCGCGGCCGAGCTTCATGGGGTCGCCCCGGGAGATGGCGATCAGAAAGTCGCCGCTTTTGGGCGCGAACGCGATTTGGTGGGTGGACGCGCCCATGGTGGGTTGGTCGCCGTAATCCATGTGCTGATAAGAGGCTCGCATGATTTCAAACATTTTTACCAGGTCCAGCGATCCGTATTCCTTGAGCAGCCGCTGGCGCAGATCCAAGTAGCGCGGGCCGCTGGTCCAGTTCTTTCCGTCATAGTCAACATCGTGTTTGAAGTCCTCCATCAACTCCTGGCTGAGCGGGTGATTGGCGCGCATGATCAGTCCATTCAAGGGCTGCTGCTGGAATCCCGCGCCCTCCAAATAATAATGATAGGACTCGGCCGGGCCGT
>CAIYYW010000163.1 GCA_903930515.1 uncultured delta proteobacterium | reverse complement strand
TTTCCTTCCTTCAAATCCCCTTCGTGATTCTGATCCTGGTTTCAGGCGCCGGCTTTTTATTCAACCGGCATAAGCTCCGCCTCAGCCATCTCCTGCTCTGGTTTATTTTCCTCTTCCTGGCCTTGCGCGCGAATCGGAATATATCTTTCTTCTGCGTCATCAGCGTGATGGTTTCCGCCCATAACCTGAAGGCCCTGTTTATAAAAAGCACCCGGCGGACCGCGTTCTCAACCGCGGCCATAATTCTGGGCCTGGGCCTGGCCGGATTCCTTATGGCTGAGATCATTGACGGGCGTTTTTATTTGAGGGACAGCACCCTGCGGAAATTCGGATCGGGTTTTTATTTTGAGAAATACCCGGTGGGCGCCGGCAGATTTTTGAAAGAGCAGGGATGGCGGGGAAAGATCCTCAATCAGATGACCGTGGGCGGGTATTTGATCTGGACCGGGGATCCGGCCTGGAAGGTATATCTGGACGGCCGGGTCCAGGTTTATGGGCCGGAAACGGTCAAGCGTCATATTCAAGCCATTACCGAGGAGCCGGTTTTTCAGGTTGAGGATCGGGATTATGGGTTTGACGCCGTGCTCCTGGATTATCGGGAACTATATGTCCGGCCCTTGATCCGTAATCTCGCTGATAACCCGGACTGGATTTTGGTCTATGCGGACCATCATTCCGTCATCTTCCTTAAAAACCAGCCCTCAAATCAAAAGATCATCCGCCAATATCAACTCAGTCCGGAAGGCATTCTGTCCTATCTGGGATTGCTTTAAAATTCAACCGGCGCCCTTTGGTCCGGGCCGGCCCCGGGTCGGAAAGCAGAGACCGGCTAAATTGGCATCCTCCCGAGCAGGCCTAAAATCGCGGATATAAGTATTACCAGCACCCAGAGAACGAAGATGAGCACAATCGGGGAAAGCAGCAATCCGAGCGCGAATTTTGTCATAAACCCTCTCCGGACCCGATACCAGGACAATTTCAATTTGATCCGCGCGTGTTTCGCAATCGGGTTTTTCAAAACCGAGAACGGGAATCCCGGCCGGGCGGGATTAAACCGGAACAGCTCATTCTCTTCCCCGTAATTAGCCAGCCGCTCTTTGGGGTATTTGAGCAAGGGATGATCGGGGAAATCCGCGAGCAGCTTTTGGATTACCGCAACCGTTTGCTGCAAGTCCTTTTCATAATGGTCCAGGATCCAGGCCAGGATCAGCTTGGCGCGGAGATAAAGGGAATTCTGAGTTTGCTTGAGATTCCTGGCTTCAATCTCCCGGCAAAGATGGTTCAAGATATTTTCCGCGCTTTTCCATTTGCCGGCCTTGAGCAACAGCCGGACCAGCTCCAGTTGGCGCTCGGAGAGGAAGATCAAATGGTGCCGCTCAACGGCCTCCTGATAGGCCAGGACCAGCTCCGACTCGTCCTGTTCCCGTGTCAGGGCCAGGACCGCCTTCCGATAATATTCCCGGCTATCTTGATTCCGGCTCAGGTCAAACCCCACCCGGGCCAGCGCGAGCAAAATCGCCCCGTTTTCCGGGTCCAGCTCCAGGGCCTGCTGATAGGTTTTATATGCGGCCCGGTTGCCGGTGATGGGCGCCTTGACCAAGTCTTGCGCGTGTTCCAAATAATAATCGCGCTTATGTTTTTTATGGAACCCCCAATAAAATGCCAGGACCAGACCGGCCAGGTCCCCGCCAAGATGGCAGAAATGCCCCACCCCGCCGGAGGCGTAAAGCCCCTGGTAAAAAATTCCGTAGTATAAGTCCTTGCTCAGCCAATATCCCAAGACCATCACCCAGGCCGGAATCGGAATTACTTTCGTGACCGGGATTCCGAAAAAATACACATATCCCCATAACCGTTTCCTCCAAAACCTCACCAGGTAGGCCATTGCGAACGCGCTCACCACACCGCTGGCGCCGATCCCTCCAAAATATATTTGATATTGCTTGCGCCACTCAATTATCGGGTCAGCGGAATGGGTATAGAGAGAAAACATCCATACGGCGAAGGTTTGAAAATAGGACGAGAATATTGCTGAAATAAATACCAGGATCCAGAATTTCCGCCTCCCCTCCATCACCTCCAAAGGGGCCGCGAAGATGAACAGGAAAAACATATTGAAGAAAATATGATAAAAATCCCCGTGAATGAAAATGCAACTGAGCGCGGTGAACGGAAAGGCAAAATCATATGCGGTCAGATCAAACCAGTTATCAAGCGCGTACCAGGAATTCGTTGAAATCCTCCAGGTGACGATATGGACCAGGGAGCAGATCAGGATGAAGGTCAGGGTGGCTTTCGGCAGTTTCTTCAGTTCCACTTCGGTCGTAAACGGCAAGATTCCGATCATTTTTCCTCCAAATCTTGGCTCTTACCTTTAAGAGTCGGACGGTTTGGCCGTTGATTCATCTATTTAATGTCAGATCCGGTCAATCGGAGGATAAAGTTGATCAGTTGACAGGTTGAAAGGTTGATCGGGTCCTTATCAACCGATCCGCCGATCCACTATTATGTCCGGGAATAAATTTGACATCCCTTCTAAAAGATGGGAAGATGAAATGGGGAAATGGGGAAAGCCAACCGGATACTGGTGGTTGACGACGATGCTTTTTATCAGGAGTTTTGTTCGGACCTGCTAAAAGAAGAAAATTACGATGTTACCACCACCTTCACCGGCCAGGAGGCGCTGGCTCTGATTTTAGAGCGAGAATTTGATTTGATGCTATTGGATATGGTGATGCCGAAAATGGAGGGGATGGAGATCCTGGAAAAGGCGAAGCAGGCGCGTCCGGAGATGGATATTATCATTATGACCGGGTATCCCACGGTTGAAAGCGCGGTGCAGGCCCTTAAGGCCGGGGCCTCGGACTATCTGGTGAAGCCGCTCAACCCGGAAGAGTTGAAGATCGTGGTCAAGCGGACGATCCAGCTCCGGCACCTGTTGGACGAGCATCAGGAGATGAAGAATTTGCTCACCCTGTACGAGAGCATCCAGCGCGTGAGCAGTTGCCTGGAAAAAGAGCGGCTCTACCGGCTGGGCCTGGACGCGCTTCTATCCGCGACCAACTCCGCAATGGGCTTCAGCCTGTTCTTTGACCAGGAAGACGAGTTGAAGAATTTCGTCGGGATGGAATTGGAGGAGACGCTCCAGATCGCGGAACAAATCCGGAATGAATTCCTCAACCCGCTCCCGAAGAATTTTGTGGTCCGGCAGGACCCGGATTTTTCACGAGAAGGCGGTCCGGGGGAACACCTGAAAATACGGTCAATGGCGATCTTTCCCTTTATGGTATTAGACCGGCTGGAAGGGGCGATGGTGGTCTTCAAGACCGAGCCGATGGAAGAGGGATTTTTGCGCGGCAATGTCAAGTTCGTTTACGAGCAAATCCGGCGCAGTTTTGAGAACTCAATCAAGTACCAGGA
>CAIYYW010000162.1 GCA_903930515.1 uncultured delta proteobacterium | reverse complement strand
CAGGCCGGCCCGCCGAATCCATCCGGAGCAATAGAACCCCTTTCGGCAATTGATGCGAACCCCGAATCACCCATGGCCGAGGATTGATCGGGATATCAACCGGAAACCGGGATCCGGTTCCGCGCACTTGCTCCAGACCCAATGCCCAGCGCGGCCAATTGGTATTTTCAAAAACCGGCACCACAAAAATATTATCCGCAACCACCAACCCCATCACAACCAGCATTACTCCAGTAAAATAATTGAGCCGCCGATCCGCCCGCAACCAATCAACAGCTTCCATCAGCGCCAGATAAAAAACCGACTCGCCCAGGAAAAAATAGCGCGAGGCATTGAGATTGAAATAAAAGGCGTCCTCAATCATCGGAACCCGGAACCGGATGGAAAGATAAACCGAGCCTAGAATGAGATAACTGAACAATAGGCTGTGTAAAATAATTTTCCTCCTCGGCCTCACCCGCCAAATCAACAGACCCCAGGCCGCGGCCAGGATGGCTCCTCCGATCGGGAAGATCAAATGCAGGTTGGGGGCGTTCAGGTAATATAAATTCATCAGCTTCGGGCCCAATACTCCGGTCAGGGCGACCCTGGAAATGGTCAACTTGACGGTTTCCTTGATCAGGTTCAGTTGACCAAGGGTATTGGCGGGATGGAGTTCCTGCGAAAAAAAGATTCGGATGGTTGCCGCATAACCGGCATGGAATAGCAAAATGGCGATGCTGTGGATTCGGCGCTCTTTCAAAACGATTGCGCGCAGAAGCCAAATCGGAGCCAGGATCGCGGCCAGGCCGGCGGACAGGACAAAGAGCAGATAAATGGCGGTTGCGAAAATCAGGCCCTTGCTCGTGGAGAATTTTTGTAAACAAAAAAGAAAGCACCAGACCAGCAGATACCATTGAAGATTGGTGAGATTCAACTGGACCGAGCCTGCTGTGGGCATCAATGCCAGCATCAGGGCGGCCATCAGCCGGAGCCGGTAGTCGTGGACCAGGTGTTGGAAATGAGGAAGCGATAACCAGGCGCAACAAAAAGAGCCCAAAATCAGCGAGCATAGATTGTAGATCAAGGGCGCCCAAAGTGGAGGGAAATGATCGGCCAGCAGCGCTGTGATCCTGGGGACCAGATGAAGATAACCCTGGTAAGGAGCAAAGATGGTTACTTCATGATAGAACTGCTGATAGAAAAAAATGTGCCCGTCTTCAGCCCAGAATTGGGGGAGCAAGATGGCATCCGGCCGGCGAAGAATCAAAAGCAGGGAAATGGCGAGGGTAAGGACCAAAAAGCGAACAAGCAGATTTGACCATTTGATTTTAGGAGGAGTGAGTCCAAAAAGGTCATTGGCCAGGTCATCTCTGGAAAATGATAATCGCAAAACCGCCTCCTCGGAATCCGCCCATTGTTTCCCTTTTTCTAAATGGCGCCTCTCGCCATAGAGAATTATATAGAACGCCCCCTGGTTTTCAAAATGCGGAAGAATTGTAACACCGGGGGGCAAACCTAGACATCCTCCTTAGCCATCATCCTTCGCTATCCTCTTTCGCTAAAGCTATAGAGGACAAGAAGCTACGGAGGACAGGAGGCTACTGAGGACAAGTTAGCCAGTTCCCGCGATCAGGAATATTTGGGACTTTGAGTTGCGGTTAGCGCGGAAAGGGGGGAGGTCAGGGATCTATTCCCAGGTGATCTCGTAAACGCAGCCATTGGCTTTTTCGTTTTTCCACTGGCACTCGGTCTCGCGGCATTGGCAGGGGATGTTGAGCGCTTCAAACAATCCCAGGATGGCTCCCTTGAACAAATCGCAGGGCATGGGATTGAGCTTGCGGCGCAGGACCGCGCGGTTCTTTCCCCGCTCCACGATTTCAATGGTTTTTTCGTCGTAACCGCTTTCGTTTTCATAGGTGGCCGCGAAAATTTCAATCACATTCTCGCGGGTGACTTTCTTGATGATCTCTGGATTTTCGCGCAAATAGTACCTCGGGACCGCCCGGCCCAGCCGTTCGGCGGACACGCCTTGCTCTACCGCGCAAATGACCATCTCTACATATTCCCGGGTCGGGTAGCTCTGGTTGGACACATAATCCGGCCGTCCGAACCGGGCCTGAACGAGCTTGCGGATTTCCTCCCCGCCGATCATCCCGATCACGAACAGATACAAAAGGTGATACCGGCCCGGACTCAGCGCCGTCAAATTTTTCGCCATTTCCTTCTGCTTGGCTGTAATCATAATCTCACTCCTTCTCCACTCGCCCTTGCCATCGTTATTATATCAGTTTAGCGGATATTTGATAATCGCGCATCAAGTCGCTCGCATCTTTTCCAGGAGCCAGGTCTGTGCTAGATTTAAGGGAGCTTTTGCGCGGATGGTCGGCAAGCGGGAAATTTATACAGGAGGAAAGAATGAAAAGAATAATGATGGCAATGGCGCTGGTTGGTTTGGGTTTGATCGCGGGCCGGGGTTGGGCGAGCGATATTTGTTCTCAGCCGGTATCCACGGCCCAGGGATTGGTGGCCGGGGTTCCGGATTCAGTTGAGCCGGTCTGTGTTTATAAGGGGATACCTTTTGCCGCGGCCCCGGTGGGGAATCTGCGGTTCAAATCCCCGGAACCGGCCAAGAAGCGGGACGGGGTTTTGGAGGTGGACAAATTTTCCAGTGAATGTATCCAGCCGGGCGGGGCAATGCCCGGGGTGAAGGATACTTTGCGGAGCGAGGACTGCCTATATTTGAACATCTGGCGACCGTCAAGGATTAGCGGCCCGCGTCCGTTTCCGGTGATGGTCTGGATCCACGGCGGGTCTTTGGTGACCGGCTCGGGGGTTATTCCGCTTTACTGGGGAGACCGTCTGGCCGGGAAGAAGGATGTGGTAGTGGTCACGATCAATTACCGGCTGGGGGCTTTGGGGTTTTTGGCCCAGCGCGATCTTGCCAAGGAGGACCCGAAGGGAAGCACCGGGAATTACGGATTGCTGGATCAGATCGCGGCGCTGGAGTGGGTGAAGGAAAACATTTCCGGCTTTGGGGGAGACCCGGACAATGTTTTGATTTTCGGGGAATCCGCGGGCGGGTGGAGCGTGTGCAATTTGCTGGCGTCTCCGCTCGCGGCCGGGTTGTTTGACAAGGCGGTGATAGAAAGCGGGGGCTGCGACACGGTGAACAAGATGGAGACCGGGTTCAAGGACGGGGACGATTATGTCAGGAAGATCGGATGCGCGGGCAAGGATGTCCCGGCCTGCTTGCGGGAACAGCCGACGGAGAAGATTTTGCTGGCGATGAAGGATGCCGAGAAAAAATCCGGGGGTGGTTTCAGCAAGGAGTCTCTCAAGTTTGTCTGGGCGCCGCATCTGGACGGATGGGCTATGAAAGAAATCCCGGTTGAGGCGCTGCGTTCCGGCAGGTTCAACCGGGTTCCCTTGCTGGTCGGTTCCAACCGGGACGAGTTCAAGCTGTTCACGGTCACGATGCCGGGTATCCGGCTTCTGCCCAAAGCAACGGTTCGGAATTTGATGACGGAATTTCTGGGCAAGGAAGTTACCGGGGGCGCGGAGCGGCTCTATTCGTATCGGAGCTATCGCCGTCCGATGGATCTGGCGACCGATCTGATGGGCGACATCGGACTCGGCTGCAAATGTTTTGAAGCGGCTGAGGCGGTTTCGGTCAAGGAGCCGGTTTATTATTACCGGTTTGATTATGACGATCATCTGGCGCCGCATCTGGCCGGGGCGCCGCACGCTCTGGAAATCCCGTTCGTGTTCGGCACCCTGGACCGGCCTCCGGCGAGCATCTTCTTCAGCAAGGCCCAGGAGAAAAAGGCGCAGCCTTTGGTGGACGCGATGATGAGCTACTGGACCAATTTCGCCAAGACCGGGGACCCGAACGGGACCGGGCTTCTGGAATGGCCGGGTTACGATTTGGCCAAGCGCGGCCGGATGCTTTTGGACCTGCCGATCCAGGCCAAGCCCGCGGACAATGTGGAGAAATGCAAGTTCTGGAGAGAGAACGATCCGCTCAAGCAACTGGATCGCTGAGGTGGAAATGAACCTGAAGAAATCGCCGGCGCCCCTGATTTTATTGGTCGCGGCCCTTTGCTTCGCCTGTTACAAGCCGGAAAAGGCTTTCCAGCCCGCGGACAATTCCATTTACGACCTTGCTTACGCGAAAGGGATTCCGGGCGAGGAGTTTTTAAAGCTGGACGCGCATTTCCCGAACGGCGCGAAAAACCTTCCGGTGATTGTTTACATTCACGGCGGGGGATGGACCGAGAGCGACAAGAGGGATATGGATGTCTGGTGCCAGCGGATGAGCAGGCGCGGCTATGTGGTGTTCAATGTCAATTACCGGCTGGCGCCGGAGTATCAATTTCCGCTCCAGATCAATGACTGTCTGGGCGCAATGGCCTGGATTCAGGAACACGCGAAAGATTTTGGCGGGGACGCAAGCCGGATCGGGATCACGGGCGGAAGCGCGGGGGGGCATTTGATCGCAATGGTTTCAAGCGCGTGGAACGATCCGTATTTTCATCCCACCGGATCCGAGGGGAAAAAGCTTTCGCTCAGCATCCTGGTCCAAGTCCCTTTTTTCGGCGTGTTTGATTTCAACCGGCCCGGCCTTTTATCCCTGACCAATCTCCCGAAAAAATTTCTAGGCGGATCGGAAAAGCAGGTCCCGGACAATTACCGGCGCGCCTCCCCGATCAATTATGTGAGCAGGGACACGCCGCCGACCTTGAT
>CAIYYW010000161.1 GCA_903930515.1 uncultured delta proteobacterium | reverse complement strand
TAATTAATTCATCTGGTTCTATATATCCGATTCCCCCGTTCTGATATAGGGTTATACATTTCGCAAAGGCCTTCGCCTTGCCCTTAAAGGTGGTATCTAATCCAAATGGTTTTCTTGAACTAATTTGACTTTTAATGGAAGGCTCACCAAGTGATTGGACCTTCTTGAGTATCGGGATAGCCTCATTGTATCTTATGAAAGTATCGCATTCGTTTTCTAGTAAAGGCCTTTCCATTATTGAAACAATCTCGCCTTTCCTTGAGGTGCTTACTTTGCAATCACCCGGATTGTCTCTATCCCATAAAAAGTAACAAACTCCACCTTTTATTTGAACTCCTGGAAAACAATCTATCGCTTCAGGGAAATCAACAATTTGTCTGATGTGATTATCATTCAGCATCTCATCCCGAAATTCATCGAGCCCTTTTCCTCCGGAATACCAACGGGCAGGGATAATCATAGTTAGAAATCTTGGATTGAGTTTCTTCGCATTATGGACAAATTTATGATAAATAGGGATTGCGCTTGTTCCGTATCCCGAGTCACTTAGCTGATACGGCGGATTTCCGATGATTACGTCGAATTTCATATTGAATATCTCCTCCGGTTTTTCGGTATGGATAAACTCATATGCATGCGTTTCTAATTCGGCCCCTCGGTCGTATTCCTGCTCGGATGCGCCACAAAAAACGCAATGCCCGTTTTCCCATTTATGCTTTATGCGCTTGAATCGGATATTGCCTTGTTGGTCATCAAAGCTCTCGCAGACCGAGTATTTCCCGTTGGCGGTTTTGGAGCAATAGACGGATCTTCGGCCCAACAGCGCGGTCAGTTCGGTGATGGAGAGGGCAAAGAGTTGATTTTTGAAAATGTGGTTGATCCGTTTCTGCTGATCGGGAATTTGCTTTTCCAGACCGGCCATCAGGCGCTTGGCGATTTCGCGCAGGAACACCCCGGATTTACAGGCCGGATCTAGGAACCGGGCATTGGGATCGCTCCAGATGGTTTTAGGCAGCAAATCCAGGATTTGATTGGCCAGTTGCGGCGGGGTAAAAACCTCGTCGCTGCTGAGATTGGCCAGGCAGGAGAGCACATCGGGATTATAATTAATGAGGTTGAGCATGGCCGACCTTTAAAAAGTGGATTAAAGGATACTCCTTGAGCGGGGTTGGGATGAAGACATCCTCGCCCAGATCGGAAAAGAGCGGCAATCCGGCCACCTGGGCATGGTCCAGCAAGCCGTGAAAAGTAAAATCCCGGCGCTTGAGCACGCTGCCGTTGACCGGGGACCATTCCGAGAACACGATCGGCTCCGGATTGGCGCCCGCGGTCTTGAGCGTGAGGGCATCGCCCCAGATGATGTTGCGTTCAAGGATGAACATTACCGACTCGCAGAATTCGACTTTGGTTTGATCTTTGAACAGGCGGCGGTATTTCTGATCAACCATCGCAAACAGCCGCTTGCGGCATTCGAGGACGTTGTCCTCCAATATATCTATGCCATAGATCGATGAAACGGCCAGCACGGCGTTGCGCTCATAGTCCAGTTGGTGTTTGCCGTAGCGCGACTCTACGATATTAAGCTTGCGCTCCAGGATTTCCGCCAGGAAATTGCCGGTGCCGCAGGCAGGCTCCAGGAAGCGGGATTCGATCCTTTCGGTTTCCCGCTTGACCAGATCGAGCATGGCGTTCACTTCCCGCTTGCCGGTATAAACCTCGCCATGGTCGGCAACCCTCTTTTTAGAAATGACCTGCTTTTCCATCAATTCTGAATCTTATACCCCCTCTTTCCTTGATGCCAATTTAGCATCAATCGGTCAACCTTGTCAATCCCCCAGCGGTCATTCTGCTCTGTTAAAGCTGCGCAGAACAGCTTCTACCTTTGCTCGGATTACCGGGCTGCGGCGGGCAGCCTTGAAATGCCGTGCATCGCGATCGCTTGACGAAACGGGAAGATTTTGCCATTCCGGTCGGAAGATGGTAATTTTGAGGATTGGATAGGAGCCGGGGGCGGATAAACTAAGGGGAGGACGGTGGATGGGTAAACAGGAACTTTTAGGCAAGCAGGCACAAGGGTCTGCTCTGGCAGCTTTGATTTGCGGTTTTGCTGAAATTTGTTTGGGGGTTGGGGTGTTCAATTGACAAGTTTTGGATTTATGCTCAAATAGAGCAAATTTGTCTGGAGGATAGTTTTATGAGGAAGATGGTGATTGGGTTGGCGGTTTTTTTGCTGTCGGTTTCGGTCGGCTGGTCTCAGGAGGAGAAAGCCGGGGATACCACCACTCCGGGCGCGGCGGTTGAAACCGCACCGGCGGAGAGCAAGGCAAAAGAGGCTAAATTCGGGGCGGTCCCTTATGTTTTCAGCGGGCCGGACACCGGGTTCGGGTTGGGCGCGAGCGGCCTGTTCCGGGATTTGCTGAAAAAGGAAGGCCGGGATTTTACTTTTTCCGTCAGCTACACGATCAATCAATACCAGAGTTATTCCCTGAACTGGAGCGAGCCTCAGTTATTCAGCAAAAACGGATGGGCGAACTTCGCGGTCTCCTATAACACCACCCCCAACCGGCGCTTCTACGGATTCGGCAACAACTCGGACAAGGAAAATGTGTCCAGCTTTGGAGACTCCGCTTATAGCGTGGAGCCGCGCTACGATTACTGGTTTTTAACCGGAGACCGCCGGGCGGGAGTCAAGGTAAATTACCGATATTCATCGTTCACTGCCAAAGACGGTTCCTTTGACTGGGGCGAGGCGGATGACCTGAAAGATAAATCCTTGAGGCCGATCAGCATCCTCCATCCCCGGGTTTTTAACAGCGATAATTTTAATGACGGCGGCGCCACCACCGGTCCGGGAATCCTTTTGGTATATGACGACCGCAAAGACAAATTCCCGGTCGGAGGGGGCAGGGATGAGGTGGTCTTTCCAATCGGGGGAGGGCGTCAGGAGTTCTTTTTCGGATTTTACGATTCAGCCCTGGGATCGGATTTTGACTTCCGGGAATACCGGCTGAACCTGACCTATTTTGTCCCGATCGGATGGGATTGGACCGTCCTGGCTATGCGCGGCCAGGTCCAGGTCAAGGACGGCGCGGTGCCGTTCTGGGAAATGAGCTCGTTCGGGTCGGGCAGCACCATCCGGGGATATAATGACGGCCGGTTCCGGGGAAATGATTCCACCCTGCTTAATTTTGAGTTGCGCCAGGCCTTTGATGTGGCATTCAGCCCGCTCCCCTGGGGAGCCTTGAAGCAATTCGTGCTCCGGGCGCCGATGGTAGTCCTTTTCTACGATTACGGCCGGGTGTTTATGGATCACGATAATATCGCGGACGATTTTAAAGGATACCATTACACCTATGGCGTCGGCTTCCGATTCATCATCAGCCCGAGCGTGCTGGTCCGGTTTGACTGGGGCATCAGCGATGAAGGTATGAATTCATACATCACGGCCGGATGGCCCTTCTGAGACAACCGGATAGGGGATGACATTTAAAAATGACGGCTCAGATTATTGACGGCAAAGGGATTGCCCGGCAGATCCAGGCGGAGATCAAGACCGAGGTTGCGGAGCTAAAGGCCAGGAGCGGGATCGTCCCGGGCCTGGCCGTGGTCTTGGTGGGGGAAGACCCCGGCAGTCAGGTTTATGTGAAGAACAAAGGGATTGCCTGCCAGAAGGCCGGGATCAACTCGCTGGAATTCCGGAAGCCCGCTGATTTTTCCGAGTCGGAACTGCTCAAGCTGATCCAGGAACTGAACCGGAACCCGGAAGTGGACGGCATTTTGGTGCAATTGCCTCTTCCCAAGCAGATCAAGGAGACGAGCGTGCTTTACGCGATAGACCCGGACAAGGATGTGGACGGGTTTCATCCGGTCAATGTCGGAAGAATGATGATCGGAGAGCCGATCTATCTCCCCTGCACCCCGGCCGGGATCCAGGAATTGCTGGTCCGTTCGGGAACCCCGATTGAAGGTGCCAATGTCGTGGTGGTGGGCAGGAGCAATCTCGTGGGCAAGCCGATCGCGATGATCCTGGTTCAGAAGGCTAAAAACGCCAATGCCACGGTAACCATCTGCCATACCAAGACCAGGAATATGGAGGGGTTCACCAAAGAGGCCGACATCCTGATCGTGGCCGTGGGCAAGCCCAAGGCCATCAGCGGGGATATGATCAAGCCCGGCGCCACCGTGATTGATGTGGGAGTCAACCGGCTCCCGACCGGCTTGTGCGGCGATGTGGATTTTGAGTCGGCAAAGAATGTGGCGGGAAAGATCACGCCCGTGCCCGGAGGAGTAGGCCCGATGACCATCACCATGTTATTGAAGAACACCCTGCGGGCCGCCCGGCTTCGGCTGGAAAAGAAAGGATGAGTTTTTGATTTAAACAATTCAACGGATAGAATGTTTTCAACCGGACCTCTTTGGAATTGAAAAAATACCACCGCACCGCCAAAGCGCTCAAAGGAGATGTGCTCTACTCCCATAGCCGGCTGGAGGGATAGGTTAAGTTTGCATATCGCGCCTCAAAAGGCTATCCTATTTTTATGAGGAAGAATTCAAGGGCTGTTGCGAAGACTCAACCAACAAAAGAGGAGGGAACCGGGGCTGCCAGTCGTCGTAAGCGGGTTCTTACTAAAGCGCCGTGTGCGAGCAAAGCGAATTCCATCAAGGCGCTGGAAGCCAAATTGAGCCTGGAGGCAAAGGAACAGTTGGAAGAAATCCGCGCGCTCCGCAAAGCCATTGGCCCGGTTCCGTTCAAGGTAAGGGATCTAATCCGGGAAATCCGCGAAAATTGAAAAATGCCCGAACGCTTTGTGATTGATGCCTCTGTCGTCGCCAAATGGTATTTTAGCGATGAAGATTTTTGGGAAGAGGCGGAGCAAGCCCTCCTTAAACTTCTCGATCTCCAAATGGAATTTCACGGGCCCGAGATCTTAAAATATGAAATGGCGGAAGCTTTCTATAAGGCTCAAAGCGGTTCGCGCGAAAGATTGAGCCGGTTCTATTGTGAGGAATCTTACAAATCATTTTGCGCCCTGCCCATCCAATACCATTCATTCAACGACCGCGAACGGCAATTGATCTTGTCTTTGTCCAATGATATGAACAGGCATTATTATGATTCCTGTTATGTATGGCTGGCGATAAAATTGGAATGCAAATGGCTGACCGATGACCGGAAATACGCCAAAGACCTGGCGTTGGATTTCTTGGACAAGAGAATTTTGCTGATTGAAAACTTTAAACCAGAATAGCTTATGAATAAAGAGCGAGTCGGTATGTATGACGGAATTCAAAGGGACCTGGTCGGGCAGGACAATTACGAGACCGCGCACCCGTTGGCCAAGGACCGGCTCAGGGCCGGGGATTTTGCGGGGCAGTGCCAAAAGGCCGGGGCCGAGGTCGTTGATCCTGCCGGGGGCATTTGCCGGATCCATTTCATCAACCGCGACTACCGGGTTGATCACTCTTCCGGCGAGGTGAATTTTTCAAAGGCGGAAGAGCAACCCACAATCTGGGAGCGGATTATTATCCTCCATTACCTGGCCAACGCCCAAGGCGTTCCGGAAACCGGGGAATTGATTTCCTACCAGCAAATCCCGGACGGCTGGCTTTACTATCCGAGTTTCGTCCGCCGCACCGCCGGTATTTTAGTCAAAACTTTTTCCCGAAACCCCGAAGCGTTCCGGGAGGCCGGACTCGCCATCGGGGGCAAGCCATCCTCGCTGGGCAAATACGCGGTTGAGGTTTTGGCTTTTCCAAAGGTGAAATATCATTTCCTGATGTGGCCCGGGGACGACGAGTTTGAGGCCGAGGTCAAATGCGTGTTTGACAAAAATATTATGGAATACCTCCCGGCCGAGGACATCACCGTGCTTGCCAACATCATCGCGATCCGACTGGTCAGGTCGTTCCCTTTGACCAGCGGATCATTGAGGCCGCCCTTTTTGGCCAGCCTCCCTTTGAAACCGCGCCGGGTTTGATCCAGGTTGCGGAAAAATTGCGGACCGGGTTGAAATTTTAAAAAAAATCCGGCAAGATAAATCAGGCGATGATCAGAATCCCCAAATGGATGCTCGGTCTTTTTCTTTTATTTGCCGTCTCCTCTGCCGTCAAAGCCCAGGGTTTCAGCGCTATGTCCGAGGATGTCCGGGCCTATCTTTTTGACCCGCAAATTCATCCGGGCCTGAAACAGGGCAAGATTGAACCGGAGTATGGAGACGCCCTGGTTTATGCCGGCTCTTACATTTATCACCGCGCAATCGCCGGCGAAGATGTTTCCAAGGAAGAGCTCGCAATTGCCGACGCGATGGTCAAGAATTACGAGCCCTATCTTGATCAGTTTGAAAAAAATCCGGTCAAGAGCTTCCAGGACCTGGACACGGTGATGCATCTTTACATCGGGATCGGCGGGGTTTATTTTGCGAATTTCCAAAAGCCCGACCCGGAAAAGCAGGCCGTGATTGAGCGATACCTGGATGACTTCAAATTGATCGCCCGGCATCCGGGCATTCTTTATTACTACCCGATCCAGCCCTATGGTCCGGGAACCGTGCTCTTCGGCCTGGCGTCATTCTATCTTCAATATCCCTTGAGCTTCCCGGATTCTCCGCGCCGGGAAGAATTCAAAAAGATCGGCCTGGATTTGGTCCAAAAGCTGGATAAAAATCTGTGGTCGGAAACAGGGCAAAAATATCTGTTTGACTTGGTTCCCGGCTATGATTTCACCTATGCTTACACCAACAGTGTCGCGGTCCAGGCATTGATCCGGGCATACTACCTGACCGGGGACAAGCATTATTACGACCGGGCGGTCCTGTCCTTGAACGCAATGGAGAAGGATTTATTTCGGCCGGATTACCAGGGCTATCTGGCCGCGCAAGACGGTCCCGCCTGGTTTCGCAAATATGAAAAATTCAATCCGCTTTATCACCAGCAATATATGCCGCTCTCCGCGCTCAATTATATTGTTTACGGATACCTGCTGGCTTATCAAGCGAGCGGGTTCCAGGAGCGGGATTTTTTGCAAAAAGCCGAACAGGCCCTGAATTTCCCGCAAAACTATCTCTGGGACCATCGGGGCCGGGTCCAGCATCATTTGGCGAAGGGCAGGCTATCCGAGGAAAAAGATTACTGCGCCGGGTGTAACTTCCAGCTCCTTTATAATATTTTTCTGATTGACCAGGCCGTCAAGAAAAATCCGGTGATACCGCTCCAGGGCTTACCCCGCTGATTGCTCAAATCGGAAAGCGGTGTTATAAAATAATCAGATGATTCCCCGCCTAATCAAGGTCAGGCAGGAGCTTCCGGCCCCGGAGTTGAAGTTTGTGGCCGCGGAGCTTTTGCTGAAGCTGAACCGCTTTGCGGACCGGATCAAGCCGGGGCAAAAGGTCGCGATCGCGGTGGGGAGCCGGGGGATATGCGGGATTGACTCGCTGGTGAAAACGGTTTCCGACTGGGTCAAGGCTGAGCAGGGCAAGCCCCTGATCATTCCGGCAATGGGTTCCCACGGCGCGTCCACCAGCGAGGGCCAGAAGAAAGTTTTAGCCGAACTCGGGATCAGCGAAAAAACAATCGGCTGCCCGGTTTGTTCCGAGATTGATGGAATCCAAATCGGAGACCTGGCCGGGACAAAAATTTTCACCGACCGGTTCGCGCTGAAAGCGGACCATTTGATCCTGCTCAACCGGATCAAACCCCACACCAGCTTCCACGGCCGATACGAATCCGGCCTGTGCAAGATGCTTGCGATCGGTTTGGGCAAAAGAAAGGGCGCCGCGGAGATCCATCAATACGGTCCGGGGAGACTGGCCGCGCTGATCCCGCAAGTTGCTCAATATCTGGTCCGGAAATTGCCCGTGCTCTTGGGGGTGGCGGTGCTGGAAAATTACCGCGATCAAATCGCCGGGCTGGAGGTTTTGGCCGGAAAAGAATTCCTGAGCAAAGAGCCGCCTCTGTTGAAGCGGGCCTGGAAACTTTTGCCCCGATTGCCCTTCCCGGAACTGGAAGTGCTGGTGGTGGACGAGATCGGGAAGGACAAGAGCGGCACCGGTCTGGACACCAATGTGATCGGCCGAATGGATTTGCGCGGTTTGCCGGAGCCTTTGCAGCCCCGGATCCGAAGGATCGTGGTCCTGGGACTATCCCGGAAGACCGCGGGATCCGCTTATGGGATCGGGCTGGCCGATATTACCACCAAACGAGTGGTGGAGGCGATGGACCTGAACGCGATGCGCGAGAACGCGCTCGCGTCAACTTTTCTGGAGCGGGCGCGGATTCCGGTCTGGTTCAATTCGGACCGGGAAGCGATCTCCGCGGCGATCCAGACCAGTTGGCGGCGGTCTCCCACGGAACTGCGCTTGTGCCGGATCAAGAGCACGCTGGAACTGGATCAATTCTGGATCACGGAAAATTTACTGAAACCCTCCCGGGCGAAATTGAAAATCCTCTCCCGTCCCCGGAAGCTGAAGTTTGATTCGGCCGGCAATCTCTCCTGAAAAAAAACGGCATCCTGACCAAGGAATCCGGGCATCTAATCAAAAATACGGTCGGGGATTTTATGTAAGGGAGCATTCTTGACATAAAAAGAAAATAGTAGTAAAATATCAATAACTGCATAAAGAAGGGAAACCGGATTAAAGGAGTGGAGGGCGGACAGGGGTAAAATGAGGAAAGGCAAAATATTAATCGTTGATGACGAGCCTCAGATTTTAAAGATCCTATCCCGGCTATTATCCAAGCTCAATTGCGAGATCAGCACGGCCGGGACCGGGGAAGAGGCGCTGGAGCTGATCGGGAAAGAGGGGTTTGATTTGATCATCCTGGACCTGAGGCTGCCGGGTCTGAGCGGGATTGAAGTGCTGAAGGAGACTAAGCGCAAAAGCCCGGCCAGCTCGGTGGTGGTGATCACGGCCTACGGCTCGGTAGAGACCGCGATCCAGGCGATGAAGCTGGGCGCGGACGATTTTCTCCAGAAACCCTTTGACACCGAGCAACTGGGGCTGGTAGTCCGGAGGGCTTTGGAGAGGAGCGACATCCTGAAGAAGTCCTCGGACGGAAACACTTTGAAGGAATTGGAGTTTGAGTTATTGGGCAACTCCCGGGCGATCCAGGAGGTCAAGCATATGATTGAGCGGGTGGCCCGGGTCCGAAGCACCGTGCTGATCACCGGCGAGACCGGCACCGGAAAGGAGCTGGTGGCGCGCCTGATCCACCAGTTCAGCGACCGCTCGGAAAAGCCCTTCATCGCGGTGAACTCCGCGGCGATCCCGGCGACCCTGCTTGAGAACCAATTCTTCGGGCATATCAAGGGCGCCTTCACGGACGCGATTGAGAACCGGCCGGGATATTTTGAGGAAGCCGATGGCGGGACCATTTTTTTGGACGAGATCGGGGACCTGGATTTGAACCTGCAGGCCAAAATCCTGCGGGTGCTCCAGGAAGGCGAGGTGACCCGGGTGGGAAGCGCCCGACCCACGCCGGTGAATGCCCGGGTGATCGCGGCGACCAACCGCAACCTGCGGCGGATGGTTGAGGACAAGCAATTCCGACAGGACCTTTACTATCGGTTGAGCGTGCTTCCGATCAATGTCCCTCCGGTGCGCGAGCACAAGGAAGACCTGCCGATTTTGATCAACCATATTTTAAACAAACTGGCCCGGGCCACCGGCCACAAGATCACCGGGGTCAGCCCGGAATTCCTGGAGACCCTGCGCAATTTCGCTTTCCCCGGAAATGTCCGGGAGTTGGAAAATATCATAGAACATTCGGTCCTGCTGACCACCGGAACCATCCTCACCCCGGACACCCTCCCGGCCGAGGTGATGGAATCCGCGGAGATTGCCGGCCTGAGCAATAAGAGCGTGGGGGACGGACTGACCTTGAAGCAGGCCAAGGCCCGGATGACCGAGATGGTTGAGAGCAAGCTGATTAAGCAGGTTCTGGAAGAATGTGACAATAACTTCAGCCGCGCCTCCCGCAAGCTCGGCATCTCTAGATCCGCCCTCTATTACAAGATCAAGCAATACAAGATCAACTTCTCCTGAAACGACAAGGTTGACGGCCCTTTCCTTCCCGGATGGTTTCCCGTTTCCGGTTTATAGTTTCTTGACAAACAAGGCTCGGAGATTATACTGATTAACGGTTTCGGGGCTCGTCTAATTGGCAGGACACCGGGCTCTGGATTCGGCAGTCGGGGTTCGAGTCCCTGGCCCCGAGCCATTTTGAAAAGTGCGGCGCAAAACCGATCCTGGTTAAGATCAGTTGACAATCGGATCCTCCTTCGCCGACAGATGGCGCGAGCAAGAAGAGGCTACGGAGGACAGGTAGGTTTATAAGTTGATCCTCCTTCGGAGTGAGAAGGGGCTGCGGAGGACAGCCAGGTTGATGACTGGATGGAAGGACAATCGGGTTTTTTGTCAACATATAAACTGATAAACTTTTCAACTTTTTAGGAGCAGCCGGTCCCATCGTCTAGGGGTTAGGACACCGGACTCTCAATCCGGTAACGCGGGTTCGATTCCCGCTGGGACCACCAGCCTTCGCCAAGGCTACGGCTGGCAAGCCAGTTGCATAAAATAGAAAAAAGGCGATTAGGCAGGTGATCAGAATTGTCGGCGAAGGCTGTCCGCCGTAGCTCGGTAACCCGAGCGAAGGAGGACTTCTCATCCAAGGCTTCGTCTGGCTCGCCGGAGTTGATTATTTTTGCAGACGGCCGCGCTTGGCGTCTATGCCACACAGGTGGCGAAGTCTGGTGCCCGCCGAAGTCAAGCCCGAAGCGAAGACGAAGGAGGGCCGACCTCATGAAATATGTCTATCTAATTCGGAGTATCAATCACCCGGATCAGCACTATGTGGGCATATCCTCAAATTACCTTCAAAGAATCCAAGAGCATAATGCCGGCCAATCAGCGCATACGGCCAAATTCAAGCCCTGGGAATTGGTGGTAGTGATCAGGTTCGAAGATGACCAAGCCGCGAAACATTTTGAAAAATATTTGAAATCAGGCTCTGGCAGGGCCTTCGCCAAAAGGCATTTCTGGAAGGAAACCTGACCCCGTTTGCTTGTTGATTTGGCCGACAGTACTCATATTATCTTTTCCGGGGCACCCAAATCCAACCTTCGTTTTGCGGGACGCTTTCGGGAGGTTGGCTGAACGCCCCCCGATCTGTGGCAAAAAGATGCGCCACTAGGGCGCAGATCCGAGCGTCGTTCCTGTCGTCATCCCTTAGTGGCTTATGCCCTTTCAGCAGCTTCTTCACTACCCTTGTTTCCCGGCACGCCGTTGGATAGGTTTCGAGGGCATGGAATCCCTCACCATCAGTCCACACACCGCAGCTCTCGACTATGGGTGCGAATTTTGCGAGGACATGCATCCCCTTGGTCGCCTGGCTGCCGATCATATCATTGACCGGGGACAATGGTTTTAGGCCCTGATTGAAAAGACCCCGGTCGGTCTGACGAAACAGATAGCGGTTGGTGTTAAACCTCTCGACCGAATCCACGCACCTCAAGCTGGTCACCAGATTCACAAACTCCTCGGAGAACCCCAGAGGTGCATCAATAGCCATCGTGATCGCCATCGGCTCATCAGGAAATTCCGCATCACAATTTTTGAACAGCGCCTTGAGCCAATCGCTTGTCTTGGAATTCTCGCAGACACCCTCCCGCAGATTACCCCGCCACGGCTCGCCAACAATCTTCAGCATGGAATCCAGGATGACGATGGCATCGCGGCTTCGTGGATTCTTGTCACAATTCCATCCGCCAACATCCCAACCGATACTGAACGGTTTCGGTTTTGCCCTGCCCGTCATATTATCTTATCCCTCGCTTGGCTTCTCGTCTTGTTCAGGTTTGGGGCGGGGCTTGACAATGATTTCGCGGTCCGGAGGAATTCCCTGACTTTCGGTGCAGACCCGGGGATGCTCCTGCAAGACCAAGTGGATAATTTTTCGCTCCTCCGAAGGCATCGGCCCCAAATTCACGGGCGCGCCGGTATCCTCCACTTCCTCCGCGGCCTCCCGCGCCATCCGCTCCAGCATTTCCTTGCGCCGTTTGCGGTATCCCTCGCAATCCAAACAGACCTGAATGGACTCTCCGGCCTGGCGCTGGACGATCCGGTTCAGGACCAACTCCAGGGCCAGCAAGGTCTGGCCGTGTTTTCCGATCAGGATTCCTGATTTATCGCCCTGGATCTCCACGATAATTTTTCCCTGCTCCTCCCAGGCCTGCACCAGGGGGGTGCTGTAAAGCGGGAAAAAACTGAGGATTTTTTGGCAGAGCTGGCGCGTCTGCCCCGCCCGCGAGGGTTCCCCCGCTGATTCTTCTCCCGGCTGTTCCAGATTTTCCTCGTCCACGGTGGTCTCCTTATTTCATGGTTTTGTTGACATAGACTTGCTGGCCGATCCCGATGATGTTGCTGACCGTCCAATATAAAAGCAATCCGGAGGGGAAATAGATCAGCATAAAAGTGAAGATCAGAGGCATAAACATCATCATCCGAGCCTGCATCGGGTCGCCCGCGGTGGGAGTGAGCTTCTGCATCAGGAACTGGCTTCCGCCCATCAGCACAGGCAAAATCAAGAGCGGGTCCCGGCTGGAGAGGTCCGGGATCCAGAGCATCCAGGGCGCGTGCCTAAGTTCTATGCTGACCAGGAGCACCTTGTAAAAGGCGAAGAAGATCGGGATCTGGACCAGCATCGGCAGACATCCGCCCAGGGGGTTGATTTTGTATTTACGCTGCAAAGCGTAAATCTCTTCCTGCTGCTTCACCTTATTATCCGGGAATTTCTTGCGGATTTTTTCCATCTCCGGCTGAAGCTTCTGCAACTCCTTCATTGACTTCTGGCCCTTGCGGGTGAGCGGGAACATCGCCATCCTTAAAAGGAAGGTGAGGATGATGATGGACCAGCCGAAGTTTTTTATTGCCTTGTTGAGATAGACCAGGCAGTACATGATCGGGATCGCGATCGGGGCCCACATTCCGTAATCAATGGCCAGCCCCAGGGTGTTGCGGGTTTGCTCCAGCAAATCCTTTTGCTTGGGCCCGAAATAAAGGGTCAGGTCGGCCAGGGAATGTTCCGACAGCAGTTTCGGCGCCGGTTTGAATTTAAGCTCCAACCCGTATTCCTTGACCGATTTCTTGTCCTGCAACGCCTCGTCGGTCCCGGCGTAAACAGCCTGGGCAGACATCAACGACCCGGGAGGCGCGAGCAGGGCGGTGAGGAAATAGCTGTCGGTGAACCCTCCCCAGTCGGCTTCCGGTTCGGCCATAATTTTATTTTTGTTCAAGTCCTTGAGGGAAAACTTGACCAGCTTCTTGCCGGTATGGATGATGGGCCCGTGGAAGTTGATGCTTGACAGGCGGTTCAGCGGCTCGAATAAATAGCTCATTTCAAAGTCCACTCCGCTCTGCTGCAAATCCGGCTCAATCCCCGAATATTCAATCTTCAATTCGGAACGGTATAGGTCCGGATAAAAGGTGTAAATCTTCTTCAGGAGACCGCCCCCGGAAAGCGGCAATGAAAATACCACCGCGGTCGGTCCTTTTTCCACCGATACCGACTCGGTATCCGTTTGCCAGAGCGTATCCGGGCCGACCGAGATCCCGTTGATCCGGATGGCGGTCCGGAGCGGGGGCTTGCCCTTCAAGCCCGGGTTGATCAGTTGGACCGGATGCGAGATAAATTTTTCCACCCGCCGGAACGGAGGCCATTTGAGGCTGACTTCATACGGGAAATAAACCTGGTCCTGGTATTTGAGCAGTTCCCAACCGACCGGGACCGCGCCTTGGTTGCTGAAGGTCACCCGGTAAAGCGGGCTTGAGACCACCATAATCTTTTCTTCCGCGGCCGGAATTATTCCCGCGGGGACCGGACTCGCCGGGGCCGGGGCCGAAGCCGGCGTTCCCGGGGCCGGCTGCGTCAACTCCGGGCTGGGCTTGGTTGTCCCTCGAGCTTGCTCCGACACCTTGGCTGGCGTCGATCCGGGTTTGGCCGGAGGGTTCTTTTTCCCGTTCAAATACATCCAGCCGAAGATTGAGGCCATCACCAGGATCATAAATATGATAAAATTCTTCTCTAATGCCGGGTCCCGCTCTTCCATTCCATCTCCTGTTCAAGGAACCGGATCGTAACCGCCCGGGCCAAAAGGGTGACAGCGGAGAATCCGCCGGGCCGTCATCCAGGTTCCTTTGCTAAAACCATATTTCCGGAGAGCCTCCAGGGCGTAGCTGCTGCAACTCGGATCAAACCGGCAATGACTCCCCAGGAAGGGCGAGATCAAAATCTGATACGCCCGGATCAATATGATCGCGACCTTGCTCATTTATCTTTTCCGGACCTGACCGGCTTCTTGTTCCAAACCCGCGTTCAGTTCCTGTTTCAATTCCCCGAAGCTCAACCCCTCCGCCCCCGGATACGCCACCACGACCAAGTCCAGACCGGAACCGTTATGGTTCCAGGCGAACTCAAACCAGCCTTTGATCTCCGAGCGGTTCATCCGAAAATACTCGCGGATCAGCCGCTTGCACCGGTTCCGCTTGTGCGCCGGCCGGACCCGGCTGGAAACCACGGTCCCGAGTCTAATCCCATCCCCATCCGACCTTTGGTAATTCAACAGAAAGTGACGGGTCCGAAACCGCTTCCCCGATTCCTTGATCCGCGCATAATCGCGGCTCAACCGGATTCTATCCGATTTGCGAAACCGGGCTTCCGCCATTACCTCTTCCCGGGGACCACTACTGTCAGCCGATGCCGGCCCTTCTTTCTCCGACGGCTCAGCACTTGTTGGCCTCGCTTCGTGCTCATCCGCTTCCGGAACCCGTGGGTTCGGGTTTTCTTCCGATTATGAGGCCGAAAGGTTAATTGCACCATAACTTTTTCTCCTGCTTAAAGATTTTAGCTTATTTTACAAAATTTTGCCCGAAAAGCAAACTTTGAACAAAACTAATCCCTTTCGGTTTTCATCAAATTTACAGACCCTTTTAAAGGAGGCTCAAAATGGACGGAGTTACCGCGCAAGAATTTGATTGGGGAAATAACCTGCAGGTCCAGCAATGCAACGAAGTCTTCGTCGTGGATGACGATGAAATCTTCGGACGGTTCGTGCTGAAATTGCTCCGGCTCCACGGCTACGAGGCCAGGCATTTCAAATCCGCCTTGGAATTCCTGACCAAGCTCCGTGACACCTCGCCCGCGCTGATTATCCTTGATGTCTATATGAGCTGGATCAACGGGATGGACCTGGCCAAGGCCATCCGCAAAAATCCCCGGCTAAAAAATATCCCGGTGATGATGGTCACCGGATACCCCAGCAGCGAAGTGCGCTTCCAGGGCTTCAAGGCCGGAGCCGACGCCTTCCTGGAAAAGCCCTTTGGAACCGGAGAATTGATGGAACTGATGGGAGCCTTGCTCGCCAAAAACACCAAGCCCCCACTCATAAGTTGAGGGACTCTCGCCCAAACCGCTTATTCCTTAATTCGCGCCGGGGGCGGTTGGGAGCGCGGCGGAAACCGGAAACTATTCCCCTCCCACCACGCATTGATACCCCGGGTCGGCCCGGGCCGGAAGCGGCTCGCCCAAATCCGGGTTTTTAGGGTCGTCAAACAAAGCCAGGAACCTTCCGATCCGGCTCAATTGCGGGATTCCAATTCCAAAATCAATACCCCGGTCCTGGATTTCCAGACGGACCCGGTAGCCGCGGTCCAGAAAAATACGGCTGAACCCAAAGGCCTTTCCGATTAAATCCTCCCGCTCCCCGGAGTCCGGCTCCGGCCGGACCAGGGGCACCCTTAATGAGATCACCACCGACTGTTCCAATTCCAGCTCGTTCTCCTGGACCAGGATCTCGCCGGCGCGCGCGCTCGCTTTCCAATCAATCCAGGCCGGCTGATCCCCGGGGGTGTAAGGACGGTAGCAGAACAGCTCGGAGCCTGATCCCTTTTTCCCGCGGTGAACCTCCCCGGTCCACGGCCCCGGCGACTCGGCATCTATCCCGGTCAGGACCGGCTTCGGCATCACCGCCATCTCCCCCGGCAGATTCACCCGCTTGCCTTTTTCAAAAAAACCGAACGGGAACCTGGTCAAGACCATCAGGTCGTTGAAATCAGCTCTTCCCCTCCGCCCCAGGCTCAAACCCGCGTAAACCTGCTCGGTCCGGTTCGGACGCACCAGCAGGAAATATGCCCCGGTCGCTTTGCCCTCAATTTCTTCACGCGCTTCCAGGCCGGCCAGCGGCCAAAACCGCTTTTGATTCTCAATCCCGTAGCTGATGATGAACTCCTCGCCCGAGCACGCCGACTCCGGCAATTGCCGGGAAATTTTGAAATCGTTGAGCGTCATCTCGCTCAGCCAGAACCCGGCGAGCAGGATGCTGATCATCACCGACAGCACCAGGTAGAGCAGGTTGTTCCCGCTGTTGATCGCGGCAAACCCGAACAGGAACACCAACCCCAGATACACCCCCCCGGCGCGCGTGATCCGAACCCGACGGTTAACCATCCAGCCCGGAAATAAAATCTTCTCAATCCAGTTGACTGATTTTACCG
>CAIYYW010000160.1 GCA_903930515.1 uncultured delta proteobacterium | reverse complement strand
CGAGCCGGATCCTGAATACTCCTCCAGAGTGCCATTCAGCGTCAACATTGCCTCTACTTGATCGCCCTGGCGCCTGGGCAAAAAAAAATAGTTGCCCTTGAAACAGCAAAAGCAAATTTAACGGGAGGGGTGTATCCAAATGCGGGACAAGAGTGTCCCGCCCCCTACAAGAGTGTCCCGCCCCCTACAAGAGTGTCCCACCCAGGGTTGTATTCAAAACAATCACAGACAAGAGTGTCTGCGCCCCAGAGGAGTATTCAAAGCAGAATCGCAGACAAGAGTGTCTGCTTAACGAATTGCGAAAAGCAAAACGAGAAACCGATGGGCTGAGGGGTTTGCAATCGCGGGAGTGTTGGTTAGAATAACTTTCAATGGCGGAAGTTGAAAATATAGAAACCCTGAAGCAGTTGAAGGAGATCAATTTTTATTACTATGTGGGGTTGAAGCAGGCGCAGGAAAAGGGAACCAAGATCGCGTATTTGAACGCGCTGGGGCCGATTGAGTTCATCTACGCCTTTGACGCGCTTCCGGCATATCCGGAGAACCACGCGGTGGTGCTTCAGGCGAAGCGGATGGCGCTGGAAACGGCTCAGGCAGCCGAGGCCAGGGGTTTCGCGCCTGATATTTGCAGCTACGCCCGGTGCGACCTGGGGTACCGTTTTTCGGGGAAAAGCCCGATCGGGGGTATCCCGATCCCGGATTTGATCGTCTATTCCAGCGCGCAATGCTTCACCTTATTCAAATGGTTTGAAGAGCTTTCTCGGATGTATAATGTGCCGCTGTTCGTGCTGGATATTCCGGGACAGGGAAGGGGCTTAAGGGCGGCGCCGGACAAGTTCGCGGTGACATATGTGAAGGAGCAGTTGTATCAGTTGATCCAATGGCTGGAGGACAAGCTGGGGCAGAAATTTGATCTCAGCCGTTTCCGCGAAACCGTGCGGCTGAGCAACGAGGCCTCCAAGCTGTTTTATATGGTGCTGCTCGCGGCGCAAAAAGTGCCGGCGCCGTTAACCCTGTTTGATCAATATTTGGCGATGGCGCCGATTGTTGACCAGCGCGGGAAAAAAGTCACGGTGGATTTTTACCGGAACCTGGTGGAAGAGTTGAAGGACCGGATCAGCCGGGGGATTGAGGGTGTTCCGGGCGAGAAATACCGGTTCTGGTGGGACGGCTTGCCGCTCTGGATGGCGATGCGGGATTTTTACCAGATCCTGATGGAGCGGAAGATCAATCTGGTGGCGAACAATTACACCCGGGCCTGGTGCCAGCTTTCCTTTGAAGCCAAAGACGACCTGGACCAGATGCTCGAGCAATACGCGACCAACCTGATCCGCTCTTTCGACCCGATGATCCGCGAGCGCTCCTTTGACATCGCGATCGCGATCAAGCAATACCAGCTCAACGGATACCTGCTTCATTCCGACCATTCCTGCCGGTTCCTTTCGCTCGGGCTGATGGACACTTTGAAGACGGTGCATAAAATCTCCGGCATCCCCGGCCTGCTTCTGGACACGGACCACGGCGACCCTCGGCTTTACCAGTCCGAGATTATGCGCAACCGCCTGGACGCATATTTGGAAATGCTCAAGCCGATCGCGCGCTGAAGATACTGCTTTCGTCCGCAGGCTCTGGAAAATTGCTCTTCCTGAAACTGATCGGTTGAATCGGTTTGACTTTTTCCAATCCAAATGATATTGATATAGGTGGTTTAATTGATGGAGATAGGCGATATTTTAAAGTCAATAAAGAGCCGCTTGCGTCTGGACAATCAGCTTGCGCCTTTGGTTTTGATTTTTCTTGCCTTGGGCTGTTCGCGGCCGGCGGGCAAGGAATCCGGACAGGTGTCTGGTCAGGATTTCACCTCTCGCTTTACCGGGTACAAAGTGATTTATATGTTGAACGCTCCTCCCAAGGAAGTCGAATCGTATTTAAGAGAACCGCGGAACCTGGTGATGAATTCCGGGATGGCGGAAATAGTATATGTTTCCGGCGACAATATGGAAAAGCTGGGAGACGCCGCGGAGTTTGCGATCAAGGCGGAAATTATGAGTAATCTGGCTCCCTATAAAATGGTCCTGGCATACCAGGCGCCGGGCGAGGAACTCTGGTATCTAAGCGAGGGCGAGCGGGGCCGGGGCCTGAGCCTATTGCGCTTCAAGTTCAAGGCGCTTAATAACGGCACCAAGGTGACCATGATTTTTGAAAAGCAGGAAGAACAAGACCCGTTTACCCGGGGCCTGGTCGAGGCGGCGAATCTGTCCGAGACCATCGTCAGGGGCGCGGATTGGGGCGGAGCCAGGATGCAGGCGCATTTTGACCCTTCTTTAAGCGCGGATAAAATCCTGGAAAAAGGATACCGCGGAGAGCTGTATGACGAGTTTTACCAGGGGCATAACTTGTCGGTCTGGATCAACACGGCTCCGGAAAAGGTGTTACAGTATCTGAACGGGCCGAAATTCGCGGAACTGGAAAAACAATATCAGTTTGATTTCAGCCGCTGCTTACTATCCGAAGACCGCGAACCGTTTTTGAGCCGGACCGATTTACTGGGGTCTGAGAACCAGATTGAAACTTTCCCCGGCTTGCGCAAACCAGGGGACGGGTATTATTCCTGTTACCTGATCCCGAGTTCGGTCAAGCTGGCGGCCCGGGTTCAGATCCTGCTCAAATCCCGGCGGGAGGGAACCGACCTTACGATCACCTATATCACCGAGGCGCCGGAAACCCTCTCTGCGGAATCCATCCATTGGTCATTGCTGATCGGGGAATTGCCCAAAGCCCTGGAGCAACTCCTGGTCCAAATCAAGGCCGGCGCGGAAAACGCCGCATCCGGCAATTAACCATCCGATCCCGTTCGCTCCCTTACACCAAAGCCTTAGGCTGGGCCGGAATAAATATCTTCGGCAATCATTGCCATGACAAAATTGCTTGAAGCCTTGAGGTCCTGCAAACCGGAATTTATCAGAGTTCCTTGCGCTTGCCAATCAAATCAACGCCTGATTCCTTTCTTTCCATTTGTCGCTGAAATGATGTTGGCGGATGTTTTTGATCGGCTTGACTTTTCCCCGCAAACGGGATAAAGTGATAGCTAAAATCAGGGAAGTGTTAACTGAGAAATGATTAAACTAGGGGGATGATAATGCCTGAAGAAAAGAAGGGTAAGGGTAAAGAGCCGGAGGCTTCGCTGGACGCATTTTTTGAGCCGAGCGAGGAAGATATTACCAAGGACAAAGAGCATAAATATTATCCGGTGGATAAGGACAAGCTGGGTCAACTCCCTGCGGAGCCGGAGGGGGAAGCGGTTCCGGTGGAGGGCGAGAAACCGGCCCAGAAAGGGAAAAAGGCCAAGGAGAAGAAGGTCAAGTCCGGAGGCGGGAGTAAAATTCCCCTGATCATCCTGATCGTGGCGCTCGGGGTTCTGGTCCTGGCCGCGGCCGGCTTTTTTGGAGGGAAATTTTTATACTCCAAATTCCTGAAAAAAGGAGAGGAGATCGCTCAAAGCATTACCAAGCCCAAGCCCCCGCAAGCGACCCCGCGGACCGCGCCTACTCCGCCGACGGGGATCATACCCGGAGAGACCGCTGCCGTGGCTCCTCAACCCTCAGTTACGGGCAAGCCTCCAATCGGAAAACCCGCGCCCTCCGCTCCCAAGCCGAGTGCCCCGACTGCTCAACCGGCAGGTCCGGGAACAAAACCCGCTCCCCTGATCCCGTCCAAGCCAGTGACGCCGCCCCTGACGCCGGTAAAACCCACTCCGCCCCCGACCGTGGCTCCGAAGCCGACCACGGTGGCGGCCGCCAAGCCGGCGCCCGTGGCCAAGTCAGCGCCCGTGGCCAAGCCGACGCCCGTGGCCAAACCGGCGCCCGTGGCCAAACCGGCGCCCGTGGCCAAACCGGCGCCCGTGGCCAAGCCGACGCCCGTGGCCAAGCCGACCATTGCCCCGGTTCCCCTGACTTCGACGCTTCCCTCGTCCGCTCCGGGAAAAGGCTGGTCGGTTCAGGTGGGGGCTTATATGCTGACGGAAAGTATGGTGGATCCGGTGGGATTGCTCCGGAACCTGGGATACAATAACCTTTATTATATTGACACCACCAGGACGCTCAAGATTTACAGCCTTTCCCTGACCGGAGGGTTTGACCAGAAAACCGCGGAGCAGAAGAGGAATTCCCTGGAGCAGATCGGGTTCAGGCCCAGGCTGGAGCAACAAGGGAATCAATACCGCGTAATCGCCTACAGCTATGGCTCAAACTCCATCGCCCAGAACTCCAAGACCAAGATTGAGCAGGCCGGCCTGGGACCGGCGCAAATTGATTCCAAAACCGGACCCGTGATCCTTCACCAGGTTCGGGTCGGGACTTATTCCCTGAGCAGCGAGGCCCGCCAGGTCCTGGAAAAATTAAGGGCCAACGGTTTCCAGCCCGCGCTGATCCAGGAGAAATAAGTGAGGAAATTAGACCAAGCAGCTTTCACGCTTCCGCCTAATTTCCTCAAGTTCGCCGGTCCGGAGGTGCCTGAGGGTATGCGCCTGAACGCGGCGCGGGGGAACTTGCCACTCCCTCCCAAGGACCTGATCATAGTGGTTTACTCCCTCACCCGCTCCGCCGATGGAAAAATCAAAACCCAGGCCGCGGAAACCCTGGCCAAAATGCCGGTCGGCCTGATCACGCCGGTGCTTGCGGACCCCGCCACTCACCCCCTGATCCTGGACTTCTTCGCGAAGAACCTCGCCCAGGACTCGGACAACCAGGAAGTGATCGCGTTGAATAAAGCGACCCACGACGATACCATCGTCTTCCAGGCCACCCTGATCAATAAGGAATTGGTGGACATCATTTCCGGTAATCAGATCCGGCTGCTCCGGTCCACCGCGATCGTGGATTCCCTTTCGGAAAACCCGCTCACCAGCCCTGCGATGCTGGACCGAATCATCAAGTTCCTGGAGTTGGAAGCCAAAGTAGATAAGAAGGTTGAAAAACCCAAGGGCGAGGGGATCGAGGTGGACATCGAGGAAATAACGGAGCAGGAGCCGGGAGCGGAAGCGGTGACGGAAGGGGAGCCTGGATTGGTGGCCGTCGAGGGAGAGATGGCGGAGAATGCCTGGGCTGGCCTGACCTATGCATCGGACCTGGTCAAGGATAAGAATTATCAAAACGACGAGGAACTGGAAGCGGATGAGCAGAATTTGGGGAAGAAGATTCAAAATATGAAGGTGTCGGCGAAGATCAAGCTGGCCATGGTGGGAAACCTGGCGG
>CAIYYW010000159.1 GCA_903930515.1 uncultured delta proteobacterium | reverse complement strand
TTCTTCATCTAATTCCTCCTTTGCTCTTTTAGGCAAGTTATTTGCTTAGAGTATCCCCTTTTTCCGTCCGATTTTCAATCCGGTAGTCAGGGGGTATGTCAAAAATACCCGCGGGCAAAGGCCCGAACTGGAGTTCCAGCCGCGTGTCATTCACCTGAGCGCCCTCCCCATTATAGTCCACGATCCGCTTGATGACATTTTCGCCGGTCAAATAATAATCCGACCAGCTTTGCTCCGGGTTGCTCACCCGATACACTTTTAACTCCGTCCCCTCCCATTGCTCGCTCCCGCGCTCGCTGATCTTCACCCCCGGCAATCTCATCCACTGCCCGGAAATCGTCTTCCATTCCACCATCGCCTGCGGATTGTCCTGATCGCCCGCTCTTTCCGGGTTGGGCGGAAGTTTGATCACCGTCTTGTTCTCCGGGTTCAGGCCGTAAACCGCGTCTTTGGTGATGATGGTGATGGACTGAATTTTCCTGTCTTTGCCCAGGCCTTGGTATTGATCCACCCGCCTGGTATCGCCGTCCGCGTAGGTGATGATTACGCCCTTGCCGTCAAGATTGATCATCGCCATCTCAAAAGTCCAGGGAAGGCTGGGACGGCTCGGCTGCAAGGTCTGGTCCGGATGGATCATGGACAGGGGCGGCTCCGGTTCCAACGCCGGATTTGCCGGCCCGCGGGTTGGAGACAAATTCCGCTTGCAAGACGCCCCGGTCAGCAAAAACCAAATCAGGAGTAAAAATATTTTTTTCATTTTGGTTGGACCGCGCCTAGAGTTGCTCCCCGCATTTTTTTATCCGGTCAAAATCCAGCTCAATCCCCAGCCCGGGCTTATTCGGGACTTTAACCAAGCCGTCTTTATCAATCTTAAACGGCTCGGCAAGCATAAAGTCCCGGGCCTCCGGCACCCATCCCGGCGGCTCAAACGGGAACTCGCAATAAGAACAGATCGGCGTGCAGGCCATCAACTGGAGGTTGGCCGCGAACCCCAAACCGTTGGTCCAGGTGTGCGGGCTGAATTCCAGGTTATGCGCCTCGGCCATTCCCGCGACTTTCTTCCCGTTCAGGATCCCGGTGCAGATGGTCACATCCGGCTGGACTATATCCAGACATTCCTGCTCAATCAGGTCCCGGAACTCGGAAAGGTCAACATTGAATTCTCCCCCCGCGATCGGAACCGTGGTGCTCTGTCTCAATTGCGCATAACCCTGGTAGTCGGTCTTGAACAAAGGCTCTTCCAGCCAGCGCACCTTCAACTCCTCATACGCGCGCGCCGTCTCCATCGCCCGCTTCAAACTCCAGCGTGGATACGCCCCGAACGCGTGGATCGGCCAGCCCTGGTTCGCGTCAACCATCAGCGTGAAATCGTCCCCCACCGCCTTCCGCACCTTCTCCACCAGCAAGATGTCATCCTTCATCTCCATCGCCTTGACCCGGAGCTTAACCGCCTTGAACCCCATCTCCCGGAGCTTCAAGACTTCCTCCACCCGCTTCTCCGGAGGATGCATTTCCCCGGTGGAGCAATAGGCCGTAAGTTTGTCCGGACCTCCGCCCAGCAATTGATAAATCGGCTTGCCGCAGGACTTGCCGATAATGTCCCAAAGCGCCACCTCCACAAACCAGGCCCGGTATCCCAGAAAGAGCGCGCTTCTCAACATCTTCAAGGTGTCCTCCACCTGGAACGGATCCCGGTTCAATAAAAACGGCTTGAGCAAAGCCACCAGCGACTTGGCCTCGTCCAAAATCCCCACCCCCGCGGCGTATCCCTCAATCCCCTCGTCGGTCTTGAGCGACACGATCAGGCAGGTGTTCCGGGTTTGCGGGAACCCCGGAATCCAGGTCGGCCAGAAAGTGGCCGGAAGCGGATAGTGACACAGCCAGGCATTTACCTCCACGATCTTCATTTTATCCTCCTCAATTCTCGGTTTGGCCTCAATTATTTCACTTTAAAAAACAGGGTCAAATGG
Source organism: uncultured delta proteobacterium (assembly GCA_903930515.1). GTDB lineage: Bacteria > RBG-13-61-14 > RBG-13-61-14 > RBG-13-61-14 > DRUE01 > CAIYYW01. The sequence goes on along the minus strand of CAIYYW010000159.1, from coordinate 4,225 downwards.
CCGAGGATTTTTCAAGGCTGAACCGCGTTTTCAGGACCAGTCCTCAATTTTAAGTTCAGCGCGGTTTCCAGGTTAATCTTGGCGCGCGGATGGTTCGGATTCAACCTCAAGGCCTCCTGAAATTCCCGGACCGCCGGATCAATCTCGCCCCGCTCCAGAAGCGCCGCGCCCAGATTGTTATGGACCTCCGGGTTATCCGGCTCGGCCTGCTCCGCGAGCGTCCAGCAGCGAAGCGCAAACCCCTCATCCCCCCGGTCCTTGAGCCTGCCCCCCAGGTTATACCAGGGCCTTCTTTTCAGCGGGGCCTTGATCGCAGCATCCTTCCAGAACGAAACCTCATCCTTCCATACCGCCTGCCGGATCCCGGTGAGCGCAAGGAAACCAGCCAGGATGATTCCCAGGCAAGCCCGGATCAGATTCCTGCTTCGCCCGATTCCTTGATCAAGATACTCTAAAGCCAAAGCCGCTCCCAGGCAAAAACCTACGCTGGGAAGATAAAGCAGATGCTCCATTGCCAGCTCGCGGCCCGGGAAAATATTTGAAACCGGCAGCAAGGTGACCAAAAACCAGAAGACCGCGACCGCCAATTCCGGAAAATATTTCAGCGATATTATTCCAACCCCCGACAGGAGCAAAACCGCGGTCGCGCTTGCGGCTAAATACGGATCCAGCCAGGAGCCGGACACCGGCATTTTAGACTCAAAGCTGAGGTGGATCGGAGCGAGCAGGGTTTGCAAATAATATCCGTAAACCTTGAAAACCGTGGCCAGCCGGGACAGATCATTCAGGTTCCGGTAATACCATTCCACGGGCGACCCCGCCTGGTATCCGACCAGGAAACCCAATACTTTGAGCCGGATCAAAAAGTATATCAGGATTATTCCGATCCAACCCGCGTAAGCAAAAATCCGACGGGCCTGAAACATTGCTTTGATTTTTGTTGCCTTGCCGAAATCCAGCAGCGCGATCAGGACCAAAGCCGTTACCGCCACTTCCTTGCAAAGGAGCGCGGGCAGAAACGCGGTCAGCGATAACCCGAACCATTTCCAATTCCATTTCCCGTCCCGCTCCTGCGCCCGGAGATAGAAATATACGGCCAGTAATACAAACAGGCTGGAGAGCAAATCGGTCCGGCCCGAAATCCAGGACACCGATTGGGTGTGCGCCGGATGAAGCGCGAAGATCAAACCCGCGGCCGCGGCGGTCCGGTATTTTTTTAACCAGGTCAACAGGCACAGGAAAACCAACACCGAAACCAGTCCGTGGATTATGATATTGGTCAGATGATAGCCGAGCGGATTGTCTTTCCATACCCCATAATCCAGCCGATAACTCAAATTAACCAGCGGCCGGTAATACGGGCTTTTCCCCTCCGAGGTCCGGTAAAACTCGCGGGCAAAAATCTCGGATACCGGCCGGTCGCCCGTGACCTGCGGGTTGCGCAGGATCTGGAACTTGTCGTCATAGATAAAGCCGTTTTTGATTCCGGGAAGATATGCGATCACGGCCAAGCAGAAAATCAAGCCGGCCATAACAATTTTCAGCCGCGCTTCGGAATTTTTTCCCGCCGCCTTTCCGGGCCCGGATTTTTTTGCCGGATCCAATCCCGACTCCCGGAGCGCGTGTTGCGGATAGCGGCGCTGGATATATTTTTTCTTTTTTTGGGAGATGCTCATCGGTTTGAGGATGCCGGTCCGCTTTTATCGCTTTTGGGAACGCCGATGAATAAAAAGCAAATCCCGGCCAGCAGATAGCAAACACCCGCGAGCGCGGAAACCAGCTTAAAACCCAAACTCATCGCCAGCATCACCGCCAGAATGGAACTCACCACCGACGCCGAGATATTCACCGCCCAGGCCCACGGAACCAGGCCGGGCCGGGATTGCTCCAGCCGGCTGATCCCGGCCGGAAACGGAATGCCCATAAAAATCCCGAGCAAGGCGGTCCAGGCCGATGTGATCAGGGCGCGCGCCAGGAACGATTGGGAAATAGACCGCGCCAGCAGGGTCGGCGCCAATATCATCGCCAGGACATTGATCGCGATAATCCCGGCCACTGAAACCCAGATCAGCCAGCCTTTGCCCCGGAAGAATTTCTGGAACAGCCAACTGCCCAGGCCGGAGAAAACCAGCAAAACCCCGAGCACCAGCCCCATCGCGTAAGTCGGATGGCCCAAATACAAAGCAAACCGCTGGATCAACGGGATTTCAATCATCATATAGCCCAGCCCGATGAAAAAGAAAAACCAGACCCGATTCAGGGTTCCGTCCCCCTGGCGGACGGAAATCCCTTCCACCTCTCCCTTGAGGACAGGGCGACCGGGAGAGGGGGGATGTCCGGGAAGGGATTTTTTCCGCAGCCATAACAGCGGCAGCAAAATAAAAATCGCCGCGAAAATCACCGCTTCCAAAAATTGCGCCCACAGGACCGGCCCGGCAAAGGCTTCCCGGGAAAAACTCAGGAACGGCCAGTAATAATACTTATAGAAAAACGGACGGTCATCCGTAACCGAGCTGATGTCAAAAGCATAATCCCGGACAAAATTCTTTTCCCGACCCGCCTTCACCGCCTTAAAAAACTTGACAAAATCGTCATCCGCCTTGCCCAGCCCCGGCCCATACCGAACCAACAAATCCGCCCGCTGGTTGAACAAATACCTGAACTCAAAATTCACCGGCGTGCTCAGACCGCTTTCCTCCATCAGACTCCGGTACCGATCCATCTCCCCGGCTGAAAAAGATTTCTTCCGAGCCAGCAACTGCAAATATTGGGCCTGCTGGATCAGGAGAATCTTGTCCTCCGGATCCGCAATCCCCATCTCCCGCATCGCCTCCACCACCAGCACGCAGGCCCGGATCATATTCCGGGGCGGATGCATTTCACCCAACCCGATGCTCAAAATCCCGTCTTCCGACAGATGCTTGAGATATTCCCGATACGCCTCAACCGTATGGATATAATTCTCCGCCTGAAGATATGCTCCCCATTCCAAGGCCGAAATCGTGTCCACCCCGCTGATCTGGATGATGTCAAAGACCTGGTCGCTCCGCGCAACATAGCTCCTGCCATCCGACTTGACCAGCTCCACCCGGCGGTCATTGGCGATCTCCGGCAGAAATTTCCGAACCGCATCCAACACGCTCCCGTTAACCTCAACCCCGGTCACTTTCTTGCTCTTAAAATAAAGGCCCGCCTCCACATCCGGCGCGCCCCCAACCCCGATCACCAAAACTTGATCCGGGACCCGGCCCAAAAGCAAAAATGACTGGCCGTATTCGCTGCCGGAAAAAAAACGGCTTTGATCAAGCTGATCCTTAAAACTGATCAGGGTGGTGTCAGCCGCGCCGTCAATGGTCAGGCCGCGGTAAAAGTGTTTCTCGTTTTCAAATGAGAGCCAGGCGCGCGAGCTGGAAAAGGCGTCCACCCGCCCCAGCGGGTCCCATCTGGAAAATTCCAATTTGAAATCCGGCCAGAATTCCTGGAATTTGCCCAAGCTCTTGGTGTCCGTGACCTGGAACCGGAACCATCTTTCCGCCCAGAAAAATCCGCTCACGCTGAAAAGGATCCAGATCAATGAGACCGCCAAAAGCCCCCGGCTGGATTTCAGGCTGAACAAAAAACCCGCCATTCCCAGGACCAGCCCGGCTAATACCAATGCCTTGGGCATCCCCAACGGCTTTAAAACCAACAGCGCCACAATCACGCCCACGCCCGACCCGACCAGGTTGATCGCGTAAACGCTCCCGATTTGATCCGCCTGTTCGGAAAATACCCGGACTAAAATCAGCCCGATAAAAAAGAACGGAAAGAAGATCAGGATTGAACTAAAAACCAAATAAAATAATCCGGCCCAGCCAAACTGAAATTCCCAGCTCCCGATCAGGCGGAAAACCAAAAGCATCGCCATCCCGGACAGGACTGAAAACCAGCCCGGGTTGATCCGCCTTTGCCGTGACTGGAACAGGCTGTCCCAGACACCGGCCGCGCCGATCCCGAGCAAGGCCAGGCTGATTACCAGGTATGCCAGGTTGTGCCAGAGGATCAGAGAAAATATCCGCGTGATCAAAATCTCCAGCATCAGCAATACCAGCGACACCAGGAAAAATCCGGCCCAAAATGCTTTCCCTCTTCTCATCAGTCCTTGCGATTTTATCGGGATTCCGCCTTTACCGCAACAAAGCCCCTGAGACTGTGCGCGCCGCCTTCCTGCGGTGAGCTTGCCGAA
>CAIYYW010000158.1 GCA_903930515.1 uncultured delta proteobacterium | reverse complement strand
GTGGGCTTTAAAAAAATTGGAGAGAGAAAAATAATTGATAATGTAGAAATAAAGATTATTGGTTTTGGTTTTGGCCCTGGGATTTTCCTGCAAGAAGAAGGAAACCCCGGAGCCGGCTCCGCAAGCGGACCAACCGACTCCGCAAGCGGATCAACCGACGCCCTCGGCCGAGCCTCCGCAGGCCGCGGTCCCGTCCCAGCCCTGGATGTTTGAGATGGGCATAGTCAAGTCGGACGGAAGGTCGGCGACGGTGGTGACTTATATTGACGGGAAGAAGCGGCGGATGGATAATTTTGAAGGGGTGGGCAAAGACAAGAAACTTCAGACCATAACTATTTCCACGGCTGAAGGTCTATATGTCCTGACCGTGGCGGATAAAACCGGGATGAAGATGCCTCCGGACGAAAGCGCTCAGCAGGAAGAAGCTCCGCCCGCGGTCAACAAGTGGGACCAGATGATGATTGAGATCGGCAAAACCCCCGGAACCAACATTGCCGAGAAAGGCACGGAGAAATTTGAAGGAGCGGATTATAAGGTGTACCGCCTGAAGGGCGCGACCCCCAACGAAACGCTGGATTATTTTGTGGACAGCGCCGGAGTGGTCAGGCGGGTGGTCAGATCCGACCAGACGGGAAAGGTAATGGAAGACGCCCGGATCAACCTTAAAATCGGGGCGTTGCCCGGGGATACCTTTAACCTTCCGTCTGATTACAAGATCTCGGAAATGGGGAAGATGCAATAGTTGGTTTTGTGGCCGGCAAGGAATCAATAATTGCAGGTTGAAATTAATTTTGGTCAATCCGGAATTTTAGCAGGAGGATGGAAAATGAAAAGGATGGTTTTAGGACTTGCGTCCATACTCGCGGCCGGGATCGGCTTTGCGGCGTTCGCCGCGGCATCTCCCCAGACCTCAATGTCCGAGGTGGAGATGCTGATCCCCAAGCAGAAGCCGATGACCCAGCTCTTTTACAGCGATGGGACCAATATGCGGATGGAAATGTCCGAGGGGACCGGCGCGGGCAAGGTTTTGAAAACGACCAGCATCTTCAAGGGAGATATTATGTATATGCTGGACCCGGTGAACAAGACCGCAATGAAGATGATCGTCAAGCCCGCGCAAGGTCAGAAGAAAGAGGAATCCCCGAAATGCGACAAATGGGAAGACTGTATCAAGGCTGGGAATCCCAATACCACCGTGACCAACCGCGGCAAGGAAAAATGGGAAGGCCAGGAATACACGGTTTACCGGGTGACCGACAACAAGACCAAGGACTACCTGGACTACTATGTGGACGCAAAAGGTATGGTCAAGAGATGGGTTTCTTACGACGCGAAGGGCAACCTGCTCGCAGATACTCGGATGCTCAAGTTTGAGGTGGGCAAGCCCCTTCCGGCCGGAATTTTTGATATCCCGGCCGGATACCAGGTGATAGATATGAGCAAGATGCCCGGGATGGGCGGCGGATCAAAGCCCTGAGGGATCAAGCGGGCAGGAATCCGGGCGAATAAATCCTTTTTATAGGGAACGGGCGATGATTTTGTGGCGCAGGCGTTTTGCCTGCGCCACTTTTTTGTGGATTGGGGCCGGGTTTATCCTTTAAACAGAACCAAGCTTCGTCTAAGTTTTATTCGTCAAATTATTACTTGAGCATTCAGGAATTCCAGGATTCGGGCGGCGTCCGCTTCAGAAATTCCCGGCGCGGACCGGAGTTGGTCCAGGTCGGCTTGACGCACGCGTATTAAGGAGCCGAAGTGTTTGAGCAGGGATCGTTTTTTGTTCTCGCCGATTCCGGGGATTTCCAATAGAACCGACCGGCTGGCTAGTTTTTGCCTTAGATTCCGGTGATAGGCAATGGCGAACCGATGCGCTTCGTCGCGGATTCTGACCAGGAGATGCCGGGCCGGACCGGGCTTGAGCCTGATCGGGTCGCGGACCTTGGGGAGGAATATCCGCTCGGGTTTTTTTTCCAACTCCGGGCTTTTGGGCTCGCCGATTTCGCGCTCCTTGGCCAGGGCGGCCAGGTCCAGGTTTTTGATCTGCAATTCCCGGAGCACGGCCAGCGCGACATTGAGTTGACCTTTGCCCCCGTCCAGGATCACCAAATCCGGCAACGGCTGCTTTTCCAGGAGCGCCCTCCGGAATCTTCTGGCAAGCACTTCCTTCATCATCCCAAAATCGTTTTGGGTATCCTTTCCCTTGATCCGGTATTTTCGGTACCCGCTTTGGTCCGGCTCTCCATTTAGGAGTTTGACCATTGATCCGACCGCGAGTTTTTCCCCCAAATTGGAGATGTCATAGCATTCAATC
>CAIYYW010000157.1 GCA_903930515.1 uncultured delta proteobacterium | reverse complement strand
TTCCAGTGGGCGCACGAGTTCGGGATCATCACCACCGCCTTTTTTATGGTCGGCTCGCATCCGAGCGAGACCCGGGAGGAAGTGGAGATGAGTTTCAAGCTGATGTGCGAGCTGGATACGGAACTGATGGCGGTCGCGATTACGGTTCCCTATCCCGGAACCGAGCTCTATCGGCTGATGAAGGAAAAAGGATATGTTTTTGAGGAGCGCTGGGACAAATTCACGCATCTCCATTCCGTGCCCTCCTGGCGCACCGAGCATTTTACTCCCGGAGACCTGGTCAAAATTCAGAACCAGCTCTACCGCCGATTTTTTATCAGGCCAAAATTTATTATCCAAACCATGAAAAAGGCCCTGAGCCGGCAGGGGGTTAAATACTACTCCCGCTCGTTCCGGCAAATGATAGAATATTTCTTTATTGAGGAAAGGAATTGAGAATGAGGGCCACGCTGAACGGGGAACGGGCCACGCTTATAGTCCCGCTCCGCCTGATCGGGCTGTTGGCAATTTTTGCTCTGGCGGCTATTGCCTTTGCGCAAGGACCAAGCCCGGATAAAAATCAGGCGCCCAAGACCGGGGAGACGGTTTTTTATCGGGCCGCGGAAAAGGAATGGGAACGGCAAACGGTGGAACTGGAAAAATCGGGCAAGAACCCCAAAGGCCGGCGGGACCTTGGTTTGCTGCGGGAATTTATCCGGAGATGGCCGGAGAGCGAATTCGCGGACCGTTTTTTTCTGAAGTTGATGGAAGAGGGAACCTGCCTGGAATGGAAGGGGTATCCGGATTGCGGGATCGTGGAGGTCCGGGTTGAGGAAGAATTTTTGGAGCGGTATCCCAACAGCCCGATCCGGGAGCAGGTTGAGCTTCAGATGGCCCGGGCATACTATCAAATGGCTTGGCTCTGGGTTAACGGAGCGGGAGAGCACAGCGATAAATGGTCGGACCTGTTCCGGGCGCAAAGTCTGACAATTACCCTTCACCTGAAAAAAAATCATAATCCGGAACTCGGCAAGGCCGCGGAGGAATTGGAAAAAAAATTGACCAACGATTTTCCCCGGCCGATCGCGCCGATCCCGTCTGATGTCTTAAGCCCGGATTATCTTTGAGTTGCCGCCGATTTCTTGGGACTCGCAATAGCGGCAGTCGGTGGAATGAACAGTAAAAAAAGGAAGGAAAGGGGCGCAAGGTGGCGCATTGAAAGGCTGTCCCGCGGAACGCGGGATAATCCCGAATCCCGCGATTACGCTGGACCCGAGAAAACTACTTGACAGGCTTGGCAAAATGTGCTTAGATAAATATTGTTTATGAAACCGGGTGTGATACAAAATTAACTCGGTTACAGAAAATGGACTAGCCGGACTAACTTTATCAAGGAGGATGAAAATGAAAGAGAAAAAAATCGATTTCCCAATTTTAGTTGCAGGATTATTCTTTTGCGCCGCGTTTCTGCTCAATTCCTGCGGAGATTCAGCCCAGACTCAAACCGGGCAAGCCGGAACCGGATATCATCCTGCCATCAGCTACGGAGCCCACTTTAACACTTTTATTAACACTAACCCCGACGATCCCACTGTATCCAGCACCGCGGATTTTACCTTCTCCTGCAGCAAAAAGAAGTGTTCCTATAAATGCAAGCTGGACAAACAGGCTTGGGGAAAATGCGCCTCGCCAAAAAATTATTCCGGATTGCTTTTCGGATCCCATACCTTCCAGGTCAAGGCCAAGAATGCCGTGACCAGATCCTGGGATCCCACGCCCGCCCGATACACCTGGGTCCGTAGATATACCGCGGTGGCGGTTTCCGCGGGCAATAGTCATACCTGCGCCCTTACTGATACCGGGGGGGTATGGTGCTGGGGGCTGAATTCAGATGGTCAGCTTGGGGATGGGACCTCTGCGGATAGCACTATTTTGGTTGGGGTGTCCGGCCTGTCTTCCGGAATAAGCGACATCTCCGCGGGTTACTGGCATACCTGCGCCCTTACCACCGGCGGGGGAGTAAAATGCTGGGGCTTTAATGACTCCGGTCAGTTAGGAGTTGTCACAGGTGACCGCAGCAAAGTTCCGGTTGATGTTACCGGATTATCTTCCGGGGTCAGCGCCATCGCCGGCGGCGGTTATCATACTTGCGCCCTTACGACTACCGGGGCGGTATGGTGCTGGGGCGCGGATTCCTCCGGTCAACTTGGGGATAACGCAAATAGTTCCAGCGTTCTTCCGGTTGCGGTTACCAGCTTAAGCGCAGGGGTAACCGCCATCGCGGCTGGTTTTACTCATACCTGCGCGGTTGCCTCCGGCGCAGTAGTAAAGTGCTGGGGGGCTAATACTTATGGTGAACTTGGGGATGGGACAAATACCGATAGCAATGTTCCGGTAAATGTTTCCGGTTTATCAGGGGTATCCGCGGTTGCGGGCGGTTATGATCATACCTGCGCTCTTACCACGGCAGGCGCGGCAAAATGCTGGGGATATAATTTTTATGGTCATCTTGGGAATGGGACCAATACCGATAGCAATGTCCCGGTGAATGTTAACGGAATGGCTTCAGGAATAGCCATGATCTCAGCCGGGTATGACCATACCTCCGCGGTTACCACTGCCGGAGCAGGCAAATGCTGGGGCTGGAATGAAAAGGGCGAACTCGGCAACGGTAATAATACCGATACCAATGTTCCGGTAAATGTTTCCGACCTGTCCACAGGACTGAGCAAAATGTCCGCTGGAAGACGTTATACCTGCGGCCTTATCTCTGGTGGCAGATTAATGTGCTGGGGGTTGAATGATGATGGTCAACTTGGGACCGGCACAAATAATGACAGCAATGTCCCTGGCTTTGTCTTCGCATTTGGACCCTGATTAGCGCGGGCAACCGCTCTTAATCATTTGCTCCGGCCACGCTCACTCCCGAGCGTGACCGGAGCAGCCGAAATATGCCGGCGGGGTCAGGGCTTAAGGGTCTGCTGCCCAAATCCTTCGTAAGATCAATAGTTTCCCTTCGGGTCTGCCATTCAGCCCAGAGCTAATGGCCGAGGGCAGGGTAGAAGACCGCCGAGCCGAAACTCCGGAAACCGTGTCCCTTGCTCTTCTCTCTTATTTTCCTTGACATTATAAATTGGTTGCTGTATTCTAGATACAGAGTTTGAGGCCCTGATTGATTTATGGCTTGGCGGATTCCGACAAAGGAGTCAAAGGAGTATGATATGAAAAAGTTTGGGCGGATTTGGGTGATCGGGTTTTTTTGCTTAACCGCAATTTTTAGCCTGCCGTTTTCAGCCGCCGCGCAATCACACTTACCGGGCGCGAATTTCTGGGGAGACTCGGACAATACTATGATTGACAGCCCGGATATGGGCGCGATGGAATTGGGACTGGCCTTCCAGGACCCGGGATACTGGCTTGTTACGGACAACCAAGCTCCGGGCGGGCTTCGTTCCCGGACCACCCTCTGGCAGGACTTGGATGGAAACGGGTTTTTAGATGGCCCGGACTACAGCACTCTCCAAGCCTGGTTGACCGGAGATTTCAGCGACCTGTCCGGGGATCCCATTTCCCTGGATGCGGAATTTTACGCCTTGACCGTGGATGCGGGAGATTCAGTGACGGTCCAGGCCAATGGCCTGTCCGGCTACGGTAATTTGCGGCCGGGATGGGG